>CAIRBF010000320.1 GCA_903876715.1 uncultured beta proteobacterium
CGCCATGGATCAATCTGCTGAGCAGGTCTCGTCCCAGTTCGTCGCTGCCCAGCAGGTAGTGCCAGGTCCGCGACTGGGTCCCCGGGGGCTTCAGGCGACCAAGCAGGTTCTGCGCATTCGGGTCGTAGGGCGCGATCACGTCAGCGAACACCGCCAGCACCACCACCACCGTGATCACCGCAAGGGGTACGGCCCACCGCCAGGACCGGGCCTTCATGCCGAGCTTCCGTCCAGACGGATCCGGGGATCCACCGCGCTGTACAGCAGGTCGGCGAGCAGATTCAGCACCACCGTCACGAAGGCGCCAAGGAGCACGACCCCTTGAACCACCATGAAGTCACGCGCCAGGATCGCCTGCACGGTGACCTGGCCCAGACCAGGCCAGGCAAAAACCGTCTCGACGATGACGGCCCCCGCAAGAAGGTTGGCAATCTCGATCGCCGCCACGGTGATGACGGGTATGGAGGCGTTGCGCGCGAGGTGCCGCCAGAGGATCCGCATGGGCGCAGCCCCGCGAGCCCGCGCGCTGCGCGCGTAGTCCTTGGTCGACTCGTCCAGCAAGGACGTTCGCGTCATGCGGGCGAAGGTCGCCATGCTCAGCAGGCCCAGCGCAATCGAGGGCAGCACCAGATGCGCCGGCCCGCCAACCGAGGACGGCGGCAACCAGCCGAGGGTGACGGCAAAGACGAGGATCAGCAGGATCCCGCTCCAGAACGTGGGCATGCTCTGGGCAGCAAACACGAGGGCGCCGATCCATCGGGCCCACCAGCTCTGGCGCCGCATCGCCAGCACCACCCCAGCGGGCACCCCGAGACCCACCGCCACCGCCAGGGCCCCGGCGGCGAGCTCGAGCGTGTAGGGCAGCCGAGAGGCCAGGATGTCGACGACCGGGATGTTCTGCACCACCGACACGCCCAGGTCCATCCGAACCAACTGCCCCAGGAAGCTCAGGTACTGAGCGAGCAGAGGGCGATCGAAACCCAAGGCATGACGCAGCGCATCGATATCTGCCTGGGTTGCCGTCTCCGGCACGAGCAGAAAGGTGGGGTCACCTGCCAAACGCTGCAGGAAGAACACCAGTGTGACCACACCCCACAAGGTGACGACGGCCTGCTGAAGGCGTCGCCAAAGGAAACGGACCATCGATCGACCCGCGAAGGCTCGACTGGGCTGACTCGGCCTCGCTGGTCAGTCCTTCCAGCTCATGCGGTTGATGAAGAGACTTTCCGACGGTGTCGGCTTCCATTGCAGCCCTTTGGCCGCGCCATAGAGCGCGGCACTCTGGTACAGCGGCACCAGGGGCACCTCGCTGACGACGATCTCACCGACGCTGCGATAAGCCTGCAGACGCTTGCCCGCATCCAGCGTGCTGCGGGCCTCTTCCAGCAGCGCATCGGCCCGCGCATTGCGGAATGCCGACCAGGAACTGGACTTGTGCAGCAAGGGGAACAACACGCCATCGGCATCCTGACAGGCGCAGGACCACCGGCCGAAGCTGATCTGCGGAACCTGGTCGAGCCCGCCTTGCGCGCGCTTCAGGTAGGTCGCCATGTCGGACATGTTGATCTTCACCTTCAGGCCCACGTCGGTCAGCATCTGCTGGATCGCCTGCACGATGCGCTGATCGAAAACCGGAGAAGTCGCGAGTTCGATCTCCACCTGCGCTGCGCTGCCGGCCTCCTTGACCAGTGCCTTGGCCGCTTCGACGTCGTATCGCGGTGCCGGCAGATTGGCGGCATAGCCCACGTGGGCCGTGGTCAGCATCTGCCCGACCGGCTTGTCGAAGCCGCCCAGGATCCCGTCGACCATGGCTTGGCGGTCCAGGGCCAGACTGACCGCCCTTCTGATCTTGAGGTTGTCCAGCGGCGCCTTGACCGTGTTCAGCCGGATATACGCCACCCGCTCGGTCGGCACGGAAAGCACCTGCGCCCTGGACGACCTCCTCAGACTCTGCGCCAGGTCGGAATCCAGCGTGACTGCCAGATCACTGGTGCCCGCCTGCAGGTTGGCGACCCGGGTCGCGGCATCGGGCACAGCCCGGAATGTCACCGTCGGGAACGGCCCCTTGGCGCCCCAGTAGGCGTCGTGCCGCACCAGCGTCACGGCCACACCCCGTTGCCAGCCCTGGAAGCGGTAAGGCCCGCTGCCCACGGGCTGAAGGTTGAACGCCTGCTTGCCGACGGCCTCGACCACGTGCTTGGGCACGATCGACAACTTGACCAGTTGCGCGAGCAGGGCCGGGTACGGTTTGCTGGTGGTCAGCCGAACCGTGTCGGCTCCGACCGATTCGGCCTTGACGATGGAGTCGAACTGCCCACGCTGAGGGCTGGCGAACTTCGGATCGACGATCCGTTGGACGCTGTACACCACATCCTCAGGCTTGAGCCTCTGCCCGTCATGGAAGACGACGTCGGTGCGGATCCTGAACTCGGTCACCGTGTCGGACACCTGCTTCCAGGTGGTGGCGATCTGAGGTGTGATCTCGCCCTGATCGTCGCGGGTCAGCAGGTTGTCGAAGATGTTGCGGTAGACGAAATAGCTGTCCGGATTCCACTGGACATGCGGGTCGAGAGACGAAGGTTCGTTGACCAGATCAACCGTCAAGCGATCCTTGGCCTGGGCCATGCCCGCGACCAACAAGGCAGCCAGAGACCAGGCCACACACTTGGTGGCAAAGCGGACATTCACCTGCGGCTCCTCTTGAGGCGGGACCGCGGCTCTCGGGGGTGCCCCTTGGTCCCTACAAAAACTGTTGAAACCACGCCAGTGTAGCGACATCATGCGGTTCGCTGTTGCATGGCAAGCGCCCCACGGTCTGAGGTCGATGGTCAACCGGAAGCCGATGCACCAGACCCCAACCGTGCCAGCGCCTCCCAAGCGTCCCCCTGGGTCGTGAACACGCGCCCAGACAGATCGTCAAGCACCCCGCTGGCTGCCAGACGGTCCCGCAGCGGTCCCTTCACCTCCGACAGGTGCAGCCGGACCCCGCGCGCGCCGAGGGTGCGGTCCAGCTGGTGCAGGCTGTCCAGGCCGCTGAAGTCGATGTCGTTCACGCCCGACATCATCAGCACCAGGTGCTTCAGCCCCGGTCGGGCGGCGGCCTGGTTCTCCAGCGTCTCGGCCAGCCAGCGTGAATTCGTGAACAGCAGGCTCTCGTCGACGCGCACCGCCAGCACCTGCGGCAGCGTCTCCACCGCAAAGCGGCGCACGTTGCGGAAGACCTCGGTCCCCGGCAGGCGGCCCACCTCGGCCCAGTGTGGCCGGGCGGTACGCTGCATCAGCAGCGCCATCGACGCCAGCACACCCACCAGCAAGGCCGCCTTCACCCCGGCCAGCACGGTCAGCGCCGTCACCAGCACCATCAGGCCGAACTCCGCGCGCGACCAGCGCCATGCCTCCCGGAAAGGCTGCAGGTCCACCAGCGACAGCACCGCCACCACGATGGTGGCCGCCAGCACCGCCTTCGGCAGCGCGCCCAGCAGCTCGCCCAGCAGCAGGATCGTCACCCCCAGGAACAGGGCCGTCCACACGCCCGCCACCCGCGTGCGCGCCCCCGCGTCGAAGTTCACGATACTGCGCGCGAAGCCGCCCGTCACCGGCATCGCGCCCGAGAGCCCGGCCGCCGCGTTGGCGGCCGCCAGCCCCATCAGTTCGCGCCGCGGCAGCACCCTCTCGCCGCGGCGCGCGCCCAGGGCCTCCGCCACCGCCAGGCTCTCCACATAGGCCACCAGCCCCAGCAGCGCCGCCGGCCCGGCCAGCGCCAGCCACAGCCCGGCGGGAGCCTCCCACAGTGGCGTGAACGCCAGACCCTCGCCCAGGCTCACGCGCCCGGCCAGCGCCACGCCCTGGACCGCCTGAGGCAGCGCCGTCACCGCGGCAATCGCCAGCACCACCACGAACATCGGCGCCATGCGCGCCAACAGTTGGGCCGCGCGCGCGGGCAGGCCGAGCCCGCGCAGCAGCCTCAGCCCGTAGCGGCGGATCAGCCACAACAGCGTCAGCGCACCCACGCCCACGACCGCCGTGGCCGCGTGCGGCGCCATGCCGGGCGCCTGTGCCAGGCTCTCCAGCAGCTCGGTCAGCGTGCTGCCGCGTGCCGACACCCCCAGCAACGCCGGCAGCTGGCCCAGGGCGATCACCAGCGACGCGCCGGTGACGAAGCCGTGCAGCACCGGCGCGCTCAGCAGCGCGGCGAACACGTCCAGCCGCAGCAGCAGCGCCAGCACGAACACCCCCGCGATCTCGACGGCCAGCACCATCGCCGCCAGGTGCACGCCCACCCCGTGCGCCTGCGCCGCGGGTACGATGGCCTGCGCCGTCATCATCGACAGCACCGCCACTGGCCCCACCGCCAGTGTCGTGCTCGAGCCGAAGGCGGCGTAGGCGACGATGGGCAGCAGGCTCGCCATCACCCCCACCACCGGCGGCAGGCCGGCCAGCAGGGCATAGGCCAGGCTCTGCGGCACGAGCAGGATCGTCACGATCATCGCCGCGACCAGGTCGTCGCCGAGCGCCGCACGACGGTAGTCGCGCCAGCGTGCGGCCCACGGGAGGCGGGCTGCGGGTTCGATGGCGGGCGCGGCGAACGCCGCAGCCCTTTCGGGGGCGCCTGCGTCGGCGCCGGGGCGCGGTTGCGGGCTCACAGCGCGTTCAGCGGGATCTTCAGGTAGGCGATGCCGTTGTCCTCGGCCGGCGGCAGGCGCCCGGCGCGGGCGTTGACCTGCACCGCGGGCAGCATCAGCACCGGCATGTCGAGCGTGCGGTCGCGCGCGGTGCGCATCTGCACGAACTCGTCTTCGGTGACGCCCTCGCGCACGTGCACGTTGCCCTGCCGCTCCTCGCCGGCCGTGGTCTGCCAGCGCACCTCGCGCCCGCCGGGCATGTAGTCGTGGCACAGGTGCAGCCGCAGGTCGTCGCCCAGGGCGAGCAGCTTGCGGATGGACTGGTAGAGCACGCGCGCGTCGCCGCCGGGGAAGTCGCAGCGCGCGGTGCCGTAGTCGGGCATGAACAGCGTGTCGCCGACGAAGGCGTCGCGCCCGACGACATAGCTCACGCAGGCGGGGGTGTGGCCGGGCGTGTGCAGCACGCGCGCCTGCAACTGCCCGATAGCGAAGGTCTCGCCGTCCTGGAACAGGTGGTCGAACTCGCCGCCGTCGGTGCGCAGGTCGGCGGCGTTGAACAGACCCTTGAAGACGCGCTGCACGTCGCGGATGTGCTCGCCGATGGCGATGCGCCCGCCGAGCTGCGCCTTCAGGTAGGGCGCGGCCGAGAGGTGGTCCGCGTGGGCGTGCGTCTCGAGGTGCCAGTCCACCGTGAGCCCGGCCTCGCGCACGTGGGCGATCACGGCATCGGCGCTGCGCGTGGCCGTGCGGCCCGACTTCGGGTCGTAGTCGAGCACGCTGTCGATGAGGGCCGCGCGCTTCGTCGCCGGGTCGCTGACGACATGGGTGACGGTGTAGGTGGCGGGGTCGAAGAAGGATCGGATCGTGGCGTCGGTCATCGGGATCTCCTGCGTCGGGGTCGGGCCGGAAGCACCGGCTCGAACATCAGTGGTTGACAATATAACAGAACATGATATATTTGCAAATATATTGTTTAAGGCCTCGCCATGAACGCCACCGCCCTGCCCACGCCGCCCCTGGCGCCGCCCTTCGATGCCGC
>CAIRBF010000321.1 GCA_903876715.1 uncultured beta proteobacterium
GCAGTGGGCCGAGGCCGTGCGCCGCCGCGGCGGCCACGTGGACATCGCCTACTTCGAAGACATGGCGCACAGCGCCTGGTACGGGCCGCTGCAGCGCCAGCGCGCCACCTGGGGCAACGGCCAGACGCTCGGCGCCTCGCTCGGGGCCACCGATGCGGCGCGCCAGCGCTTCTTCCAGCACATGCGGGAGTTCATCGCCGCGCACGCCTTGCCACGTTGAGCGCCCATCGACCCGGGGCGCGTGCTCAGGGCGGCAAGGCCATCGCGCAGGCGTGCGCGCTCGACCAGGCCCACTGGAAGTTGTAGCCGCCCAGCCAGCCGGTCACGTCGACGACCTCGCCGATGAAGTACAGGCCGGGCTGCTTGGATTCCATCGTGCGCGACGACAGGTCGCGCGTGTCCACGCCCCCCAGCGTCACCTCGGCCTTGCGGTAGCCCTCGGTGTCGACGGGCTGCAGTTCCCAGCGCGTCAGCCTCTCGGCCAGGAGCATCAGCGCCTTGTTGGACACCTCGGCCACGGGGCGCTGCCAGTCGGCCAGCATGTGCACCCAGGCGTCGGCCAGGCGGCTGGGCATCAGCGTGGCGAGTTCGTTGGCGACCCGGCGGCGCGATGTGGCCTTGGCGCGCAACAGCGCCGCCGCCAGGTCGGTACCAGGGGCCAGGTCCAGTTGGATGGTCGTGCCCGGCTGCCAGTAGCTGGAGATCTGCAGCACCGCCGGCCCCGACAGGCCGCGGTGGGTAAAGAGCAGGTCCTCGACGAAGGCACCGCGCGCGGGACCGGCACCAGTGGCAATGCCCACCGGCAAGGCCAGCCCGGCCAGGCCGGCGTAGGGCGCCCAGCCCTCGCCGTCGAAGGTCAGCGGCACCAGGCCCGGGCGCGGCTCGACCACGCGCAGGCCGAACTGCCGCGCCACGCGGTGGCCGAAGTCGGTGGCGCCGATCTTGGGGATGGACAAGCCGCCGGTCGCGATCACCAGCGCGCGGCTGCGCACGCTGCCACGTTCGGTGTCGAGCGAATAGAGCGCATCGACCCCATGGCGAATCGCCGTCACCTTGCACGGCTGCCAGCGCTGCACGCCTCCGGCGTCGGCCTCGCGCAGCAGCATCTGGATGAGGTCTTCGGCGGACCGGTCGCAGAAGAGCTGACCCTTGTGCTTTTCGTGAAAGGCGATGCCATGGCGGCCGACCAGGCCGACGAAATCAGCCGCCGTGTAGCGCGACAGCGCGGAACGGCAGAACTGCGGGTTGGCGCCGATGAAGTGCCGGTGCGGCGCTTGCGGGTCGAGGTCCCGGTTCGTGAAGTTGGCGCGGCCGCCGCCCGAGATGCGGATCTTCTCGGCCACCTTCTCGCTGTGGTCCAGCAGCAGCACACGCAGGCCGCGCTGGCCAGCAATGCCGGCGCAGAACAGCCCGGCGGCGCCCGCGCCGACGATGACCACGTCCCATGGGGTGTAGCTGCTGCTCACCGGAGTTCCGCCCTGTCCGGCTCCGACGCCCGGGCTCCCGGCGTGCTGGGGGCCGGCCAGTGCGCCCACGAACCGGGGCGAGGGCTGTGGCGTCGTGGACCGTCCATGCGACTGGAGGCAGCCCGAGCGCGGTCGCAGGCCCGGCAGCTGCGGGCCCGCCGCGGCTTGAGCCGTGCCGACCTTTCAATGTCTTGGCGATGGCCGTCCGACGGCCCACGCTTGGACGGAACGCTGAGTTCGTGCATGGCGCAAGTGTGCCCGGTCGCAGGCCCGAAGCAACGGCCTTCAGGGCGACGCGCCACAGCTTGCGGCTCTCGCCCTGCATCAGCCATCGCCACACCACGGGTACGCGCCGGTGCCCGACCAGGACGAAGCAGCCCCTCGTTCAGCGAGAACATCCACAGGCTGCCGCCGACGTGCACGCAACCCCGTAGGCTGCAGCCGGCACGCGATGCACCCACCACCGCAGCGGTCAAGGCTGCATCAAACCCTCAGGCCGTCTTCTGCTCCGCCACCCCCAGCTCCTGCACCATCTGCTGGCGCATCAGGAACTTCTGGATCTTGCCGGTGATCGTCATCGGGAAGGCGTCGACGAACTTCACGTGGCGCGGGATCTTGTAGTGCGCGATCTGACCGCGGCAGAACTCGCGGATCTCCTCGGCCGTGGCCTGCTCGCCGTCGCGCAGGCGGATCCAGGCGCAGACCTCCTCGCCGTACTTCGCGTCGGGCACGCCGATCACCTGCACGTCCTGCACCTTCGGGTGGCGGTAGAGGAACTCCTCGATCTCGCGCGGGTAGACGTTCTCGCCGCCGCGGATGACCATGTCCTTGAGCCGGCCGACGATGTTGACGTAGCCCGCCTCGTCCATCGTGGCCAGGTCACCGGTGTGCATCCAGCCGCCGGCGTCGATGGCCTCGCGCGTCTTGTCCTCGTCGCCCCAGTAGCCGCGCATGACCGAGTAGCCGCGGGTGCAGAACTCGCCCGTCTGGCCGCGCGGCACCACCCGGCCCTGCGCATCAACGATCTTGATCTCGATGTGCGGCTGCACCCGGCCGACCGTGGACACGCGCCGCTCCAGCGGATCGTCCACCGAGCTCTGCGTGGACACGGGAGAGGTCTCGGTCATGCCGTAGGCGATCGTGACCTGGCGCAGGTTCATCTGCGACTGCACGCGCTTCATCACCTCCACCGGGCAGGGCGAGCCGGCCATGATGCCAGTGCGCAGCGTGGCGAGGTCGAACTCGGCGAAGCGCGGGTGGTCGAGTTCGGCGATGAACATCGTCGGCACGCCATACAGCGCGGTGCAGCGCTCCTCCTGCACCGACTCCAGCACGGCCAGCGGATCGAAGGCGTCGGCCGGGTAGACCATGGTGGCGCCGTGCGTCAGGCAGCCCAGGTTGCCCATGACCATGCCGAAGCAGTGGTACAGCGGCACGGGGATGCACAGGCGGTCCTCGTGGGTGAGGCGGATCGCCTCGCCGACGAAGTAGCCGTTGTTCAGGATGTTCTGGTGCGTCAGCGTCGCGCCCTTGGGGTAGCCGGTCGTGCCCGAAGTGAACTGGATGTTGATCGGGTCGTCGAACTGCAGCGTCGCGGCCAGCTCGGCCAGGCGCGCGTGCTCGGCGGGACCGCCGCCGTTGGCCACCTCGTCGAAGTTCAGCATGCCGGGCGTACGCTCGGCGCCCAGACGCACGACCGTACGCAGGTGCGGCAGCGTACGCGAGCGCAACGCCCCGGGCGGGGCGGCCGCGAGCTCGGGCGCGAGGTCGTTGACGATCTCGAGATAGTCGCTGGTCTTGAGCGCCGGGGCCAGCACCAGCGCCTTGCACGCCACCTTGTTGAGCGCGTACTCGAGCTCGGCGCGCCGATAGGCCGGGTTGATGTTGACAAGGACAAGCCCGGCCTTGGCGCTGGCGAACTGCGTCAGCGCCCACTCGGCGCAGTTGGGCGCCCAGATGCCGATGCGGTCCCCCGGCTCCAGACCCAGCCCCAGCAGGCCGGCGGCGAGCGCGTCCACGCGCTCGCGCAGCTCGCGCCAGGTCCAGCGTACCGCCTGGTGGCGCACCACCAGGGCCTCGCGCTCGGGCCAGCGCTCGACCGTCCGGTCGAAGCACTCGCCGATGGTCTGGCCGAGCAGGCGCACCGAGGAGGCGCCGTGGTCGTAGGAAGGGGCAGCCGTGGGCATCGAAGTCTCCTGAGTGTTGGCGCGCGAGCCGCGGCAAGCCCGTACCGCCCGGCCACCGGGGCGCTCAACAGGCGCGGTATACCGCAAACACCTTGTTCGAGTTGAACACGTGGGTCTCGACGAAGCGGCTCCAGTCCAGGCCCGCGCCCATGGCCTGCATCGCGCCGACCAGCGGGCACCAGTTCAGCAGTTCCTGCTGGCCGGCGGCCTCGAAGTCGGCCGTGGTGCAGCGCCGCCAGGCCGCGGCATCGCCCGCCTGCAGCGCGCGGTACAGCGCCCGGTCGGCCGCGATGTCGGGGAAGAGACGGAAGGTGTGGTCGCACAGGAAGGCGTGCGACCAGCTCGACGAGGCCACGAGCGCCACGCGCCAGGGCGACTCGCGCAGGATGCGCGCGGTGGCTGCGCCCAGGTCCATGCAGCGTGCCGGGGTCGGGCCCGGCGGGTCCCAGTCCAGCGGCACGCCGTAGGGGCTCATGAAGCCGCGCGCCGAGATCACTCGCCGGCCGTAGCAGTTGATCGGCACCGCGATCGTCGGCCAGGGCCAGCCCTGGCGGTCGTGGTCGAGGTAAAGGATGGCATTCGTGAAGGCATGCGCCAGACTGGGGTGGTGCAGCGGCTTGTAGGCGTAGGCGACGTCGAAGCCTTGGTCAATGAGCCCGGTCACGAGCTGCCGCGCCACGTCGCGCCGGCCGCGTACACGGTAGTGCTTGTCGGGCCCCTCACCCCAGGCGTTGGGCTTGCCAGCCATCATCGACGAGCCCTGGGCGTGGCGCCAGGGATGAACGTCGATGTCGTCATAGGCGCAGACCGTGAAGGCCGGGATCACGTCCTCGCGGAAGTTCTCGTACTGGTCGTCGCCCCAGATGAGCACGACGTCGGGGCGGAAGTCGTCGAGGGCGCGCCGTATCTTGCGGAACTCGGCCACCAGGGCCACGCGGTGTGCAGCGGCGGCCGCCGTGCCCTCGTCCACACCCCACTCGGCGCGCGCGGCCTCGGGCCAGACCCGCGGATCCTTGACATCCTCGGGGATGCCCGGGTCACGCAGCGTGGCGCGCAGGATGGTTGCCATCTGCGCGTCGGGCAGCGACAGCGGCGGGTAGTGTGACAAGCCCAGTCCCAGCAGCTCGGCCATGGCCGTCTCCTATCCGTCGGATCATCGACGGGGATGCAGGCCGGCGGCCTGCCCCCGCCGCTTCAGCGCAGTTCCGCCAAGCGCTGCCGGTAAGCGCGCGCCAGACAGTCCCTGTCAGCGCAGGGCCGCATGGACTCGCGCAGCCAGCGCAGCTGCTCCTGCCGCAACTTGTCCTTGTCTACGGCCGCGTCGCGCGCGCGCCGGTAGGTCTGGCTGAGCTCCACGTCCAGGCCGGCGAGCTCGCGGTCGGCGCAGATCATCTTCTCGGTGGCGTGCGTCGCCTTGGCGCAATCGAAGCTCGGACCCGCCGGCGCGGCAGCGGGGGCGGGCGCAGGCAAAGGCGCCGCGGGCACCTGGGCCGGCGCCGCGGCGACGATCGGCGCGGGCACCGGCGCTTGGGCCGGCGCAGGCGCCGCAAGGGGCGCAAGGGGCGCGGGCGCCGGTGCTGCAAGGGGCGCGGGCGCCACCGCAGGCGCGGGTGCCGGCCGCTGGGCCACGACTGGCAGAGGAGCCGCAGGCGGCGGCAGCGTGGCCACCAAGGGCACCTTGCGCGTCACCGCAAACGTCCAGTTGGCCCGGTTTTCGGGCAGGTAGACCGCCGTGCAACGCTCGTTCTCGGCCTGGCCCGAGACATGGTCGTCGCGCACCTCGCGCTTCCACTGCTCCTCGCTCAGGCCGCACAGGCCGTTGATCGCCTGGCGGATACGCGCCACCGTCGTCACCGTACGGCTGGAGCTCCCTGCGAACTCGACGACGTTGCCATCGCGGTCATAGCGCAGTTCCACGCTGCGCAGCTCGATCCCGAACCAGCGGTTCTGCCGGTCCAGCCCGCCAGATTCCTGAAACGGCGCCCATGCGCTCTTGCGCCCGCCGAAGGGCGAGGTCGCAGCCTCGAGCGCGTTGGACGCCCGCCCAGGTGCCGCGGCTCCCGGGCGCGCTCCGGGCGAACCCACAGCGTCGAACTGGAAGATGAACTCGGGGCTGGAGATCTTCCCGCTCAGCGTCATGCTGCCTTCGCGCAGGCAGTCGCCCTCAGTGCCGGGCAGGAAACGACCCGAGAAGCTGATCGTCTGCCCCTTCTTCAGCGCCGAGGCGGCCTGGAAGACCTCGCTCGCGGGGTCGATCAGCGTCTTGTCCAGCATGTCGGAAAAGGCGTTGTTCCAGGTCTTGACCTGCACATTCGGCGCGATCTCGATGCCCAGGACGCCTTTGCCGTCGCTGTTGGCGTCGATCGTCGTGACCTTGCCCGTCCAGCCACTGACCTCGCGCTCGGGCAGCAGCTTGCACAGCGCGCTCTCACGCCGCTGCTTGGCGCCGCCCTTCTGCATTGCGTTGTCGGCGCGCTTGAAGTCCTGCTGCGCCTGCGCGACGATCTCGAGAAATCGGCGCTGCTCCGGCGGCTGAGGGGACTGCTGGGCCCATGCGGGCGCTAGAAATGCACTGAGGAGCAGGGCAGCCAGGCTGGACAGCGTGTGACGCATCGGTGGACGGCGAAGGGTGGGCGGCCGGGTTGGCGCGATTGAAGGTGGAGCTTGGCGCGAGATCCTAAGGTCCTGAAGGCCTGCGCCGCTCGACCAGCCCGCGCAGCGTGGCCTTCAAGGCCTCGGCCTGCTGCAGCCCGAAGGGCGCGAGCACGCGCGCCTCGTGCTCGCGTGCCAGCTCGATGAGCGCCGAGACCGTGCGCTGGCCATCGAGCGTGATGCACACACGCGTGATGCGACGGTCGGCGGCATCGCCCCGCCGCTGAACCTGGGTGCGCGCCTCCAGGCGATCGAGCATGCGTGTCAAGGTCGGACCCTTGATCAAGGACACCTGGGCCAGACGGCCCGTGGTCAGCGTGTGGCCGCCCGAGAGCGTGGCGAGCACGCGCCACTCGGCCACCGACAGCCCATGGGCCCGCACGATGCGGTGAAACTCGCCCGAGATGAGTTCGCTGGCCTGCGCCAGCAGGGCAGGCAGGTAGGTGTCGACAAAGGGCCGTCCGCTGTAGGGCGGCTCCTGGCTGGCATCTGGCGCCGCTGCAGCGGCAGTCGGCGCCTCCGCCGCAACCGGGCCGCCCTGCGCCGCCGCCTGCACCTTCGACATCACACGCGAATCGTCCACCACGGCTGGCCTCCGTGGCTGAGGGCTTTTCCGACATGCCCGAAGGGCGCATCGAGACGACCCATATTCAGGCGCGAACGGCAACCATGGCCCAGGCTGTGGCGAGGATACGCAACGGCGGGCCAGGGTGTCTTGGCGTGAACGGCGGGCATGGGAGAAGAACGCTCAACACCTCAGATGGTAAGCGTGCCCACGCTCGCGCCGCCACACACGTAGAGCACCTGGCCGGTGACGAAGCCCGCGCCGGGATCGACGAAGAAGTCCACGGCGCGCGCCACGTCCTCGGGCGTGCCCAGGCGCTGCACCGGGATGGCCGCAGCCAGGCGCTGCTCACGCTCGCTCTCGGCGGGCACGACGGCATGGAACATCTCGGTGCCGCGGATCGGGCCCGGTGCGACGACGTTGACGGTGATGCCCTCGGCCGCCAGCTCCAGCGCCCAGGTCCGGCCCAACCCGATCATGCCGGCCTTGGTGGCGGCGTAGGCGCTGCGCGTGGCCAGGCCGAGTGCGCCGCGCGAAGAGATCAGCACGATGCGGCCGAACCCGCGCGCGCGCATGCCCGGGCGCACGGCCTGGGCGATGGCGATCGCGCTGCCCAGGTGCAGCTCGGTCAAGGCGTCCAAATCGTCCAACTGCACGTCGGCCAGCAGCGCTGGGCGGATCACGCCAGCGTTGTGGACGAAGGTACCGATGGTGTGCCGCTGCGCCAGCTCGGCGGCGACGGCCTGCGTGGCCGCGCGGTCGCCGAGGTCAACCTCGACGCTGATCAGGCGCGGGTGAGCGATGGGCGTGGGTCGCCGCGCCAGCGCCAGCACCGTCAGGCCGCGCCCGAGCAGGTGCTCGCAGATCTTCAGCCCGATGCCGGTGCTGGTGCCGGTGACGAGCGCGCAAGCGTCGTCCGAAGAAGGAGCCAGATCACCCGCCGGGTGGGCAGAGAGGGTCATGCGTGGGCACTCCGTGGGACGGTGTGGTCAAGGACGGTGGAAGACGGGGTCAGTCCGTGTGCCAGGGCCGGCGGCGACTGCTCCGACGCTCAGGCCCCCGGCACCAGCGCCAGCACGCGCAGCGGGCTGCCGCTGCCGTGCTCGATCTTCAGCGGCGGGCAGATCAGCACGCTGCCCGTGGGTGGCAGCTGGTCCAGGTTGCACAGGCACTGCAGGCCGTAGCGCCCGGCCCCGTGCATGAAATAGTGGCACGGGTAGGGCGGGCGCAGGTGGTAGCCCTGGCCGGCATCGGTGCCGATGGCCTCGGAGCCGAAACCCAGCACGTCGCGCCGCTCGACCAGGAACTGCACCGCCTCGCTCGAAGGGCCGGGCGTATGCTGGCCGGTCTCGTCGAAGTTCTGGTAGGCCTCGGGGTCGCGGCGGCGGCTCCAGTCGGTGCGCATCAGCACCCAGGCGCCGGCCGGAATGCGGCCGTGCGCGCGCTCGAAGGCCTCGATGTCGGCCACCGTCAGCAGGTAGTCGGGGTCGGCCGCGGCCTGCTCGTGGCAGTCGATGACGCAGGCCGGCGCGACGAAGTGCTGCACCGGGATGGTGTCGACTGCGTTGTTCGGCAGGTGCCGGCCCGAGATCCAGTGGATCGGGGCGTCGAAGTGGGTGCCGGTGTGCTCGCCGCAGGAGAAGTTGTTCCAGTACCAGCCGGGGCCGCGCTCGTCGTAGCGCGAGACCTCCTCGATGCGGAAGGGCCAGCACTGGCCCATCTCGGGCGGCAGCGCGATCTGCGGGAACTCCGGGCTCAGCGTCTGCGTCAGGTCGACGACGCGGATGCTGCCACGGCCCAGCGCGCCCGCCAGGGCAGCCAGCAGTTGGGCCGGCGAGAGCTGCGGCGCTGTCGCGTATGCGGTGTCGGTCATGTCCTCACCCCCCTGCGGCGAGTTCGCGCTCGAGCACGCGCGGATCCTCGCGCCAGCGCTCCAGCCACTCCTGCGCCACGTCGCCCGGGTAGACGTCCTCGACCCCGTCCTTCAGCGCCTGCACCACGGCCCGGGCCAGCGTCTCGGGCGCCAGCTTCGGCGGCGGCAGGTTCTGGTTCCATTCATCGTCCACCGGCCCCGGGAAGACATTGACGACACGGATGCCGGCCGGGCGCATCTCGGCACGCAGGCACTGCGCCAGCGAGTGCGCGGCCGCCTTGCTGGCCGAGAAGGTGCCGTGCGGCGGGAAGTTCGCCAGCGCGTAGATCGACAGCAGGTTGACCCAGGCCGTGGCGTGCGTCGCGCCGTCGGACGAACGCCCCTTGAGCGCCGGGCCGAACTCCTGCGCCAGGCGCAGCAGGCCGAAGTAGTTGACGTCCATCTCGGCACGCGCGGCGTCGGTGCCGCGGCGTGCGCCGATGCCGTGCGCGCGGTGCACCTCGGCGTTGTTGACGACGATGTCGACCTTGCCGCCGATCTCGCCGGCCAGTTCCACCACCGAGCGCCCGTCGGTCACGTCCAGCGGCACCAGCGTGACCTGCGGCAGCGCGCGAAGCGCGTCGAAACCGGGCAGCTTCTTCCAGGGCTCGGCGTGGCCGACCCAGACGATGTCGGCCCCGGCGGCGACGAAGGCGCGCACCAGGGCCTGCCCCAGCGGCGTCTTGCCGTCGCTCACCAGCACCTTGCGGAACTTCGGGTCGCTGCCCATCTCGCGCAGCATCTTGTCGTCGGCCATGTGCGGGGTCTCCGGGTCGGGAAGGGCGATGACGACGGCGCGGCCGGCGCGGTCGAGCCGCGCCGTCAGGCGCACCGCCTGGCCGGGTTCGTTGACGTCGCCATGCAGGTGAACGACGAGCGTCGGGCCGCTGTCCAGCCGCACCAGGCCCAGGCGCCAGGGCAGGCGCTCGCGGAAGAACAGGTCGTTGCTGTGGTGCAGTGTGGTCGCCGCCAGCAGCCGCCCGGCGCCGGACTGCACCCGCCAACGCAGACGCGCCGAGACGCAGGCGTGGCAGGCCTCGCGCGGTGGGTACTGCACGGCGCCGCAGTCCTGGCACACCTGCAGTTCGAGCCGGCCCTCGGCCGCGGCGGCCGTCAGCCCCAGGGCGACGCGGCCGCGCGCCCACGGCGGCAGGTTCATCTGCGGCGTGCGCAGCACCGGGTTCTTGCGCGGCGGGCGCATCAGCGGCATCGTCATGCGGGCGTCCCCAGGATCGCGGCGCCGGTGCACAGGCAGCGGTCGTAGGTGACCATGCCGTAGCCGCCGACCAGGCCCAGGCGCGCGCCCGCCACCTCGCGGCCCTTGGCCTGGCCGGTGAGCTGGCGCAGCGCCTCGTTGACGTTCATGAAGCCCCCTGCCGCCCCCGCCTGCCCCGACGACAGCTGCCCGCCCGAGGTGTTGAGTGGAAAGCTGCCGTCGTGCGTGAAGCGGTGTGCACGCACGAAGGCTGGGCCCTCGCCCAGCTCACAGAAGCCCAGGCCCTCGAGCTGCATCATCACGATGACCGGGTAGTCGTCATAGGCCTGGACGAAGTCGATGTCGTCCGGCTGCGCGTCGGCCATGGCAAAGAGCTCAGGCAGGTCCACGCGCCAGCCGCCACGCACCATCACCGGGTCGTCCTGGTAGGCGTTGTGGCGCTCGATCGTGCCCCGCACGGTGGCGTAGGCCAGGCCGAGGTCGCGCGCGCGCTCTTCGCTCATCACGAGGAAGGCCTCGGCACCGGCGCAGGGCATCACGCAGTCGAACAGGTGGATGGGCTCGGCGATGGGGCGCGCAGCCAGGTACTCGTCCAGCGTCAGCGGCTTCCTGAAGAAGCGCGAACCGTAGGCGAGCGCGTTGGCGCGCTGGTCCACGCACAGGCGGCCGAAGTCCTCGCGCCGGGCGCCGCTGCGCGCCATGTAGTTCGCGGTGATGAAGGCGAACAGCGCGTTCGGTCCGCCCGAGCCGTAGGGGTAGGTCGCGTCGCGCGCGAACTGGCTGAACGAGCCCAGCATCAGGCGGAAGGAATCGACGTGGTTGGTGTCGGCCGCCACGCAGGCCACGACGCTGGCGTCCCCGGCCTGGACCGCGCGCGCGGCGCGGCGCAGCGCCATCACGCCGCTGGCGCCGCCGTTGGGCAGGTGGTCGAGCCAGCGCGGGCTCAGGCCCAGGTGCTGGGTCACGCCGACCGCGGTGTCGGGTCCGAGCGAGAAGCTGCTGACCGTCAGGCCGTCGATGTCGTCCTTGCGCAGGCCGCTCGCGTCCAACAACGCACGCACCGCGCGGCCGAGGAACCAGTGTGCGCCGCGCGTCGAGTAACGCACGTAGGGCACAGTCACCGGCACGCAGACGGCGACCCCCTCGTAAGCGCGGCGGGCGCGGATGGCCACCGCCCTACCCCACCCGACGCTTCAGCGCGCGCGTGTCCACGCAGTGCGCCTGCCCGGGCAGGGCCTGCGCCAGGGCCTTCAACTCGCCACGCTGGATCTTCTGCGAGGCCGTCAGCGGCAGCGCGTCGACAAAGGCCACCCAGCCCGGGGCCTTGTAGTAGGCCAGGCGCTGCAGCGCGTGCTCCACCAGCGCCGCCGCCAGCGCCGCCCGTGCCGCGGCATCGGCACTTTCGTGCAGCACCACGCAGGCCAGCACCTCGTCGCCGCGCACGGCATCAGGCGTGGCTGCCACGGCGCAGGCCTTGACGGCCGGATGCTGGTTCAGCACGCCCTCGACCTCGACGGCCGAGATGTTCTCGCCGCTGCGACGGATCACGTTCTTGCGGCGGTCGATGAAGTGCAATTGGCCGTCGGTGTCGCGGCTGACGATGTCGCCGGTGTGGAACCAGCCGCCGGCCCAGGCCTCGGCCGTCGCCTCGGGGTCCTTGAGGTAGCCGGCAAAGAAACCGTCGCGCGGATCCGGCCCGGCATGGCGCACCCACAACTCACCGGGCTCGCCGCGGGCCGGGTCGCTGCCGTCGTCGGCCACCAGCCGGACCTCGACGTCCGCGCCCTCGCGGCCGAAGCAGTTCGTGCCGACCTGGCGCGGCTCGCGGTTGGCCATGACGACCGCGCCGGCGCCGGTCTCTGTCATGGCCCAGGCCTCGAGCAGCGGGAAGCCGAAGCGTGCTTCGAACGGTGCGTGCAACGCACGCTCCACCCCGGCGCCGAAGCCGAAACGCACCGCGTGCGCGCAGTCGTCGTCGCGCGGCGGCGCCTTCATCAACATGGCCGGCATGACGCCCAGGTAGTGAACGACGCTGGCGCCGCAGGCGCGCACGCTGTCCCACCAGGTGCCCGGGTGGAAGCGGTCGAGCAGGATCAGGCAGCCACCGGTGAGCACCATCGCCATCACCGAGTAGGCCTTCGCGTTCATATGGACCAGCGGCAGGGGCGTCAGCATCCGCTCCTGTCCCAGCCGCAGCGCCGCCATGCCGCCGACGCCGGCATACCAGGCGCCGGAATGCAGGTAGTAGCGGTTGGTCAGCACGCAGCCCTTGGGCCGGCCCGTCGTGCCACTGGTGTAGAGCAGGCCGCACTCCGTATGCAGGCCGGACTCGGCATCCGCGTGCGGCGGCGGCAGCACCGTCGGCGGCGGGGCATCGGTGTAGGTCATCAGCGCCAGCGGGCGGCCGGCGGCACGGGCCGCGGCAGCGAGGTCGGCATGGCGGCGCGGCAGTGCCACGGCGAGCACGATCTCCGAGTGCCCGACCAGGTACTCGAGTTCGGCCGAGCGCAGATCGGCATTGATCGGCACGACGGAGACGCCCAGCGCGTTCAGCGCAAACCAGTGCAGCAGGAAGGCGGGCCGGTTCTCCAGCAGCAGGCCGACACGGTGGCCAGCCCCGTAGCCGGCGCCGGCGTAGGCCGCCCGCAGCGACTGCACGCGCGCCAGCGCCTGCGCGTAGCTGAGCTCGCCGGCTTCGATGCCGTAGACGGCGGCGGTCTCGGGCAGCACCTGGACGAAAGGCCGGTCGCCCCAGCGCGCGGCCGCGGCCGCGAAGGCGGTAGCGACGGTGGGCTGGGCTGCGGGCTCGAGACCGGCGGCGGTAGAGCCAGGAAACGGATGTGAAGAAGCGCTCATCTCGTCGGCCGCGACCTACATGAAGAGTTGCATGTTGCCGAAGGTGGCATCGCAGTTGACCAGGTCCACGCGCTTGAGCCGGATGCGCAGCCCCGCCGGCGTGGCCACCAGGGTGTGCGTGGCCCAGCCGGCATACAGCTGCTGCTCGTCACGCCGGGTCTCGACATAGTGGAAGGCGCAGCGCGTCAAATAGACCCCCGCCGCCTCGTCGCGCGACTCCACCGTCGGCGCCTGCAGCAGGTGGTGACAGCGGCTGGCAGGCTGCTGCGAATAGGTGCGCGCGCCGCGCAGCCGCTCCACCCGCACCTGCAGCAGCAACTTGTCCTCGTGCATCAGCGAGGCGTGGAGCCGCGCGTCGGTCTGGCCCGGGGCGAGCGGCATCCAGTAGACGCCGTCCTCGGCGAACAGCGCCAACCAGTCCTCGAAACGCAGTTCGTCGAGCAGGCGGGCCTCGGCGTAGACGAAGTCGGTCAGTTCGCGGTCGGTGGGAAGGGGGGTGCTCACGGCAGGGGCCTCCGCAGGTCCGGGCGATGCGATCGTGGGGCGAACCAGGGGCATGGCAAGTTCATGCCACGGCCCCGGCCGGCGGCGCCGGTGCCGTTTCAGACGAGCCTGCGTCCATGGAGGCCGTCATGTAGCGCACCCAGGCGCGCATCTGGTTGCGCATCTGCCATTCGTTCGTGCCGTTGGTTACGGCCGTGGCCTGTCCGCGCTCGGCCGGGTCGTACAACCGGCCGAGGTTGACCCAGTCGGCGCCGCGGCTGCGCAGGCCTTCCTGGGAGCGCTCGTAGACCTCCAGGTCGTCGTGACCGACGACCGAGGTCGGCGCGTTGATCAGGCGGTTGTACATCAGCGTGCGCTCGAACAGCAGGTCGGGCGCGCCCACGGGACGGAAGGTCCAGGACTCCACGAGCGTGCGGTCGGCCGCCAGCGGCTTGAACAGGCGCAGCGTCTGGATCGGCCCCTTGACCATGATGTTCGGGAAGTAGATGGTGTTGTGGCGCACCTCGCCGAGGATGCGGCCCGCGCGCTCCTCGCCGTAGGCCGCGACCATGGCCTCCCAGTAGCCGGGGATGGGCGAGTAGCCGGCGTGCAGCGAGTCGGCCACGCCGGTGTGGCCGTGGCCGTTGTCCCAGACGCGGATACCCATCTTCTCGAAGAAATCGTAGGGGTTGACGAAGGGCGCGAACAGTTCCACCGCCATCGGCTTGGGCGTGCCGGGCGGCGCCGCCTGCCACACCCGCACTGCCGTGCCGGCCGAGGACTGGTGCGCCACCATCGGGTGGCAGGTGTCGGTCTGGTTGTCGACCAGCATCTTCCAGTTGCAGCGGTGCAGGTAGCGGAAGACGCCGCCGGCCACCTCCAGCCGCCCCTCGGGCGAGCGGTCGACCATGTTGTCCAGGGTACTCAGCGAGTCGCCGAAGAAGTCCTCGAAGCTCACGCCCTCGGGGTTCAGGCGGCAGAAGACGAAGTCGCGGTAGACGCGCAGGGCACCCACCGGGGCGAGCCCGCGCTTCGCCTCGGACTGCTGGAAGGCCGGGTTGGCATAGCCCTCGCGCAGCGGCGTCGCCAGCAGCGAGCCGTCGGTGCGGTAGGTCCAGGCGTGGTATGGGCAGCGGAAGATATTGCCCACGTGCGCTGGCCCGTCGGGCACGAGCTGCACGCCCTTGTGGGCGCAGCGGTTGTGCAGCACGCGCAGGCTGGCGTCGGCCTGGCGCACCATCACCACCGGCTGGTCGCCCACCGTGGTGGCATAGGCGTCGCCGGGCTGCGGCGCCTGGCTCGCGTGACCCACGTAGACCCAGGTGTTGGCGAACAGGTGCTCCATCTCGAGCGCGAAGATCTCGGGGTCGGTGTAGCAGTCGCGGTGGACCTCGGTCTCGCGCACCAGTGCAGCGATGGCTTCAGGATGGTCGCGGTAGCGGGAGGTTCGGGGCATGGCGGGCTCCAGCAGGGTGGCAGCGGTCGCGTCGGCTCGTCTTCAGGCGGCCAGACCGTGGCGGCGCAGTGCGGCCTGCAGCGCCCGCCCGTGCTCGTCGGCCAGCGCCGCCTCGCGCAATTCAGCCAGCAGCGCCGGGGCGGTACGTGAAGAGCCGCACCAGGTGGCGCGAAGCGTCTCGAAGTTGCGCCAGCCGCGCGCGTGCGTGTCGCCATAGCCCTTGACCAGGCGCTGGCAGCGCGCGATCTCGACCGCGAGCGCGGCGTCGGCCGGAGCGACAGCGCGCAGGTCGGCCAGCCAGGCCTCGATGCGCGCGTTCTCCAAGGAGTAGCGCAGGGTCGAGCGGCGCCAGCGCCGCAGCGAGGCCACGGCGGCGAGCATCAGGTAGCCGCGCAGCGAGCTCGTCTCGACGACGCGCCCGCGCGCGGCCAGGCGCTCGACCCAGCGCCGCGGCGTGCCCGAGGCCAGCAGCCAGCGCCCGAGCGGCGCGGGCATCGTCTCGGCGATCTCCTGCAGGCGCGGGTGCAGGTACTCCTGGATCGCGAGCACCTGGTCGGCGCCGGCGCGGACCTCGCCGCGCACGCGGGCGAAGCGCGAGTCGCGCGTCTTCAGGTCGGCCACGCGGATGGTGTCCTCCCAGCTCATCCACAACGCCAGGTGGCGCGCCACCTCGCCCAGCAGCACCGTCGTCGCCACCTGCGACGCCGCACCGCGCGCCGCGGCCCGCACGGTGTCGAGGCGATCGAGGTAAAGGCCGGCGTAGGCCAGGTCCTGGTAGTCGATGCTGCGTCGCAGTCCCTCGAGCACCAGCTCCAGGGTTTGCGCGTCGTCGGCATGGGCTCGCGCGGCGCGGTCGATCAGCGCCTGCACCGCCGGCTCGGTCGCCCTCGGCAGCGGGGCCGGCACGGCGGCAGGGACCTGCGGTGGCGTGGCCGATGCGTGGGCGCCCAAGACCGCCGACGCAGCCTCGGGGCCGCCCACAGACCCGGCCCGGTCGAACGCCGCAGCAAAGGCCCGCAGGCTGGCCGCCACGCCCACCCCGCCTTGCTCGATCGTCGCTTCGAACTGCGCGCGCGTGAAGGGCAACTCGCCGGTGGCGGCCAGGGCGCCGAACAGCACCGCGCTGATCACGCTGCCCGATGCCTCGGCCGCCTGCGCCATGTCGAAGCCGACGAAGCGCCGGGCCGCGCCGCGTGCCAGGTCCAGCAGCGCGGCGCTGTCGGCGCGCCCGTCACCCATGGCCGTCTTCTCGGCAATGGCGTAGACGCGGTGCGTCGAGGTGACCAGCGTCGTGCGCTGCGGCGTCACCAGTCCGCGCTGCACCGCGCGCCCGGCTTCCATCAGCTCGGAGGCCAGCACCACGTCGACATCGCCCGGCATCGGCATCAGCGCCATCACCGGCGCCTGACCGGCCTGCTGCGCCGCAACGGCCGGGAACATCTCGACGTAATAGATCGTCGCGCCCGTGCGCTGCGCGACGCCCGGCACCGAGGTCGTCTGCGCCAGGTGGCCATGCTGCTCGGCCAGGCTGACGAGCCAGTCGGCCAGCACGCCGCCGCCCTCCCCGCCCATGGCCAGGATGGCAATCTTGATCAGGCGCGGCCCGGCGTTGTCGGGCCCGGCCTGCGTCGCGGGCGCGGCCTGGGACTCAGAACGCATACCGAGCCCGTCGCGCCGCCGCACGACGCTGCAGCCAGCCGATCACGCGCCCGCGCAGGGCCTCGCGCCAGCGGTCGCCCCGCGTGGGGTTGCTGACGATGCGCGCCTTGTAGAACGAGGGGCAGAGCACCGCCGCGTGCGAGACCTCGCCACACAGCCCGCAGCCGACGCAGGAGTCGACCACCGCGGCCACCGGGTCGGTGCGCAGCGGGTCGGGATTGGGCTTGACCGTCAGCGAGGGGCAGCCCGAAAGCCGGATGCAGGAATGGTCGCCGGTGCAGGTGTCGGGGTCGACGCCGAAACGCTCGCGCACGACGCGCTCACCGGCGGCCGCACGCTGGCGCTGCAGCGGCTTCTCACGCCGCTGGCGGTTGAGCATGCATTCGCTCTGGGCGACGATGACCTTGGGGCCGCGCTCGCGCGTGGTCAGCGCCTCTTTCAAGGCTGCCTTCATCTGCGCCAGATCGTAGGTGTGGGTGACGGTGCGCACCCACTGCACCCCCACGCCGCGCACTGCGGACTCGATCGCGTGGCCGGTGCTGCGCGTCGGGTTGACGGCCTTGGACGACAAGATGTCCTGTCCGCCGGTGGCCGAGGTGTAGCTGTTGTCGACGACAACCGTCAGGTTGTCCGAGCGATTGAACACCGCATTGGCGATGCCGCTCGTCAGGCCGTTGTGCCAGAAGCCGCCGTCGCCCATGACGCTGATGGCGCGCTTGGAGGCGGGCACGTTCAGCGCCGCGGCGCCGGCCGTGCCCAGGCCGTAACCCATCGTCGTGTTGCCCAGGTTGAACGGCGGCAGGATGGAGAACAGGTGGCAGCCGATGTCGGCCGAGACATGGTGCTCGCCGAGCTCGCGCTCGACCAGCTTCATCGCGGTGAAGATGGGCCGCTCGGGGCAGCCGGTGCAGAAGCCTGGCGGACGCGCATGCACCGTCGCCCCCGCGGGCAGCTCGATCGGGCCGGAGTGCGGCGCTGCCAAGGCCTGGGGCGGCAGGCGGCCATGGCGTTCGAGGAAGGCGCGTACGCCGCCCAGCACCTCGGCGGCCGTGTACTCGCCCGCCACCGGCAGCACGTCCTTGCCGTGCAGCACCGCATCGCAACCCCCGGCGCGCAGGATCGCCGCCACGTTCTGCTCGAGGTAGTTGGGCTGGCCCTCCTCCACCATCAGCACCGCGCGCTTGCCGCGGCAGAAGCGCAGCACCTCGTCGTCCACCAGCGGGTAGGTGACGTTCATCACGTACAGCGGCACGCGGCTGCGGCCGAAGACATCGGCCAGCCCTACGCGCTCGAGCACACGCAGCAGCGTGTTGTAGTGCCCGCCCTGCACGACGATACCCACGTCGTCGAAGCCGCCGGGCGCGGCGTCGAAGAACTCGTTGAGACCACGCTCCTGGATGAAGCGCACCGCGGCGGGCCAGCGCTGCTGGATCTTCTCCTTTTCATGCAGGAAGCTCGCCGGCGGCAGCACGATGCGGCTGGTGTCGCGGCGGGGCTGCTCCATGGCCTCGCGCAGCGTGAAGGCCGGACGCTGGTTGGCGCTGGTGACGAACTGACCGTGCACGTGGCAAGCGCGGATGCGCAGCTGCAGCATCACCGGCGTGTGGCTGGCCTCGCTGAGTTCGAAACCGTCCTTGACCGCCTTGACGATGGAGGGCAGGTTGGGCCGCGGGTCGAGCAGCCAGATCTGCGACTTCATCGCGAAGGCGTGGCTGCGCTCCTGCATGATCGAGGAGCCCTCGCCGTAGTCCTCGCCGACGATGATCAGGGCGCCGCCCGTGACGCCGCCTGATGCCAGGTTGGCCAGCGCGTCGCTCGCGACGTTCGTGCCCACCGTGCTCTTGAAAGTGCAGGCGCCGCGCAGCGGGTAGTTCACGCTGGCGGCCAGCGTGGCCGCGGCCGTCGCCTCGCTCGCGCTGTGCTCGAAGTGGATGCCGTGCTCGGCCAGGATGTCCTGGGCGTCGGCCAGCACGTCCATCAGGTGCGAGATCGGCGCGCCCTGGTAGCCCGAGACATAGGCCACGCCCGACTCGAGCAGGGCCTTCGTGACGGCCAGGATGCCCTCGCCGTGGAACACCTCGCC
The DNA here is from genome assembly GCA_903876715.1 of uncultured beta proteobacterium. Taxonomy (GTDB): domain Bacteria; phylum Pseudomonadota; class Gammaproteobacteria; order Burkholderiales; family Burkholderiaceae_C; genus Rubrivivax. The sequence goes on from CAIRBF010000321.1 coordinate 18,535, forward strand.
CTCACCCAGGCGCAGCTTGCGGACTTCTTCGACGAAGGATCTTTCGGCCATCGACAGCGCTCCCTGCGTCGGGGCGACCCGGAACGGGGACCCTCAGACGGTGCGCAGCGGCGCTGCAACCCACGGCCGCGCCGACCTGCACACACAGAGTGTAGGGAGCGATATTTCCAAAGTCAAATACTTCCGGACGGCACGAGGCCCCACGCAAGGCAGGTCAACTCGACAGCGGAACCGTCCAAGCGTCGTAGCCGTAGACCCAGTCGGCGTTGCCCGGCCCTTTCATCCACTCGTTGCCGCGTGAGGCGATCTGGATGCGCGCGGTGCGCTCCCGACGCGCCGCCTCGTAGGCTTGGAGTGCCGGCCCGATGCGCCCGCGGTCACGCACACCGGCCAGCGTCCGACCGAGCACGACGGCGTCCTCGATCGCCATGCCGGCGCCCTGGGCCATGAAAGGCAGCATGGGGTGGCAGGCGTCGCCGAGCAGCGTGACCGTGCCCACGGTCCAGGACGGCAGCGGCTCGCGCTCGTACAGGGCGCTCTTGAGCACGCGGTCGCAGGCGTCGAGCAGGCGCCGGGCGTCGGGGTGGAAGTCGCGGTAGACCTCGCGCAGCTCGTCCACGCTGCCCTCCGTCGTCCACGACTCCTCGGTCCAGCGCTCCTGGCCGGTGGTGGCGAAGACAAAGGTCTCGCGCCCCTGGTTGAGCGGGAAGGTGACGATCTGCGTCTGCGGGTTCGGGCCCCACCACTTGGTGAAGGCGTCGATCTCGGGCACGTCGCGCACACGCTCGGTGGGCACCACGGCGCGGAAGGAGACCACGCCGGTGAAACGCGGACTCTCGGGCCCGAACAGTGCAGCGCGCACACGTGAGTGGATGCCGTCCGCACCGATGACAGCGTCGTGCCGGCCCTGCCTGCCGTCCTCGAAGGAGAGCATCACGCCGGCTTCGTCCTGCGCCAGGGTGGCCACGCGGCGGCCGAGGTGCACGTCGGCCGCGGGCACCTCGGTGGCGAGTGCCGCCAAAAGGTCGGCGCGGTGGATCGTCACCTGCGGCGCGCCGTAGCGCTGCTCAGCCTGCCCGCCCATGCCCAGGCGGGAGGTCTCGGCGCCGCTCAGGCCATCGCGACTGATGCGGAAGGTCGGCTGCGCGCCGTCGCGCCGGATGGCTGCGCCGACCTGGCCACCCAGCCCGTCCAGGGCCTTGACGACATTGGGGGTCAGGTTCACGTCGGCGCCCACGCGCGTCCACTGCGATGCCTGCTCGTGGACCGAGACGCGATGCCCGGCCCGGCGCAACGCGATCGCGGCCGTCAAGCCGCCAATGCCGCCGCCGACGATACCAATGTCCATTTTCATCGCGTGCTGCTCCCGTCCCGACCTGAAGGCGGCGTGCCCGATTCGACCGCAAGCGGCTCGAACGTGGACTTCAATGCTCGGCAGTTCCCCCCAGCCCGCCCCGCCGCAGCGTCGGCAGCCCCACGCCGCTCGCGTCGAAGCCGCCATCCACGGCCAGCGTCTGGCCATTGATGTAGCTCGCCTGCGGGCTGCACAGGAAGCCCACACCCTGGGCGATCTCCTCGGGCGTGCCGTAGCGGTTCAGCGGGATCGTGTCGTGGTAGTCGCTGCGGATCGCCACCGTGTGCACGAGCTTGGCCATCTCGGTGTCCACCGGCCCGGGGGCGATGCAGTTCGCGCGGATGCCGGCGTTGCCCAGCTCGATGGCCTGCTGCTTGGTCAGGTGGATGATCGCGCCCTTGCTCGTGCCGTAGGCCACACGCATGGTGCTGGCACGCAGGCCGGAGATCGACGCGATGTTCACGACCGCACCGCCGCCGCCGCGCTTCATCACCGGCGCGCAGGCCTGGGTGCACAGGAAGGCCCCGTCGAGGTTGGTGCCCATCACGTGGCGCCAGTCGGCCCAGGTGGTCTCCTCGATGCGCTTGAACACCGCCACGCCAGCATTGTTGACGAGTGCGTCGATGCGGCCGAAGCGCGCGTCGACGGCCGCCACAGCCGCCTCGACCTGGTCTGGCTGGGAGACGTCGGCATGGACGGTGAAGACGCGCTGCGCTTCAGCCAGCGAGGCCTCGGTCGCGGCCAGGGTCACGGCATCGACATCGAGCAACGCCACGCGGTAGCCGTGCGCGAGGAACCAGCGCCCGCAGGCCAGACCGATCCCGCGCGCACCGCCGGTGACGAGGGCGACAGGGGAAGGAGCGTTCGAAGGGTTCATGAGCGTCAACCAGACCACCTGGTGTTCAAGGCATGCTTGGGGCAACCGTTCGGGCTGAGTCCTCTGGCGAAGGCCATAGACAAGGAGGGGTGACCCATCGGGCAGGAATCAGGCCGCTGCCCGCGGCGTGCTCACCGGCGGCGCCAGGTCGGAATGCTCGGCCAGCCACCGCTCGGCCTGGGTGCCATCGCCCTCGGACGGATGGAAGTCCGCGTCCAGGTAGCGGCGCCAGGTGCGCCAGTGGCAGCGCACCAGCCCAGCGGTGCCGAACAACGTGGCCCAGGCGCTGCGCCAGGTGGACAGCCGCCAGAGCGCGCCATCGCGCCACAGGTTGTGCAGAGTCTGACGCACCAGGTCTGTGGAGAAATGCCACGTGACCATCAGGAACAGGCGCCGGCGCCATTTCTCGTTGCCGCCAAGCGCGCGGTACAGATCAAAGGCCGTGCAGCGGTGCTCGCTCTCTTCGCTCGAATGCCACAGCCACAGGTCGCGCAGGCGCGGCTCGGCGCCCTCGAGTTGCTGCGGGTGTGTCAGCAGGTGCTCAGCCAGGATGGCAGTCAGGTGCTCCGTGGCGGCTGTGACAGCCAGCCAGGCGCGCGGCTCCTGCCCGGACATCTTCTCGAGCCGCCGGATGCGCCGGTGGATGCGCGGCTCCCAGTGGTTGACGAAGCCCTGCTTCTCCAGGTGCTCGTTGAACAACTGGTGGATGCGGCGGTGCGTGGCTTCCTGGCCGATGAAGCCGCGGGCTTCAGCCTCGAAGCGCTCGCGCGCCGGCCCCTCGAGCCGGGCCAGACCCTTGCGCACCGAGTCGATGAACACCTGCTCCCCGGCCGGGAAGCTCATCGACAAAGCGTTGAACATCGCGCTGCGGAAGGCATCGCCGCCATTCCAGCGCCGCGGCAGTGGCGTCTTCAGGTCGACGAGGAGTCGGCGGATCACTAATTCAGACATGACGTCGATTCTGTCATCCCACCCAGCGCCGCGCATTGCGGAACATGCGCATCCACGGGCTGGGCGCGGACTTGTCGCCGCCGCTCCAGCTCATCTGCACCTCGCGGAACACGCGCTCGGGGTGCGGCATCATGGCCGTGAAGCGTCCGTCGGCCGTGGTCACGGCCGTCAGCCCGCCGGGGCTGCCGTTCGGGTTGAAGGGGTAGGCCTCGGTCGGGCGACCTTGGTGATCGACAAAGCGCATCGCCGCGCGTACCGCGGCAGCATCACCGCGCTGCGAGAAGTCAGCCCGGCCCTCGCCGTGCGACACCGCGATCGGAATTCGGCTGCCCGCCATACCGGCGAGGAAGAGGCTCGGGCTGTCCAGGACCTGCACCAGCGACAAGCGGGCCTCGAACTGCTCACTGCGGTTGCGGCGGAAGCGAGGCCAGTGCTGCGCGCCGGGGATCAGGTCGGCCAGGGCCGCCATCATCTGGCAACCGTTGCACACGCCCAGCGCGAAGGTGTCGGCGCGCCCGAAGAAGGCGGCGAAGTCCGCGCGCAGCGCCTGGTTGAAGAGGATGGAGCGGGCCCAGCCCTCGCCGGCGCCAAGGGTGTCGCCGTAGCTGAAGCCACCGCAGGCCACCAGGCCCTGGTAGCCGTCGAGCCGCGCGCGGCCGGCCTGCAGGTCGCTCATGTGGACATCCCAGGCCTCGAAGCCGGCCTGGTCGAAGGCCCAGGCCATTTCCAGCTGCGAGTTCACGCCCTGCTCGCGCAGGACGGCCACACGGGGCCGCGCGATGTGGACAAAGGGCGCGGCCACATCGTCGGCAGCATCGAACGACAGGTGCACGTGCAGCCCGGCGTCATCGGCGGCAGCGACGGCGGCATGCTCGGCATCGGCACAGTCGGGGTCGTCTCGCAGGCGCGCGATGCGCCAGCTCACCTCGTCCCAGGTCGACAACAGTTGCGCGAGCGGCGCGCCGAACTGCAGCTTGGTGTCGCGCCAGACCTCGACGACCCCGCGGTCATTGGGCTTGCCGATGAAGTGGGCGTGCCGGCTCAGGCCGTGGCGGCGCAGCAGCGCCATGACCTCGTTGCGGGCCGCCGTCGGCACCTGCATCACGGCGCCGAGTTCCTCGTTGAACAGCGCGCGCAGCGTCAGCTCGTTGCGCCGCTCGCCCACCTGGCTGGCCCAGTTCTTGGAGTCGCCGTACTCGGCCCGGCTGTCGCCGATGCCGTCGCCCTCGGTGACGAGAATGTCGATATTCAGGCTGACGCCCCGCCGCCCGGCGAACGCCATCTCGCACACCGCCGCCCACAGCCCGCCGTCGCTGCGGTCGTGGCAGGCCAGCAGCCAGCCACGCGCGCGGATCTCGTCCGTAGCGGCGAACAGGGCCTTCAGCGCGCCCGGGTCGTCGAGGTCGGGCACCTCGTCGCCAAAGGCGCCGAGCACCTGCGCCAGCATCGAGCCGCCCAGGCGCGCCCTGCCCTGCCCCAGGTCCACCAGCACGAGCGTGGTGTCGCCCGGCTGCAACTGCGGGGTGACGGTGCCACGCACGTCCTCCAACGTCGCGAAAGCGGTGACAACCAGCGACACCGGCGCCGTGACCTGGCGCGGCTGGCCGTCATCGCCCGTCCAACGCGTGCGCATCGACAGCGAATCCTTGCCCACGGGGATGCCGATGCCCAGGGCCGGACACAGCTCCAGGCCGACGGCGCGCACCGTGTCGTACAGGGCCGCGTCCTCGCCCGGCTCGCCGCAGGCTGCCATCCAGTTCGCGCTGAGCTTGACGCGGTCGAGCGCAACCGGCGCCCCGAGCAGGTTGGTCAGGGCCTCGCCGACCGCCATGCGGCCCGAGGCCGGCGCGTCCAATGCGGCCAGCGGTGCGCGCTCGCCCATGGCCATCGCTTCACCGGCGAAGCCCGCGTGGTCGGCCAGTGTGACGGCGCAGTCAGCCACAGGCACCTGCCACGGACCGACCATGGGGTCGCGGTGGCTCAGGCCGCCGACGGTGCGGTCGCCGATCGTGACCAGGAAGCGCTTGCTCGCCACCGTCGGGTGGCGCAGCACGTCCAGGGCCACCCGCTCCAGGGGCACGCCCGTCAGGTCGAGCGCGCGACCCTGGCGCGCCAGGCGCTGCACCTGGCGGTGCATCTTCGGCGGCTTGCCCAAAAGGACATCCATTGGCATGTCTATCGCGCGCGCTCCGCCGGGGCCGTCCTCGAGCACCAGGGCGGCCTGCGCGCTCGCGGTGCCGACGACCGCGTGGGGACAGCGCTCGCGCTCGCAAAGGCGCTCGAACAGCGCCAGGCTGCCAGGGGCGATCGCCAGGACGTAGCGCTCCTGGCTCTCGTTGCACCAGATCTCCTTGGGCGCGAGCCCGGTCTCCTCCAGCGGGATGCGCCGCAGGTCGAAGACCGCGCCGAGGCCGGCGCCGTCGACCAGCTCGGGGAAGGCATTGCTCAGGCCGCCAGCGCCCACGTCGTGGATGGCGAGGATCGGGTTGTCGGCGCCGAGCGTCCAGCAGTGGTTGATGACCTCCTGCGCCCGGCGCTGGATCTCCGGGTTGCCGCGCTGGACCGAGTCGAAGTCCAGCTCGGCGGTGTTGGTGCCGGCAGCCATCGAGCTTGCCGCCCCGCCGCCCATGCCGATGCGCATGCCCGGCCCGCCGAGCTGCATCAGCAGCGTGCCCGGAGGAAAGACCACCTTGTGCGTCTGCGCGGCGTCGATCTGCCCCAGACCGCCGGCGATCATGACGGGCTTGTGGTAGCCGCGCTGCACGCCCGCGACCTCCTGCTCGAAGGCGCGGAAGTAGCCACCGAGATTGGGACGCCCGAATTCGTTGTTGAAGGCCGCGGCGCCCAATGGCCCCTCGGTCATGATCTGCAGCGGGCTGGCGATATGGCCAGGGCGGCCCACCCCGCCGCGCTCCCAGGGCTCGTCGGTGCCGGGCAGGCGCAGGTGGCTGGTCGAGAAGCCGGCCAGCCCCGCCTTCGGACGCGCCCCGCGCCCGGTCGCTCCCTCGTCGCGGATCTCGCCGCCCGCGCCGGTGGCCGCGCCCGGGAAGGGCGAGATCGCGGTGGGGTGGTTGTGTGTCTCCACCTTCCTCAGCACGTGGGTCTCACCGGCGAGCGCGCGGTACGGCGCCGGGCCGTCACCCGAACCCGGGCGCCATTGCACCGCCACGCCGCCCTGCATCACCGCCGCGTTGTCGCTGTAGGCCACCACCGTGCGCTGCGGGGACATCGCCTCGGTGTGGCGGATCATCTGGAACATCGACATCGACTCGTCGTGGCCGTCGATCGTGAAGCGGGCGTTGAAGATCTTGTGCCGGCAGTGCTCGCTGTTGGCCTGGGCGAACATCATCAGCTCGACGTCGCCGGGGTTTCGGCCCAGGCGCGTGAAGGCCTGTGCAAGGTAGTCGATCTCGTCATCCGACAGCGCGAGACCGAATTCGGCGTTGGCCTCCTCGAGCGCCGCGCTTCCGCGGCCGAGGACGTCCACCTGCGCCATCTGCGCGCCCGGGCGCGCTTCGAACAAGGCGCGTGCACCGTCACGCTCGAAGGCCACGTTCTGGGTCATGCGGTCGTGCATTTCCTCGGCCAGGCGCGCGCGCACGGCCATCTCGAGCGGTCGCGGCCCGCTGCCGAGCATGCCCTGCAACACACCCGCCTTGCGCTGCAGACGGAATTCGGTCACGCGCTCGATCCGGCGCACCGGCAGCGCGCAGTTGCGCGCGATGTCGCTGGCCTTGCTGGACCAGGGGGACACCGTGCCCAGGCGCGGCATCACGACGATCAGGTCGCCCGCGACCTGATCGTCGGCGCCAGCGGCAGGCGCGCTGTCCAGCAGCGCGGCCAGACGCTGCTGCAGGCCCGCGTCGGGCGCCGCCGGGGTGGACACCCAGTGCACGTGCCGAGCGCGCAGCGCTTGCAGCGACGGCTCGACCGCCTGGAGACGCTCGAGCAGAGCGCGTGCGCGCGAGCCGGACAGGGCGTCGCCGCCTTCGAAACAGGACAGATGAAGAGATGTTTGGGGCATGGTCGGCAAGGCGGGGCCGCAATGCCCTCGGTGCGGCGGCAATTCTAGGGACCGGGTGGGATAATCAATGCCATGCCGACCGCGATGAAAACTGCCGAAGAAGTCGAGGGGATGCGCCTCGCCTGCCGACTGGCCTCCGAAGTGCTGGACATGCTGAGCCCGCACGTGAAACCGGGCATCACCACACGCGAGATCGATCGCCTCGCTCACGACTACATCACTCAGGTGCAGCGCGCCGTCCCCGCGACGCTGGGCTACCAGCCGCAGGGCTATCCGGCCTACCCGGCGTCGCTGTGCACCTCTCTCAACGAGGTGGTCTGCCACGGCATCCCCGACGACCGGCCGATGAAGAATGGCGACATCGTGAACATCGACGTCACCGTCATCAAGGACGGGTGGCACGGCGACAACAGCCGCATGTACCTCGTCGGCGAGGCCTCGATCGCGGCGCGCCGGCTGTGCGCCATCACCTACGAGGCGATGTGGAAGGGCATCCTGAAGGTGCGCCCGGGCGCGCGCCTGGGCGACGTCGGCCACGCGATCCAGGTCCATGCCGAGCACCACGGTTACTCGATCGTGCGCGAGTTCTGCGGCCACGGCGTGGGGCGCAAGTTCCACGAGGAACCGCAGGTCCTGCACTACGGCCGTCCCGGCACGCTCGAAGAACTGGTGCCGGGCATGACCTTCACGATCGAGCCCATGGTCAACGCCGGCCGGCGCGACATCAAGGAAGACCGTCGCGGCAACCGCCCCTACGACGGATGGACCATCGTCACGCGCGACCGCTCGCTGTCGGCCCAGTGGGAGCACACCGTCCTCGTCACCGAAACCGGCGTCGAGGTGCTGACCTTGTCGGCCGGCAGCCCGCCGCCGCCCGCCTTCGCCCAGGCGGCGGGTCTGGTGCCGGCCTGAAGCCCTCCGGCCCAGCCGGAAGCTGCGGTGGAACAGGTCCCGAATTCGATGTCGGCCGTCGCGTCGGCCCCGAACCGGGCCCCGGCCGGTTCGGCCGACGGGCTGGCCCGCCTGCGAGCCGGGTTTAGGGACGGCAAGGCGGCGCTGGTGGGCGAGTTCCTGCGTTCGCCGCCGACGGCGATGGCCGCACAGCGCCTCGTGCGCGGCCTGTCACGTCATGTCGACGCCACACTGCGTTCGCTGCTCGAGCTCAGCCCCCTGCCTGAGGGCGCCACCCTGGTGGCCGTGGGCGGCTATGGCCGTGGCGAGTTGTTCCCCCATTCCGACGTCGACGTGCTCGTGCTGCTGCCGCCGCAGGCCGGCACCGACGGCCTGGGCGACTTCATCACCGCCTGCTGGGACATCGGGCTGGAGATCGGCTCCTCGGTGCGCACCATCGACGACTGCGTTGCCGAGGCGCAGCGCGACGTCACGGTGCAGACCGCGCTGATCGAGTCGCGCCCGGTCGCCGGCCCGCGCCGCCTGCACGAGTCCATGATGGCCGCCACGCGGGCCGTGCTCGACCCGCGCACCTTCCTGCGTGCCAAGGTGCTGGAGATGCAGCAGCGGCACGTGAAATACCAGAAGACGCCGTATTCGCTGGAGCCGAACTGCAAGGAGAGCCCGGGCGGCCTGCGCGACCTGCAGGTGCTGGCCTGGGTGGCGCGGACGGCGGGCTTCGGCAAGTCGTGGAGCGAACTGGCCGCCAGCGGCCTGCTGACGCCGTTCGAGGTGGCCCAGCTGCGGCGCCACGAAGGCACCTTGAAGCTGATACGCGCCCGGCTGCATGCCGTGGCCGGCCGGCGCGAAGACCGCCTGGTATTCGACCTGCAGACCGCCGTGGCAGAAAGCTGCGGCTACACGGCCACCCGCGCGCAGCGTGCCTCCGAGGTGCTGATGCACCGCTATTACTGGGCAGCCAAGGCGGTGACGCAGCTCAACCAGATCCTGCTCCTGAACATGGAGGAGCGCATCGCAGGCAGCGCGGACGCGCCGATGCGGCGCATCAACGAGCGCTTCCTCGACCGCGGCGGCATGCTCGAAGTCGCGCGCGACGACCTGTACCTGCAGCAACCGCACGCCATCCTCGAGACCTTCCTGCTGCGCGAGCGCACGCCCGGCATCCAGGGCCTGTCGGCGCGCACCCTGCGCGCGCTGTACAACGCGCGCGCCAGGATGAACGGCGAGTTCCGCCACGACCCGGCAAATCGCCGCATGTTCATGCGCATCCTGCGCCAGCGCACCGGCGTCACGCGCGCCCTGCGGCTGATGAACGAGACCTCGGTGCTCGGCCGCTACCTGTGGGTCTTCCGCCGCATCGTCGGGCGCATGCAGCACGATCTGTTCCACGTCTACACCGTGGACCAGCATATCCTGATGGTGCTGCGCAACGTGCGCCGCTTCTTCATCCCCGAGCACGCGCACGAGTACCCGTTCTGCTCCCAGCTGGCGTCGCAATGGGACGACCCGGCGCTGCTGTGCATCGCCGCGCTGTTCCACGACGTGGCCAAGGGGCGCGGCGGCGACCACTCCGACCTCGGCGCGCGTGAGGTGCGGCGCTTCTGCCAGGACCACGGCGTTGCGCGCGAGGGCACGGCGCTGGTGGAGTTCCTGGTCCAGCACCACCTGACGATGAGCCGTATCGCGCAGAAGGAAGACCTGAGCGACCCCGACGTCATCGCGCGCTTCGCACGCCTGGTCGGCAACGAGCGGCGCCTGACCGCGTTGTACCTGCTGACTGTGGCCGACATCCGCGGCACCAGCCCGAAGGTCTGGAACGCCTGGAAGGGCAAGCTGCTCGAGGATCTCTACCGCCACACGCTGCGCGCGCTCGGCGGCGCACGCCCCCACCTCGAGGCCGACATCGAGGCGCGCAAGCTCGAGGCGCGCAACCTGCTGGCGCTGCACTCGGCGCTCCCTGGCACCGAGGAGCCGCTGTGGAAGTCGCTGGACCTGAGCTACTTCGCACGCCACGACGCGGCAGAACTGGCCTGGCATGCGCGTGCGCTGTGGCGGCACCTGAAGACGGCCGAGCCGGTCGTGCAGGCACGTGTGTCCTCGGCCGGCGAGGGCCTGCAGGTGCTGGTCTACTCGCCCGACCGGCCTGACCTGTTCGCCCGCATCTGCGGCTACTTTGACACCGCCGGGTTCAGTATCCAGGACGCGCGCATCCACACCACGCGCGCTGGCTATGCGCTCGACACCTTCCAGGTCGTCTCCGCCGTCCACGCCCCGTCGTCGCCCGCCGACTACCGCGACCTGATCTCGCTGGTGGAGACGCAGGCAGCCCAGGCCCTGTCCTCCAACGGGCCGCTGCCCGAGCCGGGGCGCAGCCGCGTCTCGCGCCGCGTCAAGTCCTTCCCCGTCGTCCCGCGCGTCGCGCTCAATCCCGACGAACGCGCGCAACGCTGGATCCTGAGCGTCAGCGCGAGCGACCGCGCCGGGCTGCTGTACGCCATCTCGCGCGTGCTCGCGCGTCATGGCGTCAACCTGCAGCTCGCCAAGGTCAGCACGCTGGGCGAGCGGGTCGAGGACACCTTCCTCGTCGACGGCCCCGCGCTGCAACAGACACGGCTGCAGTTGCAGATCGAGACCGAACTGCTCGACGCCGTGGCTTGAGAGGCTCGCCACCGCACGCCACCATGCCTTTGAACCGGATCGACATCGACGCCGCGCTGGCGCGACTGCAGGAGTTCGACGCCGTCATCGACGCGCGCAGCCCGAGCGAGCATGCGCTCGACGCCCTGCCCGGTGCCGTCAACTGGCCCACCTTGGACGACGCCGAGCGCCACGAGGTAGGCACCGAGTACAAGCAGGTTTCCGCCTTCGATGCGCGCAAGCTCGGCGCCATCCTGGCAGCCCGCAACATCGCCCGCCACCTGGAGCGCGAGGCGATGCCGCTGCCGCGGCAGTGGAAGCCGCTCGTCTACTGCTGGCGCGGCGGACAGCGCTCGGGAGCGCTTGCGCTCGTGCTCGGCCAGATCGGCTTCGAGGCGCACGTGCTCGAGGGTGGCTACCGGGCATTCCGGCGTCGCGTCGTGACCGACCTCGAGTCTGCGGCAAAGGGCCTGGCGCTGCGTACGCTGTGCGGGCCGACAGGCTGCGGCAAGAGCCGGCTCCTGGGCGCGCTGCAGCACGCAGGCGCGCAGGTGCTGGACCTGGAGGTGCTGGCGCAGCACCGTGGCTCGGTGCTCGGCGCCCTGCCCGACGCGCCGCAGCCTTCGCAAAAGCGCTTCGAGACGCGCCTCTGGCAGGCGCTGCGCGAGTTCGACCCCGCGAGGCCGGTCTTCGTCGAGAGCGAAAGCCGCACGATCGGCCGCCTACGCGTGCCCGAGGCCTTGCTGCAGCGCATGCGTGCCGCGCCCTGCCTGCGCCTGTCCATGCCCGACGCAGCCCGGGTGGACCTTCTGCTCGAGGACTACGCCCACTTCGCCGCTGATCAGGCGCTGCTGGCGCAGCGGCTGGACACGCTGCGTGAAGCGCGTGGCCATGCCGTGGTCGACGCCTGGCAGGCGGGGCTGTCTGCCGGACACCTGCGCGAAGTCGTCCAGGCCTTGCTCGTCGAGCACTATGACCCGGTCTACTTGCGCTCGATGAGCCGAAACTTCACCGCCTTCGAGTACGCGCCCACCATCGAGTTGACCGACGGGTCCGAGCTCTCGATACGGTCTGCGGCCGAACAGGCGCAACAGCACGCGCAGGCGGTGGCAAGCGCAGTCGCGACGGCCGTCGAGTCTCCCGGCACCTGAGCGCCTCAGCGTCTCAGCGCCTGCGCTTGATGCAGATCAGGAGCGGCGTCGGCGCCTTGCCCAGCCGCGCAGGCTCGACCTAGACTGCCGGTCATGGAACGCATGCGGGCGGCGGTGGAGTCAGAGCAGTACGGGGTGCGCGAGGTCCCGCTGACGCAGCCCTTGATCTGGCTGGCGCGAGGCGCGAGCGATCTCGCACGCTGCCCGCTGCCAGGGCTCGCGCACGGACTGGCCGCCACGGTATTCGCTGCCGTGATGTTGGGCATCGCGCACGACCACTTCTGGCTGCTCAGCGGCGCGTTCACGGGCTTCCTGATCGTGGCACCCATCGTCGCCACGGCGCTGTACCGCATCAGCCGCAGCCTGCAGCACGGCCAGCGCACCACGCTCGTGCAGGCGGCATCGGTGTGGTGGCCCAAAGACGAACGTCTCGTCGTCTTCGGTGTGCTGCTGGCCTGCGCCGGTACGGGGTGGGTGCTGACGTCGGCGGCTTTGATCACCGGCCATGCAACGGCCCCGGTGGAGCGTCCCGCCGACTTCCTCCGCCACGTCGTGCTCAACGAGGAGACGCTGCTGTTCGAGTTCTGGCTGCTGCTCGGCGGGGTCATGGCCGCGCCGGTCTTCGCCTCGTCCGTGATCTCGATACCGATGCTGCTCGACCGGCCGGTGAGCGTGATGACGGCGGTCTTCACGAGTTGGCGCGTGGTGATGCACAACCCCGGGCCGCTGGCGCTGTGGGCCGGCTTGCTGCTGTCGCTGAGCGCCTTGGGCATGCTGGCCGCGCTGCTGGGCCTGATCCTCGTCGTGCCTTTGCTCGCGCACGCGAGTTGGCACGCCTACCAGGATCTGGTGGACACCGAAGGCCTGCCGCCGCCTGCGCCCAGGCCCTGAGGGGCCGAGAGGTCTTACCCCATGTTCGGATTCGGCGAGGAAGACATCGCGCAGTTCGGGCTGACCTTCGGAGTCGGCGCCTTCATGCTTTACATGGTCTTCATCATCATCCAGCTCGCGCGCGAGTCGCGGGCTGGAAGGTTCGGGACCTTCGTGCTCTTCCTGGCGCTGGGTTTCGGCCTCGTGGGCTTCGCAGCCAAGGGCCTCATCAAGTACTTCATCGGCGGAACCGGCTGAGCCGGCGCCACGGGCTTCCAGAGCTCGCCCGGTTCGGCAGGCACAGGACCGTCCGCAGGGACGGTCCTGTGTCCAGTCCTCTCCCCGCGGGCTCGCGGAGCTCGCCCGGTTCGGCAGGCACAGGACCGTCCGCAGGGACGGTCCTGTGTCCAGCCTCACCCCATGTGCAGGCCGCCGTTGCAGCTGAAGTCGGCGCCAGTGGTGAAGCCGGAGTCGTTGCCAGCCAACCAGGCGACGATGGAGCCGATCTCCTCGGGCGAGCCCAGGCGTTTGACCGGGATGGTCGCGACGATCTTGTCGAGTATCTCGGGCTTGATCGCACGCACCATGTCGGTGCCGATGTAGCCCGGGCTGACGGTATTCACCGTCACGCCCTTGTTGGCCATCTCCTGTGCGAGCGCCATCGTGAAGCCGTGCATGCCGGCCTTGGCGGCCGAGTAGTTGGTCTGACCGGCCTGCCCCTTCTCGCCGTTGACAGAGGAGATCTGGATGATGCGGCCCCAACCGCGCTCGACCATGTCCGGCACAACCTGCTTGGTGACATTGAACATGCTGTTCAGGTTGGTGTCGATGACCGCATCCCAATCGTCACGCGTCATCTTCATGAACATGCGGTCGCGGGTGATGCCGGCGTTGTTGACCAGCACGTCGATCGGACCGTGTTCGGCCTTGGCCTTGGTGAAGGCGTCGACTGTCGACTGCCAATCCGCGACGTTGCCGACCGAGGCGTGGAAGGTGTAGCCGTCGGCCTTCTGCTCGTCCAGCCACTTGGTGAAGTCGCGTGTCGGCCCGCAGCCAGCGATGACCTTGAAGCCCTCCTTGGCCAGGCGTCGGCAGATCGCGGTGCCGATGCCGCCCATGCCGCCGGTGACGTAAGCCACTTTCTCAGCCATGCTCTCTCTCCTTGGATTGTCGTTGCGAAACTTCGTTGCCTGGCAGCCCGCGGGACGGTCGGTTCCGCGGCGCTGCGCCGATCAGGCCTTGGCCTTGACGTAACGTCCGGGCGCCGGCTCGAGGACCGGATGGGCGCGGCTGCCGTAGCGCTTGGGTGCGGCGACCATGGCGCCGCCATGCGCCACGAGCCAGCCTGTCCAGTCCGGCCACCAGCTACCCTGGTGTTCGGTGGCACTGGCGAGCCAGCCCTCGGAGTCCGACGGCAGGTTTTCGTTCGTCCAATAGCTGCGCTTGCGCTGCGCCGGCGGGTTGATGACACCGGCGATGTGGCCGGAGGCCCCGAGCACGAAACGGCGCCGGCCCTTGACCAGCCGCACCGAGCGGTAGGCCGCGGTCCAGGGAACGATGTGGTCCTCACGCGAGCCGTAGATGTAGAACGGCGCCTTGATCGCGCCCAGGTCCAGCTTCTGACCGCACACGGTCAGCGCGCCAGGCTTCTTCAACTCGTTCTGCAGATACATGTGTCGCAGGTACCAGCAGTATATCGGCCCGGGCAGGTTGGTCGCATCACCGTTCCAGTACAGCAGGTCGAAGGGCGGCGGCGCCTCGCCTTTCAGGTAATTGCCGACGACGTAGTTCCAGACCAGGTCGTTCGGACGCAGGAAGCTGAAAGTCGTCGCCAGTTCCTGACCGCGCAACAACCCCGGCCCGCCAGGCGCTTCGGTGCCGATGGTCATCTCGCGCATGCGGACCAGCGACTCGTCGACGAAGATGTCGAGGATGCCGGTGTCGGAGAAATCCAGCAGCGTCGTCAGCAGAGTCACCGACTGCGCCGGCTGCTCCCCGCGGGCGGCGAGCACCGCCAGCGCAGTAGCCAGGATCGTGCCCCCAACGCAGAAACCAAGCGTGTTGAGCGTGGGCGACTTGGTGATCGCACGCACGACCTCGATCGCGCGGATCGGCCCTTGGGCAATGTAGTCGTCCCAGGTCCTATCTTTCAGGGACTCGTCCGGGTTACGCCAGCTGAGCACGAACAACCGATGCCCCTGCTCCACCGCATAGCGGATGAGCGAGTTGGACGGCTGCAGGTCCATGATGTAGTACTTGTTGATGCACGGCGGCACGAACAGCATGGGACGCTCATGCACCTGGGCCGTCAGCGGCTTGTACTCGATCAGTTGGAAGAGCTCGTTCTCGTAGACCACCGCGCCCTCGGTGCTGGCGACGTTGCGGCCGATCTCGAAGACACTCTCGTCGGTCTGGGACACGTGTCCCTTGCGCAGGTCACCCAGCAGTTGCTGCATTCCCTTGCTCAGGCTCTCGCCGCGGGTGCTCAGGGCGCGCTGCAGGGCCTCGGGGTTGGTGGCCAGGTAGTTGCTCGGGCTCGCGGCATCGACCCACTGCTGCACCGCGAAGCGAATGCGGCTCTTCGTCTTCGGCTCGGCCTGCACGCTGTCCGCCATCTCCATGAGCGTGCGCGCGTTCAGGAGATACATCTGCGCCACGTAGGCCGCCAGCGGATTCGCAGCCCACTCGCCCGCGGCGAAGCGCCGATCCTTGAGGGCCGGCTGGGGCGTCTTGGCGCCAGCCACCGGGTTCAAGCGCGCCA
The DNA here is from genome assembly GCA_903876715.1 of uncultured beta proteobacterium. GTDB lineage: Bacteria > Pseudomonadota > Gammaproteobacteria > Burkholderiales > Burkholderiaceae_C > Rubrivivax. The sequence continues at coordinate 34,072 of CAIRBF010000321.1, forward strand.
GCGAATCGTTCCACAGCCGCGTCGCCTCGCTCAGGTACTGCGACTGCAGGGTGGAAAGACTCTGCGGGGAGACCGACAGCCCCTGCATGGATTTCCACATCTCGGACATCGCCGCACCCATGGCCTGGGCGCCCTGCAGGGGGTCGTTCATCGAAGGGGGGGGTTTCGCGCTCACACTCGCCTCGTCGCGGTCGGTTCGTGGGTGCTGCAAGTCGGGGGTGCGGTCATTGCCGCCCGCCTCAGACACCTGCAGAGACGTCACTGTAGGATGCAAAGCTTACCACGATATGACATTTCATTCCACATTGAGAAAGGTCATTTCACAATGTACCTCGTTGCCATCGGCTGGATGTATGTGGTCCTGATGATGACGGTGGCTGAGGCCCTGTCTTCCCAGGGAACGCTGCTCGGTGCCTTCTTCACGTTCGTGCTTTATGGCTGCCTGCCGCTGGTCGTCGTGCTGTACCTGCTCGGCACCCCCGCCCGTCGCCGCGCCCGACGGGCCGCGGAACAACAGGAGGCTGCCGCAGAAGAAACGGGCATGCCTCGCCCTTGACACCCGACCCTGCGCTTGACGCCGGGCGGGCGTCAGGCGGGACTCGCCGCTTGTCGCAGGGTCTCAGTCGCGCAACCAGATGGCCGCAGCCATGCGGCCTGTGACGCCGTCGCGGCGAAAGGAATAGAAGCGGGCCGTGTCGCTGACCGTGCACCACTGACCGCCCGACACCCGCTCGACCCCGGCGCGCGTCAAGCGCGCGCGCGCCAGCGCGGGAAGATCAGCCAGCCAGCGCGGGCGGCCGTCGGGGTGGGTGCATGGCGCAAACGCCGTACCGCCGCCAAAGGCCTCGAACACATCAGCGCCGACTTCGAACTGGCCTGGCCCGATGCAGGGACCCAGCCATGCGTGCAGTTCCGACCGCGCGCACCCGGCTGCGATGGCCACTGCGTCCACCGCGGCCTCGACGACCCCTCCGGCCAGGCCGCGCCAGCCGGCGTGCGCGGCACCCACGGCCCTGCCATTGCCTGCCGCCAGCAGCACGGGCAAGCAGTCGGCCACCTGGACCGTGCAGGCCACCCCCGGCGCGGCCGTCCAGGCGGCATCGGCCTGCACCATCCCGGAGTCCGGGACGGACGCGGCCTCGATCGCACGCACGCCATGCACCTGACGCAGCCAGACCGGACGTGCTGCGATCGCCCGACCGAAGGCTGCCCGGTGCTCGGCCACCGTCTGTGCGTCATCGCCGACGTGGTCCCCCAGGTTCCAGCCCGCCCAGGGACCCGTGCTGCGACCGCCGACGCGCGTACTCATGAACGCACCCACCTGCGCGGGCGCAGCCCATTCCACCGCCAGACCGGTGCCCGGCGCCAGGGCCACCTCAGGCCGCATCGGGGCAGGCTTCAGGCCGGGTCTTCTCGAAGGCGTCCAGTGCCATGCAAGCATCGAAGACGCGCATGACCTGCGGCACGTGATCCAGTCGGCAGTCGAAGCGCCGCGCGTTGAAGATCTGCGGCACGAGCACACAGTCGGCCAGCGTCGGGGCATCGCCATGGCAGAAGCGCGATGGCGCTGCCAGCAGGCGCCGCTCCACGACCTCCAACCCCGTCTCGACCCAGTGCCGGTACCAGCGGTCCTTTTCCTCTTCCGCCACCTTCAGCGACTGCACCAGATAGCGCAGGACGCGCAGGTTGTTCAGAGGGTGGATCTCGCAAGCGATATCGAGCGCGAGCGAGCGCACCCGCGCCCGGCCGGGGGCGTCGCGCGGCAGCAGCGCCGGCTCGGGATGGGTCTCGTCCAGATACTCGATGATGGCCAGAGACTGCGTCAGCACCTGATCGCCGTCGCGCAGCAGCGGTACCAGGCGCGCTGCCGAAACCTCAGCATAGGACGGCGCGAGCTGCTCGTTGCGCTGCAGGTGCACCGATCGGTAGTCGTAATCCAGGCCCTTGAGCGCGAGCGCAATGCGCACGCGATACGAAGCCGACGAGCGGAAATAGTTGAAAAGCTCCATGCGGGACTCCGACAAGGCAAGACGCCCCCCCGGCGGCGGCCGCCGGGGAAGGGGATTCGCGGTCATGATGCCATGCCGGCGCCGATGCCCACGCCCGCTCGCTACACTGCGCGAATGTTGACCCGCCCGCGTATCCGCCACTGCCGCGCCTGCGGTAATGAGGTAGCCTACCGGGTCCCGGCCGACGACAACCGGGAGCGCGCTGTCTGCCTGCGCTGCCAGCACATCGACTACGAGAACCCGCTTAACGTTGTCGGCACCGTGCCGGCCTGGGAGGATCAGGTCCTGCTGTGCCGTCGCAACATCGAACCCCGGCACGGCTTCTGGACACTGCCCGCGGGCTTCATGGAACTCGGGGAGTCCACCGAGGCGGGCGCGTTGCGGGAAACCGACGAGGAAGCCGGCGCGCGGATCGAGTTGCAGGGACTGTTCTCGGTGCTGAACGTTGTGCGCGTCGGCCAGCTTCACCTGTACTACCGGGCACGGCTCTTGGACACGGACTTTGCCCCGGGCCCCGAGACCATCGAAGCCCAGCTCTTCCGGGAGGACGAGATTCCCTGGGAGTCCCTGGCCTTCCGCACCGTGCGCGTCACCCTCGAGCGCTACTTCTCCGACCGGCGGTCCGGTCACTTCGGCATCCACTGCGCCGACATCGGCTGATATGCCATGGGCTTCTGGCGTGCTTCAGCCACACCGGATGTCGCCACGGCCTGACCGCTGAAGGTGTCGAACCCCGCTTCGCGCAGCCACGCCAGATCGGCCGGATCCGTGATCTCCCGGGCGTGCAGCCCCCAGCCCAGCGCCTTCGCCAGCAGCGCCAGTTGCCAAACCAACGCCAGGGCGCCAGCGTCCGCCCCGGCCTGGCGCAGGAAGCGCGCATCCACGGCCAATTGGCTCACCCCCTGATCGGCCAGCGCCTGCAGGCACGGCCAGGTGCCGCCGCGTAGCAGGAGCGAGACCGTGGCGCCCGCGGCAGCCCAGGGCAGCGCTGCCGCGCGCAGCCCGACCGCCGTAAGCGGCGGGACCGCTTCGATGTCCAAGGTCAGGCTCGCCGCCGCCAGCGGCATGGCGACCAAGCGACGGGTCACACTGGCCACGAAGTCGGTGTCGACCGCCGAGGTTGCCGACAGTGGCACGATGAGCCGGCCGGCCGTCTCCGCCGAGGCGAGCGCCAGAACGACGGTGGCGAGTTCGGCCTGCGCCAGCAAGCCCGCGGGGCCGAGTCGGGGACGCCAGCAGCGTGGGGCGAGCCAGGCGCCGCCCGGCGCGCTGCGCAGGCGCAGAGCACACAAGCGCGCCACGGCGTGCCCGCCCACGTCGACGACGGGTGCGAAGCCGAGGTCCAGTTCGCCCGCTGGGCTGCAGGCCATCCGCCAGAGCTCGCCGGCGTCGACTTTCTCGGCTGGCGCCGCGCGGACTCTTGGCGGGACGCCGGACTCGCCGCGTACCGCAGGATTGAATGCACCGGCCTCCACCTGGGCCAGCATCTCATCGGCCTGCGCCAGCGCGTGGGACGCATCCGGCGCACGCAGCGCATCGACTCCTGCCAGAAGGATCTCGGCGCCGCCGTAACTCGCCTTCGCCGCCGGTTGGAGCGCGTCGTGCAGCGCGCCAGCCGTCTCCTCGGCCAGGCCCGCAACCGGCAGCAGCAGGGCGAAATCGCCGCCAGCGAGCCGGCCGGCGAGTGCGCCGGGCACCCGGTCGTGGTAGCTCCTCAGGGCCCCACCAACAGCCGCGAGCAGCCCATCGCCGGCCTCGCGTCCGGCCCGACGGTTGAGCCGATCCAGTCCGCGCACGCGCAGCAGAAGCAAGGCGCCGGCGGGATCGGGCGGCAGGTCTGAACCGGCCAGCGTCCCCGCACCCAGGTGAACATCGAGACCCGCCACGAAGCTGCGCCGGCTCGGCAGCCCCGTGAGGGGGTCGGTGCGGACCTGGCGCCACATGCGATCCAAGAGTTCCTGCTGGCCCTGATGCCAGACCAGGCGCTCGGCCTCGATCTGCGCCAGGCGATCGGAGTCATGAACCCCGCTGCGGCGCGGCATGTCCTCGCGGCTCACGGGTCCACGCCCGTCACCCTGCCACCCAGGACGGCACGGTCCGTCGTGCGCACGCCGCAGCCGGTGCCGCAGCGGCCACGAAATCCCTGCCGCACCGACGAGACACCCGGCCAGGAAAGCCAGCAGCCAGGTCCCGGCGCTCTGCAGCGTCGAATGTGCCGCCACCGATGCTGTCACCGACGGCACAAAAGCACATCCGGCCACGAAAGCGCAAACGCTGCGGCCGCAGTCGGTCGGCGTCGCGCCAGCGCCATGGGCCAGCTGTGGATCAGCCCGTCGATTCATCAGGAATGAGGCAGCAGCAGGTGGACCTGCGCGCGCGGGGCGACCGGGCGGCATCGGTGGGGGGACAGCGCAGAGCCCGGATCTTGCCGGGCCCAGCCGCTGCCAGCCTTGAGGAAACCACGCCCGGGCGCAATTCCTGTGCGGCCGGGTGGCTCGCTTGTTTACCAGGACGCTCGGCTTTTCGCCGCAGGTCTCACCCGCTATAGGTGCATACTTCGTCCGGTAGGCTCATTCGACGTCAGCGCGCGAGCAGCGGCCGCAGCAGACGCCTGGGAAACCCGCCGCTGATATCCAAGGACTTCAAGATGCAAACCCGTCGCCAATTCATCCAGATCGTCCCCGTCGCCGGCGCGACGCTGATGGCCGGGCGCGAAGCGCTGGCCAATGCCAAGCTCGACGAGAACGACGCCCAGGCCAAGGCCCTGGGTTACGCGCACGACGCGACCAAGGTCGACGCCAAGAAGCAGCCCAAGTGGGCCAAGGGCCAGATTTGCTCGGGCTGCCAGCTCTACCAGGGCAAGGCCGCTGACGCCTGGGGTGGTTGCCCGTTGTTCGGCGGCAAGCAGGTTGCCGGCAAGGGCTGGTGCAACGCCTGGGTCAAGAAGGCCTGAGCGCTCAAACCCTCCTTGGGGCCCACATCGGGCCAGCAAGCACACAAGGGCCCCGCGGGGCCCTTTTCCATTTTCTTCAAGCTCCCCAGGGAGGCAGACACCGCCGCCCCCGGGCGCCTGGAGGCTTTTCTCACTTGCGCGCCGGTGGCAGGTCGGTGCATGAGCCATGCGCCACCTCCGCCGCCAGGCCGATGCTCTCGCCCAGCGTCGGGTGCGGGTGGATGGTCTTGCCGATATCGACCTCGTCGGCGCCCATCTCGATGGCCAGCGCGACCTCGCCGATCATGTCGCCGGCATGCGTGCCGACAATGCCGCCGCCGAGGATGCGGTGGGTCTCGGCGTCGAACAGCAGCTTCGTGAAGCCCTCGTCACGCCCGTTGGCGATGGCGCGGCCCGAGGCCGTCCACGGGAACAGGCCCTTCTTGACCGCGATGCCCTGGGCCTTGGCCTCGTCCTCGGTCAGGCCGACCCAGGCGACCTCGGGGTCGGTGTAGGCCACGCTCGGTATCACGCGCGCGTCGAAGCGCGCCTTCGCGTCGCCGGCCGCCACCTCGGCCGCCACGTGGGCCTCGTGCACGGCCTTGTGCGCCAGCATGGGCTGGCCCACGATGTCGCCGATGGCGTAGATGTGCGGCACGTTGGTGCGCATCTGCACGTCCACCGGGATGTAGCCGCGCTCGTTGACGGCCACCCCCGGCCTTGTCAGCGCCGATCTTGCGCCCGTTGGGACTGCGGCCCACGGCCTGCAGGACGAGGTCGTAGATCCCCTCGCTGCGCTGCCCGTCCAGGCCCTCGAACTGCACGCGGATGCCGTCGGCCGTGGCTTCGGCACCCACGGTCTTGGTTTTCAGCATGATGCGGTCGAAGCGCCGCGCGTTCATCTTCTGCCAGACCTTGACAAGGTCGCGGTCGGCGCCCTGCATCAGGCCGTCCATCATCTCCACCACGTCCAGGCGCGCGCCCAGCGTGGAGTAGACCGTACCCATCTCCAGCCCGATGATCCCACCGCCGATGACGAGCATCTTCTTCGGTGCCTGGCGCAGTTGCAGCGCGCCGGTGGAGTCGACGATGCGCTCGTCGTCGGGCAGGAAGGGCAGGCGCACCGCCTGCGAGCCGGCGGCGATGATGCACTGGCCGAACTTCACGACCTGGGACTTGCCGGTCTTGCCCTGGCCCTCGCCCGTGGTCTCCTCGACGGCGACGTGGTGCGGCCCGACGAAGGCGCCACAGCCACGCACGACCGTGACCTTGCGCATCTTGGCCATGGCCGCCAGGCCGCCCGTGAGCTTGCCCACGACCTTGTTCTTGTGCGCGAGCAGCTTGCCCAGATCCACC
>CAIRBF010000322.1 GCA_903876715.1 uncultured beta proteobacterium
CCGGCATCCTTGATGGCGGTCCGGCAGGGGCCTTCCAGTTTTGCCAGCAGCTCTCCACAGATGGATTCCAGCTTGGCGCGGGAAAGTTTCATGGTCAGATGTTTGGGGCCTGATGCGTCAGCGGTGATAAAGGGAAGATTGATGTCTGTCTCCATGGAGGAGGACAGTTCGCACTTGGCCTTCTCGGCCGCTTCCTTCAGGCGCTGCAGCGCGAGCACGTCCTTCGTCAGGTCCACGCCCTGTTCCTTGCGGAACTCGGTGACGATGTGGTCGATGATGCGCTGGTCGAAGTCCTCGCCGCCGAGGAAGGTATCGCCGTTGGTCGACAGCACCTCGAACTGCTTCTCGCCGTCGACGTCGGCGATCTCGATGATCGAGATGTCGAAGGTGCCGCCGCCGAGGTCGTAGACGGCGATCTTGCGGTCGCCCTTGCCGTGCTTGTCCAGGCCGAAGGCAAGCGCGGCGGCGGTGGGCTCGTTGATGATGCGCTTGACGTCCAGGCCGGCGATGCGGCCGGCGTCCTTGGTGGCCTGGCGCTGGCTGTCGTTGAAATAGGCCGGCACCGTGATCACGGCCTCGGTCACTTCCTCGCCGAGGTAGTCCTCGGCCGTCTTCTTCATCTTGCGCAGCACCTCGGCGCTGACTTGGGGCGGCGCGAGCTTCTTGCCGCGCACCTCGACCCAGGCATCGCCGTTGTCGGCGGCCGCGATCCGGTAGGGCATCAGGTCGATGTCCTTCTGCACTTCCTTTTCGGTGAACTTGCGGCCGATCAGGCGCTTGACGGCGTACAGGGTGTTCTTCGGGTTCGTCACCGCCTGGCGCTTGGCCGAGGCGCCGACCAGGATCTCACCGTCCTCCTGGTAGGCAATGATCGACGGCGTGGTGCGCGCACCCTCGCTGTTCTCGATCACCTTGGTGGTGTTGCCTTCCATGATGGCGACGCACGAATTCGTGGTGCCGAGGTCGATACCGATGATCTTTCCCATATTCTGTGACTCCTGGCGAGGAATTGGATGTGTTTGCAGTTGCGGCTGGGCGGGCTGGATTCAAGTCCGTTGGGCCGCCCGTCGATGTCGGGGCTGTCAGGTTGGCGCGCTCACTTCGGTGCGGTTACCGTGACCAGAGCGGGCCGCAGCACGCGGTCGGCGATGAGATAGCCCTTCTGAAGCACCGTGACAACGGTGTTGGCGTCCTGGTCGGCAGGCACCACGCTGATCGCTTGGTGCTGGTGCGGGTCGAAGCGCGTGCCGGCAGGAGGCTCGATCGGCAGGACCCGGTTGCGGTCCAGGGCCTGGGTGAGCTGCCGCAGCGTGGCCTGCACACCCTCGAGCAACTGGCCGTTCGTCGCGTTGGGCAGCGCGAGCGCGGCCTCCAGACTGTCGCGCACGGGCAGCAGGCTCTCGGCGAAGGATTCGATCGCGAACTTGCGCGCCTTGGAGGTCTCCTCCTCGGCGCGGCGGCGGACGTTCTCTGCCTCGGCCTTGGCCCGCAGGTAGTTGTCGGACATGACTGCCAGACGGGTCTCGAGTTCGGCGATCTGTGTGGCCGCGTCTGCCGCGGGGGCTGAAGCCTCGGTGCCGACCTGGCCAGCAGCCTGGTGGCCGGCAGCCTGCGCGTCGGGGGTGGGCATCGTGTGGGTGTCTTGTTCCTTGCTCATGGCCTGCTTGTCGGGGCGTTCAGGGGTCTGGACACGGCTCGCAGCCAAGCCTCCCCTGCACAAGACCTCGATGTAGTGTCGGTTTTCAGGGATTCAAGGGGCGTGCGGACGCGTCTTCGGTGGGAGGAGCGCATCCGCCTCACCGTTCCTGGTCAAGGCTGACGCTCCAGCGCTGCCACTGCGCCAGGTCGCGCCGGTCACGCTTGGTCGGGCGGCCCTGCTCCAGCGCCAGGGCCGGCTCGACACCGAGCCGGCGCGCCTCGGCGGCGCGCTGCCGGGCCGCAAGGCTGTCGGGCGTTTCGGTGTACAGACCCTGAGCCACGGGAGCCGGCCCACGGACCGAGGCCAGCGCGACCACCTGGACCACGCGCTCGAAGCCGGTCTCGCGCAAGCCGATCTCGTCACCGGGGTGCAGATCGCGCGCTGGCTTTGCGACCAGGCCATTGACGCGCACGCGGCCGCTGGAGATGGCCTGCGCCGCCAGGGACCGGGTCTTGAAGAAGCGCGCCGCCCACAGCCATTTGTCCAAGCGCACACCGTCGCCGCCCTCGGACTTCATCGCGCGGCGGTGTTCACTGCGAGGCTCCGAGCGCAAGCGCGCGCTCGCGCTGCACCGGCGAATCGGCGCCAGCCGGTGGCAGGCTCCAGCCTTGCAGGTGCTGCAAGGCTACGCCCGCCAGGGCCCGCACGCCCAGCGGATCGTCGTTCAGGCAAGGGATGTAGCGGAACTCCTTGCCGCCTGCCTCGAGAAAGGCTTCGCGCGCTTCTTGGGCGATTTCCTCGAGCGTCTCCAGGCAGTCGACGGCGAAACCCGGGCAGATGACATCGACCGACTCCGTGCCCGTTGCGGCGAGTTCCTTCAATGTCGGCTCGGTGTACGGTCGCAGCCACTGCGCCTTGCCGAATCGGCTCTGGAAAGTCACGCGCCAGCTTCCGGGCTCGAGCCCGAGGGCCTGCGCCAGAAGACGCGCAGCCTTGTGGCATTCGCAGTGGTAGGGATCGCCCAGCAGCAGCGAGCGCTCGGGCAGGCCATGGAAGCTCATCACGAGCATGCGTGCGCGGCCGTGGCGCTCCCAGTGGGTGCGCACGCTGCGAGCCAGGGCATCGACCATGCCCGGGTCATCGCCATAGCGATTGACGAAACGGAACTCGGGCACGTGCCGCGCCTGCGCCGCCCAGCTCGCCACCGCGTCCCAGACGCTGCCGGTGGTCGCGGCGGCGTACTGGGGGTACATCGGCAACACCAGGATCCGCGCGCAGCCCTCGGCGCGCAGTTCGTCCAGCGCGGCGCCCAGCGACGGGTTGCCGTAGCGCATGGCGTGGCGCACGACCACGGGCGCACCGCGCTCGTGCAGCACCTGCTGCAGCCCTGCGGCCACGCGCGCCGTGTGAACGATCAGTGGCGAGCCCTCGGGCATCCAGATCGTCGCGTACTTGGCGGCCGACTTCGCCGGGCGGGTGTTGAGGATGATGCCGTGCAACACGGCCATCCAGACCCAGCGCGGAATCTCCACCACGCGTGGATCGGCGAGGAACTCGGCCAGGTAGCGCCGCGTCGCGGCACGCGTGGGCGCATCCGGGCTGCCGAGGTTGACCAGCAGCACACCGGTGCGCGCGACACTGCCGTGCCGGTGGGCCGGTTCGGGACGGAAGGGCATGGCGCGGATGGAGCGCTCAGGGTCTCGGGGACCGGCCGAGACCCTGCGAAGCGGGTCCGATCACAGGTTGTCCAGGTAGGTCCGGAGCTTGTCGGAACGGCTCGGGTGCTTGAGCTTGCGGATGGCCTTGGCCTCGATCTGGCGGATGCGCTCGCGTGTGACGTCGAACTGCTTTCCAACCTCTTCGAGTGTGTGGTCGGTGCTCATCTCGATACCGAAGCGCATGCGCAGCACCTTGGCTTCGCGCGGCGTCAGGCTGTCGAGGATGTCCTTGACGACATCGCGCAGGCCAGCCTGCATGGCCGCCTCCACCGGGGCCACGTTGTTCGAGTCCTCGATGAAGTCCCCCAGGTGCGAGTCGTCATCGTCGCCGATGGGCGTCTCCATGGAGATCGGCTCCTTGGCGATCTTCATGATCTTGCGCACCTTGTCCTCGGGCATCTCCATCTTCTCGGCCAGCGACGGGGCGTCGGGCTCGAAGCCGAATTCCTGAAGGTGCTGACGCGAGAGCCGGTTCATCTTGTTGATCGTCTCGATCATGTGCACCGGGATGCGGATCGTGCGCGCCTGGTCGGCGATCGAGCGCGTGATCGCCTGCCGGATCCACCACGTGGCGTAGGTGGAGAACTTGTAGCCACGGCGGTATTCGAACTTGTCCACCGCCTTCATCAGGCCGATGTTGCCTTCCTGGATCAGGTCGAGGAACTGCAGACCGCGGTTCGTGTACTTCTTCGCGATCGAGATGACCAGGCGCAGGTTGGCCTCGATCATCTCCTTCTTCGCATCGCGCGAGGCCTTCTCACCCTCGTTCATCTTCTTGTTGATGACCTTCAGGTCCTCCAGCGGCACCACGGCGCGCGTCTGCAGGTCGATCAGCTTCTGCTGCAGCTCCTGCACGGCCGGCAGGTTGCGACCGAGGACGGTGCTGTAGGGCTTGCCGCCACCGGCCTCCTTGACCGACCACTGCAGGTTCAGCACGTTGGGCGGGAAGGTCGCAACGAAGTGCTCCTGCGGCATGCCGCACTTGTCGACCACGATCCTGCGGATCTCCCGCTCGTGGCGACGCACCTCGTCGACCTGGTCACGAAGGATGCCGCACAGTCGCTCGATGGTCTTGACCGTGAAGCGCATCGACATGAGCTCGGCGCTGATGGCTCGTTGGGCACGGTCGTACGGCACTGAACGGTAGCCGTGCTTCTCGTAGGCCTGCCGCATGCTGTCGAACTCGACGCGGATCGTGCCGAACTTCGCGAGCGCCTGCGTCCTCAGTTCCTCGAGCTTCTTCGTCAGCGCCTTGCTGCCGCCCGCGCCGTCGTCGTCGTCCTCCTCGTCGAACTCGTCGAAGTCCTCCTCGGCGACGTAGTCGTCGGCCTCGTCGTCGGAGACGAAGCCGTCGACGACGTCGGAGATCGGGGCATCACCCGCGGCGATGCGGTCAGCCAGCGTCAGGATCTCGGCGATCGTCGTCGGCGAGGCGCTGATGGCCAGCATCATGGCCTGCAGTCCGCCCTCGATGCGCTTGGCGATCTCGATCTCGCCCTCACGAGTGAGCAGTTCGACCGTGCCCATCTCGCGCATGTACATGCGCACCGGATCGGTCGTACGGCCGAACTCGGAGTCGACCGTGGACAGCGCCGCCTCGGCGGCTTCCTCGGCCTCTTCGTCGGTGGCGGTGGCGGTGCTGCTGCCGCTGATCAGCAGCGTGGCGGCATCGGGAGCCTGCTCGTAGACGGCGATGCCCATGTCATTGAGCATCGAGATGATGGCCTCGAGGATCTCCTCGTTGACCAGTTTCTCGGGCAG
>CAIRBF010000323.1 GCA_903876715.1 uncultured beta proteobacterium
ATCAGCCCCAGGTGGCTGACCGTCGAGTAGGCCAGCAGGCCTTTCAGGTCGTGCTTGAACACCGCGACGAAGGCGGCAAAGACCATGGTGACCAGGCCGGTGGTGGCGACGACGCCCTCGAAAAGCGGCGTGCCGCCCAGCACCGGGTACAGCCGCATCATCAGGAACAGGCCGGCCTTCACCATCGTGGCCGAATGCAGGTAGGCCGAGACCGGCGTCGGCGCGGCCATGGCTTCGGGCAGCCAGAAATGGAAGGGGAACTGCGCGCTCTTGGTGAAGCAGCCCACCAGGATCAGGCCCAGCGCCACCGGGTACAGCGGGTGGGCCTGGATCTCGGCGCCGCGGCCGAGCAGGGCCGAGAGCTCGTAGGTGCCCGCGATCTGCCCGAGCACGACGATGCCGGCGAGCAACACCAGCCCGCCCCCGCCGGTGACGGCGAGCGCCATGCGCGCCCCGGCGCGCGACTCCTCGCGCCCGCCCCAGTAGCCGATCAGCAGGAAGGAGGAGATGCTGGTGAGCTCCCAGAACACCAGCAGCAGCAGCAGGTTGTCCGACAGCACGATGCCCAGCATCGCCGCCATGAAGAGCATCAACGTGCCGAAGAAGCGGCCCGCCGGGTCGTCGTGGTGCAGGTAGAAGGCCGCGTAGAGGATGACCAGCAGCCCGATGCCGGTTATCAGGCCCGCGAACATGAGCGCCAGCGCGTCGAGCCGGAAGCTCGCGTTCAGGCCGATCGCGGGCACCCACTCGACGGCGTGGAGCATCGTCTGCCCGGCCAGCACCGCCGGGGCCTGGGCCAGCAGGATCAGCAGCGCCGCCGCCGCCACGCCGGCCGCGGCACAGGCCGTCAGCCACCGCCGCAGCGGCGTGTCCATGCGGCCGAGCCCGAAGCACAGCGTGGTGCCGAGCAGCAGCGGCAGCAGAACGACGAGTGCCAGGGGATGCATCGGAAGGACGGCGGCGAGGGGGGCGGAAAGACCAGCCGGGCGCTGATTCTCTTGTTCATGCCCCCGACCATGGCGCGAAGCCGGCCTTTCGCCGGGCCCAGGCCACCGCGGCCTGGGTTGGCCCCCCGCCGTCAGCCTGTGTGCAGAACCACGTGGCTACACTGCCGGGTCTGCCCGGCGGTGCCGGCGGCTCACGCCGGCCGACCGCACAACTCCCTCCCGATCGCCCCGAAGCCCATGAGCACGACCACGATCCGCCACGCCGACCTCGTCGACACCGTCGCCGCCGCGCTGCAGTACATCAGCTACTACCACCCGGCCGACTACATCGCCCACCTGGCGCGCGCCTACGAGCGCGAGGCCTCGCCGGCGGCGAAGGACGCGATCGCGCAGATCCTGACCAACTCCAGGATGTGCGCCGAGGGCCACCGCCCGATCTGCCAGGATACCGGCATCGTCAACGTCTTCCTGAAGATCGGCATGGACGTGCGCTTCGAGGGCTTCCCGGGCTCGATCGAGGACGCCGTCAACGAGGGCGTGCGCCGCGGCTACCTCGACCCCGACAACAAGCTGCGCGCCTCGGTGCTGTCCGACCCGATCTTCGAGCGCCGCAACACCAAGGACAACACCCCTGCCGTGGTGCACATGTCGGTGGTGCCCGGCAACACCGTGGACGTGACCGTGGCCGCCAAGGGCGGCGGCAGCGAGAACAAGAGCAAGTTCGTCATGATGAACCCGAGCGACAGCCTCGTCGACTGGGTGCTGAAGACGGTGCCGACCATGGGCGCGGGCTGGTGCCCGCCGGGCATGCTGGGCATCGGCGTGGGCGGCACGGCCGAGAAGGCCATGCTGCTCGCCAAGGAATCCCTGATGGAGCCGATCGACATGTTCGACCTGCTCGCCCGCGGGCCGTCGAACAAGCTCGAGGAACTGCGCATCGAGCTCTACGAGAAGGTCAATGCGCTGGGCATCGGCGCGCAGGGCCTGGGCGGCTTGACCACCGTCCTGGACGTGAAGATCGCCACCTGGCCCACGCACGCCGCGAGCAAGCCGGTGGCCATGATCCCGAACTGCGCTGCCACGCGCCACGCGCACCTGGTGCTCGACGGCTCGGGCCCGGCCTACCTGGAGCCGCCGAGCCTGGACCTGTGGCCCGACGTGAAGTGGGCGCCGGACTACAACAAGTCGCGCCGCGTCGACCTCGACACGCTGACGCGCGAGCAGGTGGCGAGCTGGAAGCCCGGCGACACGCTGCTGCTGAACGGCCGCATGCTCACCGGCCGCGACGCCGCGCACAAGCGCATCCAGGACATGCTGGCCCGCGGCGAGAAGCTGCCCGTGGACTTCACGAACCGCGTCATCTACTACGTCGGCCCGGTCGACCCGGTGCGCGACGAGGTCGTCGGCCCCGCCGGCCCGACCACGGCCACGCGCATGGACAAGTTCACCGGCATGATGTTGGAGAAGACCGGCCTGATCTCGATGATCGGCAAGGCCGAGCGCGGCCCGGTGGCCATCGAGGCCATCCGCCAGCACCGCAGCGCCTACCTGATGGCCGTGGGCGGCGCCGCCTACCTGGTGGCCAAGGCGATCAAGGGCGCGAAGGTCGTCGGCTTCGCGGACCTGGGCATGGAGGCGATCTACGAGTTCGAGGTCCGCGAC
>CAIRBF010000324.1 GCA_903876715.1 uncultured beta proteobacterium
ACGTGGCCGACGCCGGCTCGATCGAGGTCTTCGGCCGGCCCCTGCCGCCCGGCCAGCCCAAGGCAGCGCTGGCCGCGGGCGTCGGCATGGTGCACCAGCACTTCACGCTCGCCGACAACTTGAGCGTGCTCGACAACGTGATGCTCGGCACCGAGCCGCTGTGGCAGCCGTTCTCGCGCCGCGCCGCCGCGCGCGAACGCCTGCTGGCCGCGGCACGCGACTTCGGCCTGGCCGTCGACCCGCAGGCGCGCATCGGCGCGCTGTCGGTGGGCGAGCGCCAGCGCGTGGAGATCCTGAAGGCCCTGGTGCGCGGCGCGCGCATCCTGATCCTGGACGAGCCCACGGCGGTGCTGACGCCGCAGGAGAGCGAGTCGCTGTTCGCGACGCTGGCGCAGATGGTCGCGCGCGGCCTGGGCCTGATCTTCATCAGCCACAAGCTCGACGAGGTGCTGCGCGTGTCCGACCGCATCGCGGTCCTGCGCGGCGGCCGGCTGGTAGCCGAGCTGCCGGCGCGTGGCGCGCGCAAGGAGGATCTGGCCGAGGCCATGGTCGGGCGCGCGGTGGCGCCGGCGGTGCGACGCGGCGCGGCATCGGCTGTCGCCGGCGACGCTGGCCAGCCGACGGCCGAGACCCCCGCGGTTCCAGCGCCTGCATCGCCCGCGGCGGCGAGCACCAGCCCTGTCCTGTGCGAGCTGCGCGGCGCCACGCTGCACGGCGGCGGTGCGCGGCCGCTGCTGGACCGCGTGGACCTGGCGCTGCGCGCGGGCGAGGTCGTCGCCGTGGCGGGTGTGGCTGGCAACGGACAGGCGGCGCTGGCCGAGGTGCTGTGCGGCGAACGCGCGCTCGACGCCGGCCAGCTGCTGCTGGACGGCGGGCCGCTGCCGGCGCGGCCTGGCGCGGTGGTGCAGGCCGGCGTCGCGCGCATCCCCGAGGACCGGCACGCGGTGGGCGTCGTCGGCGACCTGCCGCTGTGGGAGAACGCGGTGCTCGAACGCTACGCCACGCCCGCCTTCGCGCGCCTGGGCTTCGTGCGGCGCGGCGCGGCGCGCGCCCACGCGCAGGCGCTGGTGCGGCGCTTCGACGTGCGCGGCACCGAGTCCGGCGGGCTCGACACGGTCACACGCGGGCTGTCGGGCGGCAACATGCAGAAGCTCATCCTCGGCCGCGCGCTCACGCCCGGCCCGGGCGAGGCGCCGCCGCGCCTGATCGTCGCCAACCAGCCGACCTGGGGCCTGGACGTCGGCGCCGTGGCCTACGTGCACCAGCAGTTGCTGGACGCCTGCGCCGGCGGCGCCGCCGTGCTGCTGATCAGCGAGGACCTGGACGAGATCTTCGCCCTGGCCGATCGCATCGCGGTGATGCACCAGGGCCACCTGACCGCGGCGCGGCCGCGGACGCAGTGGACGCTGGCGTCGATCGGCCTGGCGATGGCCGGGGGCGGAGGGTCGACGTCACCGGCCCCCGATGCGCCGCCCGAGGGTGCGGTGCCCGGGTCTGCCCCGGAAGGGTACGCCGATGCCTGTCCCCGGGACGATACGGGTATCGCCCGGGACGCAGCCGGCGCGCACGTCGTCCTGAAAGGGACCGCCGGGCCTTCGACCCCGCACCCGAGGACGACAGGCAGCGCCGCAGCCGAGGGGAGCTCCCATGCGCCTTGAACGCCGCGCCGCCATCCCCCGCGCGCTGCTGCTGGCCGCGCCGCTGGCGGCCGTGGCCTTCACGCTGCTCGTGACCTCGGCGCTGGTGGCCTGGGCCGGGGCGCCGGTGGGCCGGGCCTACGCGCTGCTGCTCGAGGGCGGCTTCGGCTCACGCTTCGCGCTGACCGAGACGCTCACGCGCGCCACGCCGCTCATCCTCACCGGCCTGGCCGCGGCCGTGGCCTTCCGCGCGCGGCTGTTCAACATCGGCGCCGAGGGCCAGCTCTACGCCGGCGCGCTGGCCGCCGTGGCCGTGGGCGGCCTGCACGGCGGCACGGGCCTGGAGTGGCCGCCGGCGCTGCTGTTCCCGCTGATGATCGCCGCCGCCATGGCCGCGGGCGCCCTGCTGCTGCTGGGGCCGGCGCTGCTGAAGGCGCGCCTGGGCGTGGACGAGGTCGTGACCACGCTGCTGCTGAACTTCATCGTCCTGCTCGGCGTCTCGGCGCTGCTGGACGGGCCGATGAAGGACCCCACAGCCATGGGCTGGCCGCAGAGCGTGGCGCTGCAGGACGCGCTGCAGCTGGACAAGCTGATCGAGCGCAGCCGCGTCCACACCGGGCTGCTGGCGGCGCTGGCGCTGGCGGTGGCCCTGTGGGTGCTGATGCAGCGCAGCACCACCGGCTTCGAGATCCGCGCCGTGGGCTCGGGCGCGCGCGCCGCGGCCTTCGCCGGCATGCCGGTGCGCTGGGTGGCGGTCAAGGTGGCGCTGATCTCGGGCGCGCTCGCCGGTCTGGCCGGCGCGGTGGAGGTGGCCGGCCGCGCCTCCTACGTCACGCTCGACATGAGCCCGGGCTACGGCTACAGCGGCATCGTCATCGCGATGCTGGCCATGCTGAACCCACTGGGCGTCGTCGCCGGCGCCGTCTTCGTCGCCGGCATCCTGGTGGGCGCCGACAGCATGAGCCGCGCCGTCAACGTGCCGACCTACATCGCCGACGTCATCGTCGCCGTGGCGCTGGTCTCGATGCTGGTGGCGACGATGCTGACGCAGTACCGCGTGCGCCGGGGGTGAGGGTCTCTCAGGCTCTCAGGACGCCCAGCCACGCCGACGCAGTTCGTCCCCCCAGCGCCGAGCCACATCCACGAGCGCCGGCACGGCGGCGTGGGCCGCGTTCAGCGCGTCGGCCAGCACTGCCGGGTCCTCCACGTAGTCGGGCACCATCTGGTTGCGCAGGCGGCGCCAGCGAAGCCAGGCCGTCTCATCTTCGAGCAGGCCCAGACGCGCCACGCGATGGAGGTTGTCGATCAAGGGGCCGCTGTGCCCGTCCAGTGCCGTCAGCAGGGCCGGCAGGAGCTTGTCGCCCAGGGTGTCCTGGAGGCGGCCGAAGCGGGCGACGAAAGCGTCCACGCGCTCGGCCAGCACCTCGTCGGCGCCGAGCGCTGCGATCGTCGCCAGCGTCAGGTTCCCGGCCCCGAAGAGCGCAGCGTCCGTCCACGAGAGGTGCGCAGCCTCCTTGTCGATGACCCGGACGAGGAACTGCAGGCGCGCAGTGAGCGACTCGCTGAGCGGCGTCACAGTGCGACACCCTGACGCCGGGCGACCTCGTGCACCGGCAGACGCCGCAGGTTGGGCGCGCCGATCAGGACATCGATGCGCTGCTCGCCCAGGTGCACCTCGAGGCTGGCGCCGATGGAAGCGGCCAGCCGCGCAGGGTGTTCGACCGTCTCCACGCACTCCACGTACAGATCGATGTCGCCTCCCGCCGATACATCGTCCAGGCGCGAGCCGAACAGCAGCGCACGTCCGCGCCCGTCCGTAAGGTCGCGGACCACTTCCCGTATGGCCTGACGCTCGTGCTCGGTCAACCGCATGGTGGAAAAAGTGTAGGGCAGCGCGAGCCGAACGCGGCTTGAACGCGCACCTTGCTGCGGGATGGATGCAACCACGAGGGGTCCCGGACAAGGCGGGCACCGCGGTCTCGCAGCCCGGGAGGCGCGCCGTCAGCGCCGCTCGTAGCCCACCGTCTCGCGCAGGTGGCGGACGATCTGCTCAAAGGCGGGCCGGCGCCGCGCGTGGTCCTCGGGGTCGCACACGTGCCGGGGTGGGGCATGGCGCCACTCGCGCCAGCCGCTGAGCACCTGGCCCTGCTGGGCGTAGGCGCTGGCGAAGCGCAACTCGTCGCCGAGCGCGATCTCCAAGGGCGCGGGCGGGGTGGAGACGCGGTAGACCGGGTCGAAGCGCAGCTCGAACTCCTCGCGCACGATGATGGGATTGCACAGGGTGCCGTATTGCCGCGCCGGCGCCGTGTGTTCGTCGACGAACTGCAGGATGTAGATCGGCAGCGAGCGGATGGCCGGGTGCGGGTACACGCTGCCCGCACGTCGGCCACGCGCGAAATTGCGCAGCTCGACCTGGGCCGTGAACGACTGCTCCAGCCGGTCGCGCTGCAGCGGCGGGTACTGCAGGAACCCGCTGCCCTGCAGCCCGGCAGCCTGCAGGAAGCGCTGCACCGCCGCGCTGCCCATGCCCGCCGGTATGGCCTCGAGCTGGTCCTGCAACTCGGTCGCCGCCGGGCCGTGGGCCTGCACCGAAAGATCCAGCACCGCCGCGCCGGAGGCGTCGATGCGCCAGGCCGACTTCACGTGCAGCCGGTTGGCGGCCGGGTCCAGCCGCGGCGTGCGCAGCACCTGCGGGCCGTCGGCCGCGGACACCAGCACCGGCTTGTCCATCACCGCCCAGGGCAGCGCGCCGAACGGGATGGTGCGCGCCGTCGGGTCGGCATAGAGGTCGAGGTCGGGCAGGTAGAGGATCACGTGGTTGAACCAGGCCACGGCCAGAGGGGGCGCGTCGTACTCGTCGCCGATGCGCACCAGCGCGGGCCGGGCCGCGACGCCGGCGGCGCGCAGCAAGGCCTGCATCAGCAGCACGTGGTCCTTGCAGTCGCCCCAGCGCCGGCGCAGGATGGTCGCGGGGTCGTTGGGCTCCCAGCCACCCACGCCGACAAAGATGGCGACGTAGCGCAGGTTGCGGCGGATCCAGTCGTGCACCGCCCGCGCCTTGTCGCGCGGCGCCTCCAGCCCGCGCGTGATCTGCCGCGCCAGGTCTCGCACCTCGTCGGTCGGCGCCGAGCGCTCGTCGAAGGCGGCGCTGAAGCGGGTGGCCAGGTCCTCGGGCCGCGCCAGGCTCGAATACATCGCATGGGGCCAGCGCCGCAGCGTGTTCATCGGCCGGCGCTCCGCAGGCTGGGCGCGGCTCGCGCCCTCGGCCTCCCAGACCGTGGTCGCCCCGCTCTGGCTGCGCCTCGAGGCCAGGCCCTGCACGGCCACCTGGAGGCCAGCCTCGGCGGGCGCCTCGACACGCCAGCGGATGCGCTCGAAATCGACGCCGTCGGGCACGATGAGCGTGTCCGAAGACCAACCCGGCAGCGGCAGGCGGCGATCGCGCAGGCGCAGCACGGCCACCGTGGTGTCGCCGGGTCGGACGTCGGGATAGGTGAGCTGGACCACCTCGACGCCGGGCCAGCTGATGCCCGAGCCCTGGGCCAGCACGCCCGACTGGCGCTGCACGCCATCGTCTCCCACGGGCAGGCGCTGGCCGTCGGGCTTCTCGGTGTAGGCCTCGACGATCTGCAGGTCCTGCAGGGCGGTGTTGTAGGACTGCGCATAGCGGCCGACGATCTCGGCACCGCGCGCTGAGAGCGCCTGGCGCTCGACCCGGACGGTCGTCTCGGCCCGTGCGTCCGCTTCCACCCGGGTCGAGACCTCGTAGTTGCGCACCTTGAAATGGGCCGCGTTCGTCGGCAGGCCCTGCGCACTGGCGCTTCCAGCGGCCAGGCAGGTGACCAGCAACAGGGACGCGAGCTGGGCACGCAGCCCGGCGTGCGGTGCGCGCCAGGACGGGCCTGCGTCATTCGGCTTGCGCGGTGTCATTGCCTGCCCCCTGGTGTCTTGGTGCGAAGCGCCATGCGGCCGCCGCCTGCCGGCGGGACGACTCGAGGACGTTCGGATACCCCGAAGACGCTGTCTTCGATCACATGCCTGAACGTTACTCTGCCGCAAACGTCGGCCGCGGTCAACGCGTGCGCGGCACGCACTGGCCGCACCCGGGCCCTGGCGAACCCTCACACCGATGGCGCGGGGGGTCCTGCGGACGGCAGGAGTGCGCGGCGAAGACGTCCACACGCTCAGCCAGCGTCTCGGCCACACCGACAGAGACGACCGTCGCACGCGCCCGGTGACCCCGCGAAGGGCACCGTGTCGGCCCGGGAAGGGCGCACCACCTCCATCGAGGCCGCCTACTCCCGGGCCGCGACCGCCTGCCGGCCCAGCCAACCAGCCCGGCTCAGCCCCTGCCCACGCGCACGTCCGCCCCCAACACCCCCACCCCGGCTGCGCGCAGCGCAGCGTTCAGCGCCGCCAGCTCGCCGCGCTCCAGCGCGCGCAGGCGCGCGAGCTCGGTGTCGGCCTGCGCCAGCACCTCGGCCGCGACCTCGCGCGAGGGGCGCGTGGGCGCCTCGTCGGCGATGGCCACGACGCTCACGAGGTCGGCGATCGCGTCGTTCACGCCGGCGCGGTGGCGCAGCACGTCGCGCGGCGACTCGCGGTGCGGGTCGACGAGTTCGGCCTCGACGGCGGCCAGGGCCTCGAGCAAGGCCTGCGCGCGCTGCGCCAGAGCCGCGTGCGCGCCGGTCAGGCGCGGCTGCAGGGCGCGCAGCTGGCGCTTCAGCCGCCGCAGCCGGTTCACGCCCTGGTTGACGCGGCCCCAGGCGTCGTACAGGCGCTCCAGCAGCGCGTGCTGGCGCTCGAGGGCCCGCTGCGTCGTCAGCAGGCGCGGGTCCTTGACGACGTCGAAGGCGGCCTCCAGACGCACCGTCGGGGCCCAGGCGGCCTGCGAAACAGCCCCCGGGCTCGCCTCGCCCGACCCGCCGGCGCCGTCAACCCCGTCAACCCCGTCAACCCCGTCGGCACCTGCAGCCCCGGCCGCCTGCGCCGCCCGCGGCCCGCACTCCAGCACCAGGGTGTAGCGCCCCGGCACCACCGCCGGCCCGGCGATCTCGTCGGACTCGTCGGCCAGCGGCCGGTTGCGCCGGTCCGACAGCGTCAGGTCCAGCCGCGCCGGGCCCTGGTGGCGCAGGTCCCAGACGACGCGGTGCAGCCCGGGCTGGGTGCCCGGCCGGCGCGCCGGCGCCAGGCCCTCGTCGTCGCTGGCGAGCACGCGCACCACGCGCGAGCGCGCATCCAGTACCGTCAGCCGCACCACGCCGTCGTGGCCCTCGGGCAGCAGGTAATGCAGCAGCGCGCCCGCGGGCGGGTTCTCGCCGGTGTCGAGGAAGCGGCGCCGGGCGGCTCCGTCGGACCCGACCACCATCTCGCTGCCGCCGCCGATGCCGAAGGCGGGCCCGTAGCTGAGCCCCTGCTTCGCGTAGCCGCTGCCGGCGCTCCAGCTCAGGCGCGTGCGCACGGTGGCGCGCGGCGGCACCAGCTGCACGCCGCCGCGCCCCGGGTCGAGCGCGCGCAGCGGGCCGATGTCGTCGAGGATCCAGAACGCGCGGCCGTGCGTCGCGGCCACGAGGTCGCTGTCCTTGATCTGCAGGTCGTAGACCGGCACCACCGGCAGCCCGCCGCGCAGGCGGCGCCAGTGCGTGCCGTCGTCGGCGCTGAAGAACACCCCGGTCTCGGTGCCGACGAACAGCAGCCCCGGGCGCACCGGGTCGGCGCGGATGACGCGCGTGATCTCGTCGCGCGGGAAGTCGCCGCTGATGTCCTGCCAGCGCCGGCCGCCGTCACGGCTGCGGAACAGCCAGGGCCGGTAGTCGGCGAGCTTGTAGCGCGTGGCGCTGACGTAGACCGTGTCCGCGTCGTGCGCCGCGATCTCGACGCAGCCCACGTAGGCCAGCTCGGGCAGGCCCGGCGGCGTGACGTTCGTCCAGCTCGCGCCGTCGTCGCGCGTGACATGCACCAGGCCGTCGTCGGTGGAGGCCCAGATCTCACCCGGGCGGTGCGGCGAGGGCGTGACGCAGGCGCAGGTGGCGTGCACCTCGGCGCCGGCGGTGTCGCGCGTGATCTCGCCGCCGGAGTGGCCCTGGCGCCCGGCGTCGTTCAGGCTCAGGTCGGGCGAGATCGCGGTCCAGCTCGTGCCCTCGTCGCGGGTGCGGAAGACGCGGTTGCCGCCGGCGTACAGCGTCTTGCGGTCGTGCGGCGAGAACACCAGCGGGAAGGTCCAGGCGAAGCGGTAGCGCAGGTCGCGCGGGGGGACGCCGCGCGATTTCTCGGGCCAGACGTTGACGAGCCGGATCTGGCGCGTGCGGTGGTCGTAGCGCTGCAGCGCGCCGGCGCCGCCGGGGCTGGAGCCGACCGCGCCGCAGTAGACGACGTCGGGCTCCTGCGGGTGCACGGCGATGAAGCCGCTCTCGCCGGTGCCGGGGTAGGTGCAGTCGCCCAGCGTGATCGCGCCCCACTCCGAGGCGCTGGGCACCGAGATCGAGGTGTTGTCCTGCTGCGTGCCGTAGACGCGGTAGGGGTGGCGGTCGTCGACATCGAGGCGGTAGAACTGCGAGGTCGGTTGGTTGTAGATCGAGGACCAGCTCTGCCCGCCGTTGAACGAGACGCAGGCCCCGCCGTCGTTGCCCTCGATCATGCGCCGCGCATCAGTGGGGTCGATCCACAGGTCGTGGTTGTCGCCGTGCGGCGTCGTCACCTCGGTGAAGCTCGCGCTGCCGTCGCTGGACTTCCACATCTGCAGGTTGGTCACGTAGACGGTGTCGGCGTGGCCGGGGTCGGCGAAGACGTGCGTGTAGTACCAGGGCCGGTGCATCAGGTCGCGGTGGCTGCTGACCTGCACCCAGCGCCCGCCGTGGTCGTCGCTGCGGTACAGGCCGGTGCGCTCGCCCTCGGCCTCCACCAGCGCGTAGACGCGGCCGGCGCGCGCCGCCGAGGCCGACACGCCGTGCTTGCCGAGCAGGCCGCCGGGCAGGCCGTTGCGGCCGGACAGCTCCTCCCAGGTGTCGCCGCCGTCCATCGAGCGCCACAGCCCGCTGCCCGGGCCGCCGCTGTTGAGGTGCCAGAAGCTGCGCCGCGCGCGCCAGAAGGCGGCGTACAGGATGCGCGGGTTCAGCGGGTCCATCGACAGGTCCACCGCGCCGGCATCCGGCCCCTGGTGCAGGACCCGCTCCCAGTGGCGCCCGCCGTCGCGCGAGCGGAACACGCCGCGCTCCTCGTTCGGGCCGAAGGCGTCGCCGAGCGCGGCCACGTAGACGAGGTCCGGGTCCTGCGGGTGGATGCAGATGCGGCCGATGTGCTTGCTGGCCTTCAGGCCCACCGACTGCCAGCTGCGCCCGGCGTCCGACGAGCGGTAGACGCCGTCGCCGTAGGAGACGTCCACGCGGATCGTGGTCTCGCCGGTGCCGGCGTAGACCACGTTCGCATCCGAGGGCGCGACCGCGATCGCGCCGATGGCCGCGCTGCCGAGGAAGCCGTCGGACACGCAGCGCCAGTAGGTGCCGCCGTCCACGGTCTTCCAGATGCCGCCGGCGCAGGCGCCGAAGTAGAAGGTCATGCGGTCGCGCGGGTCGCCCGCCACCGCCACGACGCGCCCGCCGCGCGGCGGGCCGATGCAGCGCCAGCGCAGGGCCTCGGGCGCTTCCATCACCGGCGGCGGCGTGGCGTTGCGGGCGCGGTTGCGCGGGGCAGACGAGGGGCGGGGGGCGGCGGGGGCTCGGGGCACGGTCAGGCTCCTGGGGACGTGGGCGGCAGCGGCGGACGCGGACGCCGATGCCCGGCGGGCCCGTGCTGCCACGACCCGGCGATTGTTCGAGCGGGATCACCGGGAGCGCAAGCGCAGGAAAACCCGGGAGGACCGCGCCCGGTCCGGCAATGGCCACCTCGCCCGCTTGCGATACTCCCGCCCCCATGCAGGCCATCCTCGCCGTCACCGCCCCCTTCTTCGCCCTCGTGCTGTGCGGCTACCTGGCAGCCCGCCAGGGCGTGCTGCCCGAAAGCGCGATCGGGGGTCTGAACGCCTTCGTGCTGTATTTCGCGCTGCCGTGCATGCTGTTCCGCTTCGGTGCCGGCACACCGGTGCTGGAGTTGCTGAACCCCACGCTGCTGGCGGTGTGGCTGCTGTGCGCGCTGGTGATCGTGGGCTTCACGGTCGCGTTCACACTCGGGCCGCGCGTACATCTGAAGGACGCGGCCTTCGGCGCCCTCGTGGCTGCCTTTCCCAACACCGGCTTCATGGGCGTGCCCTTGCTGGTGGCCCTGCTGGGCAGCGGCGCGGCCGGGCCGGCGATCTGCACCATCCTGGTGGACATCTTCGTCACAAGCTCGCTGTGCATCGCACTGGCGCAGGCGCACGAGGCCTCGGGCCAGGGTGCGCGCGCAGCGCTGGTGAAGGCGCTGAAGGGCACACTGTCGAATCCGCTGCCGTGGGCGATCGCGCTCGGCGCAGCCAGCTCGGCCAGCGGCCTGCGGCTGTCGGGGCCGGCGGACACGGTGGTGCGCATGCTCGCCGACGCGGCCACCCCGGTGGCGCTGTTCACGATCGGCGCCGTGCTGTGGCGCGCCGGGCGCCACGCGCACACGCGCACGCCGGCGGCGCTGTACCTGCCCGTGGCGGCGATCAAGCTCGTGCTGCACCCGCTGCTGGCCTTCGCCGTGGGGGCCGGCGCGCACGCGCTGGGGGCGCCGATCAGCGCCTTCCAGATCCTGGTGATCACGCTCGTGGCGGCGCTGCCGAGCGCGAGCAACGTCTCGGTGCTGGCCGAGCGCTTCGGCGCCGACAACGGCCGCGTGGCGCGCATCATCATGGCCAGCACGGTGGCGGCCTTCGCCACCTTCACACTGCTGGTATGGGCGCTGGACGTGCAGCCGGTCACGGGCTGAGACGCTGAGGCCCGGTCGCTCAGCTCTGCATCAGCCCGCGGCTGCGCGCCACCGACATCACGATCCCGAGCCCGAGGCCCAGCGTCACCATCGCCGTGCCGCCGTAGCTGACGAAGGGCAACGGCACACCCACCACCGGCAGGATGCCGCTGACCATGCCCATGTTGACGAAGGCATAGGTGAACACGCTGAGCGTGAGCGCGCCCGCGAGCAGGCGCCCGAACAGCGTGGGGGCCTCGCCGGCGACCGTCAGCCCGCGCAGGATGAGGAAGGTGAGCCCAGACAGCAGCACGAGGACGCCGAGCAGGCCGAACTCCTCGCTGAGCGCGGCGAAGATGAAATCGGTCGTCCGCTCGGGGATGAACTCCAGGTGCGTCTGCGTGCCCTGCATGAAACCCTTGCCCGTGAGGCCGCCCGAGCCGATCGCAATCATGCCCTGGATGATGTGGAAGCCCTTGCCCAGCGGGTCGCGGGTCGGGTCGAGCAGGGTGCAGACGCGGTGCTGCTGGTACTCGCGCAGCACCGGCCAGCGCACCCCAGGCTCGCAGATCCAGGGCTCGCTGACGACGATGGCGAGGATGCCAACGGCGCCGAGCGCGAGCACCGGCACGATCAGCTTCCAGCTCAGCCCGGCGAAGAAGATCACGTACAACCCGGCCGCGAGCACCAGCAGCGAGGTGCCGAGATCGGGCTGACGGGCGATCAGGATCACCGGCAACGCGAGGATCAGGCCGGCGACGGCGAAGTCGGGCGCGCGCAGCAAGCCCTCGCGTTTCTGGAACCACCAGGCCAGCATCAATGGCAGCGCGATCTTCAGGATCTCGCTGGGCTGGATCACGACGACGCCCAGGTCGAGCCAGCGCGTGGCGCCCTTCTTGGTGATGCCGAACAGCGCCGTGGCCACCAGCAGCACCACCCCCAGCGCGTACAGCGGCGCGGCCAGCGCCATCAGCCGCTGCGGCGGCACCTGCGCGGCGACGAACATCACCGCCAGGGCGATGAGCATGTTGCGTCCGTGGTCGACGAAACGAGTGCCATGGTCGTAGCCGGCCGAGTACATCACCAGCAGACCGATAGCCGCCAGCAGGCCGATGGCCAGCATCAGCCAGCTGTCGAAGCCGCTGAACCAGGGCTGCAGCCGCTGCCACAGGCCGGGACGCTGGACGACGGCGGTCAACGCACCCGCTCCGGCATCGGTCCGCGCTGCACGAGCCGCGCACCGTCGAGGCTGGCGCGGGTCGCGGGCACGGCCACCGGGGCCGCGGCGGTCTCGGCGGCCCCCGGAAGGCCCGGCAAGGGCAGGTCCTCGGCACGCCGCGGCGTGCCGATGGGCGCGGCCGCGCGGCCCAGGCGCACGGCCGCGAGATCCTGCTCGCTCGGCACCTGGCCGAGCAGCAGGTAGTCGAAGACGCGGCGCGCGATCGGCGCCGCCGCCTCGGCGCCGAAGCCGGCGTTCTCGACGATCACGGCCAGCACGACGGTGGGCGCGTCGATAGGCGCGGCGGCGATGTACAGCGAGTGGTCGCGCTGGTGCTCCTCCAGCTTGGCCGCGTTGTACTTCTCGTTCTGACGGATCCCCACGGCCTGGGCCGTTCCGGTCTTGCCGCCGCTGGCGTAGGGCGCCCCGGCGAACACGCGTGTGGCCGTGCCCTCGAGCGTGACCGCGTGCAGCGCGCGGCGGATGACGTCGACGTGCTCGGACTTCAGCGCCAGCGGCGGCAGGTCCTCGCGCGCGACCGGACGGCGCGCGTGCGTGACCGCGTCCTCGACCTCGCGCACCAGGCGCGGCTGGAAGCGCTGGCCGCCGCTGACCAGCGTGGCCGTCGCGCTGGCCAGCTGCAGCATCGTGAAGTTGTTGTAGCCCTGGCCGATGCCCAGCGAGATCGTCTCGCCGGCGTACCACTTCTGCTGCTCGGGGCGCTTGAAGCGCTGGCGTTTCCACTCGGTGGACGGCAGCACCCCCGAGACTTCGTTGTCGACATCGATCCCCGTGGGCCGGCCGAAGCCGAAGGGCGAGAGTTGCTCGTGCATCAGGTCCACGCCCATCTCGCTGGCCAGCGAGTAGTAGTAGACGTTGCTGGACAGCACGATGGAGCGGTGCATGTCGACCGCGCCGAGGCCGGTATCGCCGTGGCTGCGAAAGACGTGGTTGCCGAACTGGAAGGTGCCGGCGTCGTTGACGGTCTGCGCCGCGTTGCGCTTGCCGGTGTTCAGGGCCGCCAGGGCCATGAAGGGCTTGAAGGTCGAGCCCGGCGGGTAGGTGCCGCGCAAGGCCCGGTTCAGCAGCGGCTTTTCGATCGACTCGTTGAGCTCGCGCCAGCTCTCGACGTCGATGCCGTCGACGAAGAGATTGGGGTCGAAAGTCGGCTTGCTGACGAAGGCCAGCACCTCGCCGTTGCGCGGGTCGAGCGCGACGAGCGCGCCGCGGCGCTCGCCGAACATCTGTTCGACCAGCCACTGCAGCCGGACGTCGACCGACAGCACGAGCTTGTCGCCCGGCGTCGGCGGCTGGCTGCTCAGGCGCCGCACCGCGCGCCCGCCGGCGCTGGTCTCCACTTCCTCGAAGCCGGCAATGCCGTGCAGCTCGGCCTCGTAGCGCTGCTCCAGGCCGAGCTTGCCGATGTACTCGGTGCCGCGGTAGTTGGCCGCGCGCTCCTCGGGCCAGTCCTCCATCGCCGCCTTTTCGGTGGCGTTGATGCGGCCGATGTAGCCCAGCAGGTGGCTGCCGGTCTCGCCCAAAGGGTACTGCCGGAACAGCCGGGCCTTGATCTCGACCCCGGGGAAGCGGTAGCGCTGGGCGAGGAAGCGCGCCACCTCGGCATCGCTGAGACGGCTGCGCAAGGGCAGCGACTCCGCGCCCTTCATCTCCTCGCGCAGGCGCCGGAAGCGGCGCAGGTCGCGCGGCGTGACCTCGACCACACCGGCCAGGGCCTCGACCAGCGCGTCGATCTGCGCCGCGGCGCGCGGGCTGACCTCCAGCGTGTAGGCGGAATAGTTGGTGGCGAGGACAACGCCGTGGCGGTCGACGATCAGGCCGCGGTTCGGGACCGCCGGCACCACGGCGATGCGGTTGGCCTCGGCCTGCAGCGCCAGCTCATCGTGGCGCACCACCTGCAGCCACACCAGGCGCGCCAGCACGAGGCCGAAGCACAGCAGCACGAAGGCCGCGGCCGCGAGCAGGCGACCGCGGAAGCGGTGCAACTCGAGTTCGACGTCGCGGATTTCGGCCATGGTGGGTTCGGCCGCATTCTCGGGCCTGGGGCTCGCGTTTGGGGGCCGATGGGCCGGCTACAGCGGACGGGTCTTGTCAGGGTCGGGCGGACGGCGCTGCGGGGCGAGCAGCAGCACGTGCGCCACGGGCCACAGCAGCGCGTCGAACACCGGCGCCAGCAGGATGCCCCAGCCCGGGAACATGCCGCCCACCACCAGGCGCACGGTCAAGGCCACGCCCGTGGCCAGCGCGAACAACGGCAGTACCTGCGCCATCTGCCCGGCCAGCCCGAACCACAGCAGGCGGCGGTGCATCATCACCGCCGCGTAGCCGAGCACGGTGTAGGCCAGCGCGTGCTGACCGAGCAATGCGCCCTTGTGGACGTCCATCGCCAGGCCGCAAAGGAAGGCCACGCCCACGCCGACGCGGCGCGGCTGGTGCACACCCCAGAACGCGAGCACCACCGCCAGCACATCGGGAGCCGCCGCGTGGCGCCCCAGCGGCAGCAGGTTCAGCGCCAGGGCCAAAGCCAGCGACAGCGCAATGAAGAAGGGGTTGACCGGCAGCAGCAGCTGGTCGGCCGTGCGCCCGAGGCTCACCGCCCGGCTCCTCGAGGCGCCGGGATCCCTGGCCGGCCCGCGCCGGCGGCTGCGGCCTCCGGTTCGGGGCGCGGCGGCAGCTGCGCGGACGTGGGTTCGAGCACGAGCACATGGCGCACGCCGTCGGGCGCGGCCGCCGGCGCGAGCGCGATGCGCGCGAAGCCCGAATCCGCCCGGCGCTCGACGGCGACCACCCGCGCGACCGGCAGCCCCGCGGGGTAGACGCCGTCGAGGCCGCTGGTCATGAGCAGGTCGCCGGGCTGGACGTCGGCGTTGCCGGCCATGAAACGCAGCTCCATCCCCGGGTTGGCGCCACCGCCGGCCCCGCCGAAGGCGGCGCTGCGCTGCTGGGTGCGCATGTTCAGCACCGGGATCGCGGCGTCGCGGTCGGTCAGCAGCGTGACCTCGGACGTCAGCGGGTGCACGCGCGTGACCTGACCGAGCACGCCAGCCTCGTTGACCACCGGCGCGCCGCGCTGCACGCCCTGCGTCGCGCCGCGGTCGATGACGACCTTGCGCGAGTAGGGGTCGGCGGCTTCGTACAGGATCTCCGCGGGCGTGGAGGGCACTGCCAGCGCCGGGCGCAGTTCCAGCAACGCGCGCAGGCGCTGGTTCTCGGACGCGAGCTGCGTGGCGCGCGCCGCGCGCTCGGCCTGCTGCGCGAGCGCGGCGCGGGCCGCCTGCTCGTCCGCTCGCGCCTGCTCCAGGCCGCGCAGGTAGTCGCCTGCCGCGTCCCAGGCGCGTACCGGCACCGCCAAGGCCTGCTGCAGCGGCAGCAGCGCGGTGGCGATGGCCGCGCGCAGCGGGTCAACGACGCGCCAGCGCGCGTCGGCCACCATCATCAGCAGGGCCAGGGCCGAGAAGAAGACCAGCTTGGACAGAGCCGACAGGCCCTGGCGGAAGAAGGGCGGCGGGGTCCGGTCGAGCGTCCCCAGCGGCATCGGCGCGCCTTCACTCGGAGGTGAAGATGCTGCCCAGGCGCTCCATGCGCTCCAGCGCCATGCCACAGCCGCGCACGACGCAGGTCAGCGGGTCCTCGGCCACGAGCACGGGCAGGCCGGTCTCCTCGGCCAGCAGGCGGTCCAGGTCGCGCAGCAGCGCGCCGCCGCCGGTGAGCATCATGCCGCGCTCGGCGATGTCGGCGCCGAGTTCGGGCGGGGTCTGCTCGAGCGCGTTCTTCACCGCGCTGACGATCTGGTTCAGCGGGTCGGTCAGGGCCTCGAGGATCTCGTTGCTGCTGACGGTGAAGCTGCGCGGCACGCCCTCGGAGAGATTGCGGCCCTTGACCTCCATCTCCTTGACCTCGCTGCCGGGGAAGGCACTGCCGATGTTCTTCTTGATGGACTCGGCCGTGGGTTCGCCGATCAGCATGCCGTAGTTGCGGCGGATGTAGTTGATGATGGCTTCGTCGAACTTGTCGCCACCCACCCGGATGCTGCCCTTGTAGACGATGCCGCCCAGGGCGATGACGCCGACCTCGGTGGTGCCGCCGCCGATGTCGATGACCATCGAGCCCGAGGCCTCGCTCACCGGCAGCCCGGCGCCGATGGCCGCAGCCATGGGCTCCTCGATCAGGTAGACCTCGGAGGCGCCGGCGCCCAGCGCCGACTCCCGGATCGCCCGGCGCTCGACCTGCGTGGAGCCGCACGGCACGCAGATGATGATGCGCGGACTCGCCTTGATGAGCGAACGCGGGTGCACCATCTTGATGAACTGCTTGAGCATCTGCTCCGTGACTGTGAAGTCGGCGATCACGCCGTCCTTCATCGGGCGGATGGCCTCGATGTTGCCCGGCACCTTGCCGAGCATGGCCTTGGCCTCGTGGCCCACGGCCTGGATCGTCTTCTTGCCGTTGGGCCCGCCCTCGTGGCGGATCGAGACCACCGAGGGCTCGTCGAGCACGATGCCCTTGCCCCGCACGTAGATCAGCGTGTTGGCCGTGCCCAGGTCGATGGCCAGGTCGGTGGAGAAATGGCTGCGAAGAAAGGAGAACATGGCAGGCGGCGTGCGGTGCGAGGGCCGCAGCAGAAGGGCGGCCGCCAGCGGCCGCAAAAGGGGTCGCGGATAATACCGCAGCCCCCCGCCGCAGGCAGCATTGCCCGGACACTTGTAACCCTTAACAGGGGCTCTGGCCCGGCCGCGCGCATCGCTGCGCCGTGCCGCCCCGGACCCTGAGCACTGCACCCCATGGCCCTGACCCCCCAGGACGTCGAGCGCATCGCGCACCTCGCCCGGCTCGAACTCTCCGTCGGCGAGCGCGAGTCCATGCTCGGCCAGCTCAACGGCTTCTTCCGCATCGTCGACGCGATGAGCGCCGTCGACACGCGCGGCGTGGAGCCGCTGTACACCCCGCTGTCCGCGGTGCAGTCGGTCACGTTGCGTCTGCGCGACGACGCCGTGACCGAGGCCGACGACCGCGAGCGCAACCAGCGCAGCGCCCCGGCGGCCGAGGGCGGGCTCTTCCTCGTGCCCAGGGTGATCGAATGACCGCCGCCCTGCACCAGCGCGGCGTGGCCGCGCTCGGCCGCGCCCTGGCCGAAGGCGAGTGCTCGAGCGTCGAGCTGACCCAGGCCCTGCTCGAGCGCGCCACCGCGCACGACCACTGCGGCGCCTTCCTCGCCACCCATGTCGAGTCGGCGCTGGCCCAGGCGCGCGCAGCCGATGCGCGGCGCGCGCGCGGCCAGGCCGGGCCGCTGACCGGGGTGCCGGTGGCGCACAAGGACATCTTCGTCACCAACTTCGACACGAGCGGCCTGCCGTCGACCGCGGGCTCGAAGATGCTCGCAGGCTACAAGAGCCCCTTCGACGCCACGGTCGTGGCCCGCCTCGGTGCGGACGAGGCGGCTGCGTCCGGCATGCAAGCAGCCGGTGGCGCCGGCATGGTGACCCTGGGCAAGCTCAACTGCGACGAGTTCGCGATGGGCTCGGCCAACGAGAACTCGGCCTTCTTCCCGGCGCGCAACCCCTGGGATCTGGCCCGCGTGCCGGGCGGCTCCTCGGGGGGCTCGGCCGCGGCGGTGGCGGCGGGGCTGGTGCCGGCAACCACCGGCACCGACACCGGCGGCTCGATCCGCCAGCCTGCGGCCTTCTGCGGCGTCACCGGGATCAAGCCGACCTACGGCGTGTGCTCTCGCTACGGCATGATCGCCTTTGCCTCCAGCCTCGACCAGGCCGGGCCGATCGCGCGCAGCGCCGAGGACTGCGCGCTGCTGCTGTCGGCGATGAGCGGCTTCGACGAGCGCGACTCGACCAGTGCG
>CAIRBF010000325.1 GCA_903876715.1 uncultured beta proteobacterium
GCCCAGGGCGTTGCGGCGGCGCCGGCCGGCGGCGTGCCCGCGGCGCGCAAGCTCAGCTACAAGGAGCAGCGAGAACTCGAAGCCTTGCCCGCGCGCATCGAGTCGCTGGAGGCCGAGCAGAAGGCCATCGCCGCCGAACTCGCCGACAGCGCCGTGTTCGCCCGCGACCCCCAGCGCGGCGCCGAACTCGCGGCCCGACATGCGCAGATCGAGGAAGATCTCATGACCGCGCTGGAGCGCTGGGAGACGCTCGGAGCACGGTGAGGGGGCTCGGTGCTCGGTGCCCGGGGCAAGGGCTTGGCCTTCCCCGGTCCGATGGTCGAGCAGCCGGGGCTTGGCCTGCAGCGGCTGCGGGTCTGCGTCGACAGTCTTCCGTCGCCATGGCCAGGTGTCGTCCGCTTGCTACCCGCCCCTGTCCTTCCGCTATTCGCGATGAAGATACCGGAGATGATCATTCCCTGGGCCGACGCCGCGTCCGCGAACCTGGCCCACGCGCGGCCAGGGGACCCGAGCTCGACGCACCGCGTCGGGGTGGCACGGCCCGCAGGCATGAAGGGCAGGAAGGGGTGGTGGGCCGCGAAGCCGCGAAATTCGGTCTGGCGCCGGCTTGCACGCGAGGTGTTGAACATGAATGCAGGTGCGGATATCGGCCGCGCGGCGCCAGCCGCAGCGGCGAACCCTTGGGGCCGTGAACGATGACGACGGTGACGCCGCCCCGCCCACGACGCCCCGCGGTGACACCCGGCCGCAAGGCCGAGGCCACGCGCCAGGCCCTGCTCGAGGCTGCGCGCGTCGTCATCGCCCGTGACGGGTTCGCGAACGCCCGCATCGCCGACATCGCGCGCCAGGCGGGCAAGTCGGTCGGCGTGTTCTACACCTACTTCGACGACAAGCCCGCGCTCTTCGCCGCTTTGCTGGAGACCTTTCACGCCGACCTGGTGGCCTTGACGCCGTCGCCCCCAGCCTACGAGGAGGACACGGCCGCGGCGGTGCGCTCGGCGCTGGCGGGCTTCTGGTCGACCTACCGCCGCTTCCACCCCGAGATGCTCGGACTGCTGGAGACGGGCCTGGCCGATCCGGCCGTGCTCGAGGTCTGGCGCAAGATCCGGCGCCGCGGCATCCGCCGCTTTGCCTTCAGGATCCGCAAGCAGCAGGAGAAGGGCCGCTGCCGCGGGCTCGATGCCGAACTGGCGGCCTCCGCCCTGCACGGCATGCTGGAGTTCACCTGCTTCAACTGGCACTCCGGCCGTCTGGACCAACCCGAGGGGCCCATTGCCGACGAGCTCGCGGTCGACACGCTGTACGGCCTGGTGGCGCGCGTGCTCGAACTCGACGACACCACCCCGCCGCTGCCCGGCCCGCCCGCGCCCCTGCGCTGACGCTCCACGGCCCTGCCGCCCGGCCACCCTGGCGGCAGGGCGGCCGTTTGCAGCAGGGCGCTGGCCTCGGTGCGCGGCTCCCGCTCAGCGCGGTGGGAGGGCCGGGCGTGTGGCCTGTGCCGCCGCCGGCGCAGGACGTCGGCCGCGGTGTGTCAACGGCGGCCGGTCTGGGCCGCGGCGGCGTCCGTGCCGCGGGCGCCGGCGGTGACTGCGCGCGCGATGATCTCCTTCATGATCTCGTTGCTGCCACCGAGGATGCGCTCGATGCGCGCGTCCACCCAGGCGCGCGAGATCGGGTACTCGCGCATGTAGCCCCAGCCGCCGTGCATCTGCAGGCAGGCATCCACCACCCGCCCCAGCATCTCGGTCACCCACAGCTTGGCCATCGCCGCGCGGGTCGCATCCAGCGCACCCTGCATGTGGCGGTTCAGCGCGTCGTCGACGAAGGTGCGGCCCACGGCGGCCTCGGTGTGCAGTTCGGCCAGGCGGAAGCGCGTGTTCTGCAGGCTCGACAGCGGCGCGCCGAAGACCTCCCGCTGCGAGACATAGTCCACCGTCCACCCGAGCGCAGCCTCGGCCTTGGCCTGGCAGGAGACGGCGATTGCCAGACGCTCGGGCACGAGGCCGTGCATCAACTGGCGGAACCCGTCCCCGGGTTGGCCGAGCACGCAGTCGTCGCTGAGTTCGATGTCGTCGAAGAAGAGCTCCGACGTGTCCTGCGCGTGCACCCCGATCTTGTCCAGGTTGCGGCCGCGCCGGAACCCGGGCGAGTGCGTGTCGACCAGGAAGAGGGTGACGCTGTTGCGGTCGCGGGGGTCGGTCTTGGCGGCGACCACGGCCAGGTCGGCCAGCTGACCGTTCGAGATGAAGACCTTCTGCCCGCGCAGCAACCAGCGGTCGCCCGCGCGCGTGGCCGTCGTCTTCATGCCCCGCAGGTCACTGCCGGCCGCGGGCTCGGTCATCGCGATCGCCCCGACGACCTCGCCGCTGGCCATGCCCGGCAGCCAGCGCTGCTGCTGGGCCGGCGTGCCGAAGTTCACGAGGTAGGGCGCCACCATCTCGGAGTGGATGAAGAAGCCCGGGCCCGAGCAGCCCTCGCGGGCCATCTCCTCGATCACGATGGCGCTGTGAAGGAAGTCGCCGCCCGGGCCGCCGAGGGCCTCGCTCACGTTCGGGCACAGCAGGCCTTGCGCGCCGGCCTTGCGCCACAGGTCGCGGTCGACCTGCCCCTCGCGTTCCCACCGGTCGTGGTGGGGCGCGACCTCCTGCAGCACGAAGCGGCGGACCTGCTCCCGGAAGATGTGGTGCTCCTCGCGGAACGCGGCGCTGCGAACGGTGTCGCTCATGATTCGGACCTTTGTGACTGCGCCTGCGTCCATTCGGCCAGCAGGTCGACTTTGCGGATCTTGCCGACGCTGCTCATCGGCAGCGGGCTGCTGCGCAGGCTGATGCTGCGCGGGCACTTGTAGCGGGCGATGCGGGCCCGGCAGTGCTCGACGAGTTCGGCCTCGGATACCGTGCGCCCAGGTTTGACGACGACCACCGCGTGCACGGCCTCGCCCCAGGTCGTGTCGGGCACGCCGATGACCGCCGCGGCCTGCACCGCGTCGTGGTACATCAGGGCGTTCTCGACCTCGCCGGCGAAGACGTTCTCGCCGCCG
The DNA here is from genome assembly GCA_903876715.1 of uncultured beta proteobacterium. Classification (GTDB taxonomy): domain Bacteria; phylum Pseudomonadota; class Gammaproteobacteria; order Burkholderiales; family Burkholderiaceae_C; genus Rubrivivax. The sequence goes on from CAIRBF010000325.1 coordinate 3,041, forward strand.
CTGATGATCATGTCCTTCAGCCGCCCGACGACACTGACGAAGCCGTCCTCGTCGCGCGTGCCCAGGTCGCCGGTGTGCAGCCAGCCCTCACGCAGCGTGCGCGCCGTGAGCTCGGGGTCGTTCCAATAGCTCGTCATGACACCCGGCCCCGAGACGAGGATCTCGCCGGCGCGGCCGAGTTCGACCTCGTGTCCGGCCTCGTCGGCGATGCGCACCGTGAAGGCTGGCAGCGCGCGCCCCGCCGAGCCGAGCTTGCCCGCCCCAGGGCCTTCGAGCACGTGGTGGCGCTCCTCGAGCATGGTGCAGGCGCCCCCGACCTCGGTCTGCCCGTACACCTGGATGAGGCCGACGCCCGGGGCCTCGCGCATGAGCCGGCGCAGCACCGGCTCCTGGATCGGGGCCGCGCCGTACAGGATCGTGCGCAGGCGCTGCACGATGCCCGGACGGTCGCGCGCGCCGTCCAGCGTGGCCGAGATCATGGTCGGCACGAGGATGGCCACGTCCACGCCTTCGCGCTCGATCTCGTCGAGCAGCGCCGCGGGCGAGAACTCCGGCAGGAAGCAGTGCCGGGCGGCGGCGGCCGTGACGCCGAGGCCGGCGGTGAAGTCGGCGACGTGGAACATCGGTGCCGTGTGCACGAACACGGTCGATTCGAGGAGTCGGAACTTGTCCTTGGCGGCCAGGGCCTGCAGCAGCAGGGCGTCGTGCGACAGCTCCACGCCCTTGGGCAGCCCGGTCGTGCCGCCGGTGTAGACGATGGCCGCGGGCGCGCGCGGGCGCGCCGGCACGAAGTCCAGCGCGGGGTGGCCGCGCAGGCTGTCGAGCTCGCCGTCCCAGGCGTCGATCGACTCCAGGTGGGTCGTCACCAGGCCCGTGCATTCGCGCGCCAGCTGCGCGGCGCGGGCGGCGTTGCGGTCGTCATGCCAGAGGCGGGAGCAGCCCGCATGCCCGAGGATGTAGCGCTGCTCGACCGGCGCCAGGCGGGTGTTGAGCGGCACCAGCACCATGCCGGCCCACATCACCGCGAACAGCGCCTCCAGGTGTTCCGGGACATTGGCCGCCAGCACCGCTACGCGCTCACCCGGGAGGGCGCCCTGCGCCCGCAGGGTCGCCGCGCGGCGCGCCACGCGGTCGCGCACGGCGCGCCAGTCGCGCGAGATCTGCCGGTGCCGCACCGCGATCGCGCGTGCGCTGGACTGGGCTGCGTTCTCGAGGAGGTGATGAACGGACATGGGATGGAGTCTCCGTGTCTGGATACGAATATGAATTCATATTCGCTTTTTGGAAAAAAGTATCGGTGGCGGCCGCTGCGGTGTCAACCCGTGCTCCCCCGGATCGCGACACGCGCCACCCGCCGAGTGGCATCGGCCGGGCCCCGCGGCGCTTTGGGCCGGCAGCAGGCCTGGCCGATGCGTTGCGGGACCCCTTCACGTGGTGAACAACTTGAACACCCCCCGCAAGGTGATGAGCTGCGCCGGCGTCGCACGCTCCTCGAGCAGGTCGGCCATGCGCCGGCGCACGCCCGGGCTCGCGGCGGCGCGGCGCACGAGGATCTCGGTCAGCCAGGGGTGATGGTTGACCGTGTTGCCACGCTCGTAAAGGTCGAACTTGGGCTTCAGCCGGGCCAGCCGGGCCAGGTAGTCGGCCTGCAGCGAAGCGTCGTGGACGTGGCCGCGGGCACGGGTGTCCAGCAGCGCCTCGGCGGCCAGCAGCCCGGTCTCCATCGCCTTGCCGATGCCTTCGCCGGTGAAGGAGTAGGTGCTGCCCGCGGCTTCGCCCGCGACGAGCAGGCCCGGCGCGGCGCAGCGTGCGCCCTGCAGCGAGCTGCGCAGCGGCGCGCCCTCGAGCTTGCCGACCCAGGTGCCCCCCTCGACGAGGGCGCGCGCCGGCGCGTGCAGGCGCGTGAAGTCGTCGAAGACCTCGCGCAGGTTGAGTGCGCGCATCGCGGCGCGCCCGTCGGGTCGCGCGCGGTGGCTGTCGATGATGCCCACGCCGATGTTGTAGACCCCGCCCGGGCAGGGAAAGATCCAGCCGTAGCCCGGCTTCAGACGCCGGTGCCAGAACACCTCCAGGCGCTCGCGCAGTCCCTGCAGCGCGGGCTCGAACCCCGCGTGGCGGATGTAGCCGCGCAAGCCCATCGCGCTCGGCGCCCGGCGCTCGCACAGGCCGGCGGCGATCAGGGCTTGGGGCGCGGCGCCGGTGGCCAGTACGACGTGGCGTGCGCGCACTTCGCGCTGCTCGTGCTGCTTGTGCTCCTGGCGTCCCGCGTGTCCCTCACGCGCCGCGCGGAGGGCTGGCGTTTGGCCGGCCGCGGACGTCACGCCGGTGGCGTCTGCCACGCCGGTTGTCGGTGAAGCGCCCCCCGTTGCGCCGAAGGCGCGCAGGCGCGCGCCTTCCACGCGTCCTTCGGCCGAGCGCAGCGGGGCCTCGAAGCGCCACGGCGTGAGCAGCCGCGCGCCGGCGCGTTGCGCGGCGCGCACGAGGACGTGGTCCAGCTCGCGCCGCGGCAGCACCGCCAGCATGCCGGGTACGTCGACGTGGCGGCCGCTGGGCGCGACGCAGCGCACGTCGCCCACGCGCTGCGCGAGGTCCATCACCTCCTCGTGCACGCCCAGGCGACGCAGCGCCGCGTGCGCATCGGGGATGAGGCCGTCGCCGCAGGTCTTGTCGCGCGGGAAGTCGTGTTGGTCGGCCAGCAGCACGTCCACGCCGTGCCGGGCCAGCCATTGCGCGCAGGCGCTGCCGGCCGGGCCGGCGCCGACCACCAGCACGTCGCAGTGGTCGTCGGCGGCCTGCATGGAGGGCGGGGTGTCGTGGTGCCGCAGTGCGCCGGGCCGGTCAGCCTCTCAGGCGCCGTCCAGCGCCTCGTCCAGCACCTCGACCCAGTGTCGAACCGGCGCCGGTGTGCCCGACTGCAGGTGCTGTATGCAGCCGATATTGGCCGAGATCACGGTCTCGCCGGCGGCCGGCGCGAGCGCCCCGAGCTTGCGGTCGCGCAGCTGCGTCGCGAGCTCGGGCTGCAGCACGCTGTAGGTGCCGGCCGAGCCGCAGCACAGGTGGCTCTCGCTGGCGGCCAGGCGCACGTCGAAGCCGAGCTCGCGCAGGTGCGCCTCGACCCCACCGCGCAGTTGCTGGCCGTGCTGCAGCGTGCATGGCGGGTGGAAGACAAGACGGCCGCGGGGCGTGACCGGCGGCGCGGGTGCGGCGAGCGTCCCGGTCGCGGCGTGAGTCGGGGCGTGGTTCGGGGCGGGCGTCGCGGCGCTCGCCAC
>CAIRBF010000326.1 GCA_903876715.1 uncultured beta proteobacterium
CGCCGACAAGGCTGATGTGTTCGGCAACCTGGTGTACGAGCAGGCTGATTCATTCACACCGGTGACCGAGCGCCTGAAACTGAAGGTGTTGTCTGCCAAAGACCTGGCGCGCCAGCCAAGCCCAGGCACACCACCTGTGCTGGCCAATGCCAAATTGCTGGAAGCCATTTTTGCCCCCGAGTCAGTTGACAAGAAACGCAATACCGCAGCGGTGGAAGTGGGTGCCAACCAGTTGGTTGCGGCGCGCGTGGTGGCCTACCGCCCGGCGCATACCCTGCCGCTGGATGAAGTCAAAGCCAAGGTGAAAGACCAACTGGTGTCGGAGAAAGCGCAGGCCATGGCCAAGGCGGAGGGCGAGAAATCTCTGGCCGCATGGAAGGGTGGCGCAGAAGCCAAACTGTCCGCATCCACTGAGATTGCGCGTGACAAGCCGACGATGTTGCAGCAAAAAGAAATCGCCGCCGCATTGCGGGCAGATACCGCAACGCTGCCTGCGTGGGTGGGTATCGACCTGGGTGCTCAGGGGTACAGTGTGATCAAGGTCAACAAGGTCCAGGCACGCGTAGCACCTGCCGCTGACATGGCTAAACAGGAATTGCAACAGTACGACCAGTGGTGGTCTTCGGCCGAGGGTCAGGCTTACTATGAAGCTCTCAAAGCGCGTCTGAAGGTCGAGGTCAAGGTGGCCAAACCCGTTGCAAAAGCTGGTGCTTGAGCAAAATAGCTATTCCCGGAAATTCAGAGGCTGATCGAGGTATAATGTAAGGCTTACGGTGGCTGTAGCTCAGTTGGTAGAGTCCCAGATTGTGATTCTGGTTGTCGTGGGTTCGAGTCCCATCAGCCACCCCACCGTTTTCCCTTCCAAATCAATATCTTAAATTTCTCGGCCCCTCTGCGTGGTCCAAATTTGCGCCAACTCGGGAAGGGAGTTGAGGTGCCCAGTGAGTTTAGTCTTCCAGCGGGCTGGTCTCACGCTGCCATGGAGTGCTGAGCGGCATGCTTGCCGATCCAGTTCTGCAGGAACTGCACGGGCGAGTTGCAGCCCAGCGTGGAGTGGCGACGACTCCGGTGGTAGAACGCGTCGATCTACCCGAACAGGTCGGCCTGCACGTCGGCTCGCGTCGGGTAGGCGGTGCATTGCACGCCCGTTCCTCAGGCTGTTGAAGAAGCTCTCTGTCGGGGCGTTGTCCCGGTAGTTGCCCTTGCGGCTCATCGAGGCGGTCATGCCGCATCGGCCGAGTTTGGCCGTCATCGCGTGGCCCGCGTGCTGGCTGCCGCGGTCACTGTGGAAGATCACGCCAGCACCGGGCTCCCTACGGAACCAGGCCATCGTCAGTGCATCGGTGACGATGTCGGCGGTCATGCGCGGCTTGATCGACCAGCCGACGATCTCTCGGTTGAACAGGTCCATCACGATAGCCAGGTACAGGCAGGCCTCGCCCGTGTGGATGTAGGTGACATCGCCCCCTCACACGCTGTTGGGCGCTTCGGGCGTGAAGTTGCGCGCCAGCAGGTTCGGCGCCACTGGCATCGAATGCCTGGAATCCGTATTCGCCTTGAAGCGCCGCTCGTGGCGTGCCCGGATGCCGTTCTCACGCATCAGCCGCTCGACCCTGCGCAGGCCGATGCGCTGCCCCCTGTCGTGAAGCTCTCGATGCATGCGGCGCGATCCGTAGGCGGCCCTGACTTGGGCATGCATGCGCTTCATCAAGGCCACAGCTTGCGGGTCGCTCAGGCGCGTGCGGTCAGGCTTGCCGCCGCGTCCACGCGCGCCAGCCGCTGATGCTGACCGTCAGCTGCTCGCACATGTCTGGCAGACGGTAGTCGCGGTGCCGCGCGTCGATCCGGGTGCCGCTCGTCACCCCCACCGACGACAGCGGGCGCCTCGTCGGCGCCGCGCTCCAGGGTCTGAAGAAGATCCACCGCCGGGGCTTCGACTACGCCAAGGCTGGCGTGATGCTGGTGGACTTCAGCAGCGCGTGCCAGGTCCGGACGGTACTGGACTTTGACGCCCCAAACGGGCAGGGCGGTGCGACGCCCGGTGAGCGAGGCAACTCCCACGACAGCCCCGCCGCTACCCGCCGTGAACCGCAGCGCGTGATGGCCGCCCTGGACGCCGTCAACCAGCGCTGGCGCCGGGACACCATGTAGGTGGGCGCCAACCGCGTGGGCCAGGCCCCGCGCGGCTGGACCATGATTCAGGAGCGCAGAACTCCGCGCTGCACGGCGCAGTGGGAGGAGATGCCGCTGGTGCGGGCTTGATGAAATCGCCTGGCGCGCGGCCGTGGAGCAGCACTCGGTGGTCGGGCCCAGCCGCCCCGCGGTTTCGGCCTGGCTCGCAGCGAGATGGGTGCCGGGCGCGATCAGGACTCGCCGGAGACCTCCGACAGGTCCCAAAAGGTGTGCTCCCAGTTCGAGATCTGCCCCTCGGCGTGACACACGGGGCAGAACCAGACGATCCGCCACTGCGCGTCGATGGCAGTGTCGACGACCGACTGGTCCCGCTTGCGGCACTTGAAGCAGAAGGGTCCCGGCGTGCTAGACGGCCGCTCGAAGTCCGACGCGTGGGCCACCACCGCCGTCAGGAAGCTGGCGAGCTTGCGAGCGGGGCCCTTCTGTGGGGCAATCATGCCCTTCTCGTCCAGGTAGTGGGTGAGATCAATGACGTACACGATCGTGAACCTACCGCCGTCGTTGCTTGGTAACGCCTCGGGCATTGTGCCGCTGCACGATAGCGTTCAGGCGCCGTCTGGGCGGACTTCTGTCATCGCATCCAGCACGTCTCCTGGACCACCGTGACGGCAGGCGCCTGGCCCGCGCTGGTTCGGCACCGATGTCTTGCAACTGGGCCGCTCTGGCGACGAGCGCTATGGTGGCCTCCACAAGTCACCCAAAATGCCACCTGGCGCCAGCGTCGCCGATCTTCCGCTGACGGGATCAGCTTCCCGTGTGGTCTGCCACCGTCTGCTACCTGCCCGGCCACGGCAGCCGTCTGCACACCGGGCTGGGCGAGGCGCTGGGCGGTCACGGGCGGTGAAACCATGGGGGACTTCCGGGCTGCGGGCTTCCGGGTGCAGGTGGACACGGTCGTGCAGGATCTGAGGGAGCATTTCTGGCGCCCCGGGGCCCACGTCATTTGCAACTCCTTCGGCGCCTACCTCTTCCTCCACGCGCAGACGCAGGCGCAGTTGCCGGCCTACCCCGGGCGCGTGCTGCTGCTGTGGCCCATCGTCGGTGCGTTCGAGGACATTGAACGCATGCAGCACTTCATCCCGCTGCGGGCCGAGCACCTGGCGCGCCTGTCCGCGCAGGGGCGCTACACACCGCCTGCCCGCTGCGAGGTCCACGTGGGTGAACTGGACTGGCAGAGCGTGCCCACCAACGTGCTGTGCCTTGCCGCGCCGATCGGGATTCCGGTCACGGTGGTACCGGCGGCCGGGCACATGCTGGGCCGCGAGTACGTCGGGCCGCTGCTGGACCGGTGGCTGCCCGCACGTGGTCCGGCTGGGTAGCCAGACCACCGTCCCCTTCGGCGATCAGACGCGCCCGCGTCTGATCCGTCCGCCCTGTTCTTCGACGCGCGCCCAGAAAGCGGTCTTGCGCGCGTGCCGGACCCGGACGTCGGCCGTGAAGACCTCGTGCTCGGGCAGTGGGGCGAGGCGGACCCCGCTGTCGGCGATCTGCTGCAACCGTTTCCAATAGCCAGCCGCAGACCCGTACGCACGGAAGTTGGCCTGCTCCAGGACGGCGGTCAGCAGCGCTCGGTAGACGACGGTCTCGCCGCGGGGGCAGTCGTGCACGCGCAGCGATTCGGCCAGCCGGTCAAGCTGGCCATGGTGCCTGCCTTCCAGTTGCGATGCGTGGGCGAGCAGACATTCCTCTGCCGCGCGCGGGTCGTCGAGGTGGAGCAGCAGGGCTGCTGCCGCCCCGATATCACCATGTTCGCGTGCCAGCCGGTTTGCGTGGTCGATGGCCTCGGTTCTTGCCGATTCCGGCAGATGCTCGATCCAATGCTGGAGGTCGGTATGTGACAGGGTGCGCTCGAACACGCGCTGCCTGATCGGTGCACTTTGCTCCACCCGGCCGAGCTGCTGCAGCGCCTGGGCCTGCAGCGTCAGGCGGTGGGTCTCGAGGTGGCCCCAAGGGCCCTGCAGCCAGGTCAGGGCGTCGGCGGGACGGTTGGCTTCGAGGTAGGCGCGCGCAAAGACCTCGCGCTGCACCGGGTGGGGATCGGCCTGGAGTTGCAGCGAGGCGCGCACCTTGATGTCCGGGTCCCGCAGGGAGGCGGACAGCAAGGAAAGCGCGCCGACCCATCGGAAGGTGTCCAGGGGTGGGTCTTCCCGTGCCCCGGGGTCCTGGAGCGTTTGGGACAGGCGCGTCTCGAGCTGTGCCACCATGGCGCGCTGGGCGTCCTCGCCGAGCAACTGGTGAGCCTGTTGCAGCAGCGGCTCCCGGGCGCCGTGGCGGTCGGCCGCGTAGAGCCCGAGCAGCCGGTCCGGCCATGCGTCGGCGGCTGTTTCGCAGCGTGCGGCGGCTCGCAGCCAGTGCCCGCAAGCCGCGCGCACGGCCGTGCCGATCGCGCCGTTGGAGTCGTCGGCCTGGTGGAACCAGTCAGCGTCTGCCTCGATGAAGGCCTGGAACAGATCAAGGGCTGCGGGCGGGTCCTGCGGCAGCAGTTCCTGCGCCACCTGGTCCAGCCATTTCTCGAGTTCGCGGCCGAAGGCCAGGGCCTCGCGCCGCGGGCGAAACCGGGCCGGTCGCCGCCATGCCGACAGCGTCTTGCGAAACCCGGCTGAGAGCTTGTCCGGCCGATCGGCCCACTGCAGGCGCCCCAGCCGCGCCCGGATGTCCTCGTTGTCGCGGGCGAGGTCTAGCAGCACGGACACCAGGGTGTCTGCGTCCTGGCAGCGCAGGAAGGTCTCCAGATCTTCGGTAGAGGGCGGCTTGGGGCAGGACATCGCTTCGAGCTTACTCCCGTCACTGGACGGCGCTTTCCATCTGCATCTGCGCCTGCGAGCAATGAACCTCTGACCTGAGTGACGCCGTGATTCCGTCCAGATCACCTGGTGAGCTGTCCCGCACCCAGACTCCCTCAGAAACCCACCCCGCGCCCGGCCGGCAAGATGAAACTGCCCCGGCGCCCATCCGCAGATACTCGTATGCCCCGCACCACACAGCGACGCAAGAGTTCGCCCGCCATCCGGCCGCCGTTCCGGATCCTGGGGGGGGGCGGGCTTGGTCAAGGCCCTCGTGAACTGGCGTTCGTTCCCGGTCTTGACCCCCGTCATGGGCGTCTTCATCCCGATCGCCGGCGTCGGCGGATAAGTGCTTGGGCTTCCTCCGGCGATGGGTACGCGAAGGCACGAGTGCGATCCCCAGGGCCGCTGCGCGGTACTGGCGCCTCGCCCGGCGAGTACCCGGCGCACCGGCTGAACCGCGACCCGCTGGGCTGGCTGGTGGATGTCTGCAGCCACCTTAACTCTGGACTGTGCTTGCGCTACGACATCGACGACACGTAGATCGTCGACCACCCTGAGATTCATCCCGACTTTGCGGCGTGCACGCGCGACCTGCCGTGGATCACGCGTATCTGGGCAAGGAACGCATCGCGATACCATATCAGGCCCAGTGCGTCCCACCGCAAGGACTTCATGAGCTGCATCCGCCTTCAGCCTGTCACCGGTCCTCTCGCGTGGAGGGGCGCCGATATGGCGGGCGACGAGCGCTGGATCCATCACCTCTCAGGGGTCGAGGTGTCGGAACTCGATGCCGCTCTGGCGACGCTGAAGGCTGCAGGCAGGCGCTTTCCAGACTTCGGCCGCGAGCACTTTCCCCTGCCGCTGCTGGCGCCACGCCTGGCGGGCATCGCCGAGGAACTCGAGCACGGTCGCGGCTTCCTCGTGCTGCGTGGCCTGCCGGTCCAGCGCCTGGGTGACGACGAGATCGACGCGCTGACCTTCGGCATCGGTCTGCACATGGGTCAGCCTGTGCGGCAGAACCCGCGCGGGGACTTGCTGGGCGTCGTGATGAACGTGGGCGACGTGACGAAGAAGACGACGCGCGTGTACGAGACGAACCTCTACCTGCCATACCACAGCGACCCCTCTGACGTCGTGGGTCTGTTGTGCGTGCGCAAGGCATGGCGTGGAGGCATCAGCAGCCTGGTCAGCGTGGCTGCGATCTACAACGAGATCCTCGCCCGCCACCCGCAGTACCTGGCGCTGTATCACCGGCCCTGGTATTTCGCGCACCTGTGCGAGGACCAGCCGAGCCTGTCGCCGATCTTCAGTCACCACGAGGGCAAGATCAGTTGCCGCTATCTGCGCCAGTACACCGAACTCGGCCACGAGATCCGAGGCCTGCCGCTGTCGCGGGTGGAGGTGGAGGCACTGGATCTGTTCGACGCGACCATGCAGGACCCCGCGCTGCGCCTGGACATGCTGCTCGAGCCTGGCGACCTGCAGTTCGCCAACAACTACGCGGTCCTGCACTCGCGCACCGAGTTCCAGGACGCGCCTGACCCGGCGCTGCACAGGCGCATGCTGCGGCTGTGGTTGAAGATGCCTCAGGCGCGCCGTCTTGCGCCGGAGTTTCCCGGACGCAACGGCTTCCCGGCGCGGACGCCTGCGTCGAGCTTTGCCTGAGAGACGACCGGCCTGCGACCGCGCGCACCGGGGCGGGTGGGCCTCAGGCTCCCACGCCGACCACGAAACTGCACACCGTCGCGCAACTGCCGCCGATGTTGAGCGTGGCGAAGGTCTTCGCTGCGTCGACCTGGTAGTCGCCGGCCTGCCCGGTGACTTGGCGCGCGGCGTCGAGCAGCATGCGCGCGCCGGTGGCGCCCACCGGGTGACCGCCGCCGATCAGGCCGCCGCTGGGGTTGATGGGGAGTTTGCCGCCGAACTCGATCATGCCGGACTCCACGGCCTGCCAACTCTGCCCCGGCGGGGTCAGGCCGAAGTGGTCGATGGCCATGTACTCGGTCGTGGTGAAGCAGTCGTGTGTCTCGATGCCGTCCAGGCCTTCGGGACCGGCCACGCCAGCCCGGGCCCAGGCCTCGGTGATGGCCTGGCGCACGTGCGGAAACACGTAGGGCTGGCCGACGCTGCGCTCGAGTTTGTCCTTCAGCCGCAGCCCCGCGTTGCGGTGGCCCCAGCCGAGGATGCGCGGCAGGGACTCGAGCGCCACGCCGGTGCGGCGCGCGTGCTCGGCGGCGAAACGCGGCCCAGCCAGCAGCAGCGAGCAGGCGCCGTCGGTGATCTGGCCGCAGTCCTGGCGCCGCGTGCCGGGCTCGATCACCGGGTTCAGCGTGTCGTCGTCGGTGAAGGCGCCGGGCTCGAACTGCCACTTGCGCGTCTGCGCCAGCGGGTTGCGCTTGGCATTGCCGTAGTTGATCTCGGCGATGCGGTTGACGTGCCGCCGGTCGAGCCCGTAGCGGCGCTCGTACTCCTGCGCCACCAGGCCGAAGGCGGCCGGCCACATGAAGCGGCAATCGATGCCCTCGTGCCCCTGCCAGGCGGCGGCGTTCTGGTTCGCCGAGGACTGGTCGCCGGGCAGGTTCTTCAGTTCCTCGGCGCCGACCACGAGCACGCAGTCGTAGCGCCCGGCCTCGATCTCGGCCATGGCCGCGAGCACCGCCAGCGAGGCCGAGGCGCAGGCGCCCTCGTGCCGCATCGCCGGCACGCCCCAGAGCTCGGGCACGACCTGCGCCACCATCGCGCCCAGGTGCGCCTGCGCGCGCTGGATCTCGCCGAAGGCATTGCCAACGTGGATGCTCTGCACCTGCGCGGCGTCGACGCGGCTGCGCTCGAGCGCGCCGAGCACGGACTCGCGGATCATGTCCGACAGGTCCTGGCCCTGGCGCGACCAGACCTTGGCAAAGTCGGTCTGGTGGCCGCCGAGGATGTAGGTGGGCGTGCTCATCGGGGTGTTCCCAGGGTCGGTTGGCAGAAAAAGGGGGCGACCAGGCTCAGGACCGCGGCTTCAGCCGCGAGGCGGCGAACCAGCAGCCGTGGAAGCCGGTGGGGATGTGGCGCGGGATCAGCACCTGCGCCACCGGCCCCTGGCCAAGGTCGCGCGCGTCGAAGATGTCCAGCGTCTGGCGCTGCTCGGCCGCGTTCCACTGGAAGGCGATGACGTAGCCGTGGTCCTCGGACTGCGGATGGTCGGCGGCGGCGAACCAGGGCTCGGAGTACCAGCTCTGCGTGGGGTCGTCGCGCCAGGCCGACAGCGTCGCGCCGGTGTCCAGGTCGCACTTGCGCAGGCCGGCCCACTGCAGGATCACGTCGTCGCTGTGGTCGACGAAGTAACCGTAGCGGGTGCGGCGGCCGGTCAGCGCGCTGTTGTAGCTGGGGAACTCGAGGTTGTGCCCGGCGTCCAGGCACTGCTCCTCGGTGGCGCCGGTGTCCAGGTTCATGCGCCAGCGCCACAGGCGCGCGTGCATCACGAGCTCGGCGATGTCCTTGGCCGTGCGCTGCTCGTCGATCGAGCCGTCGGGCCGCGTCACCGGCATGTAGCGGCAGCCCACCATCGTGATCCAGCGCCCGCGCGCGTCGGTCTCCTCCCAGGCGTTGACCACGTGGTAGAGGAAGCAGGGGCTGAAGTCGAACCAGCGCAGCTCCTCGGTCTTGCCGTAGCGCGGGATCACGCCGAAGCGCGACTTCATGTCGGCGCGGAACACCACCTTGTGGCGGCCGAGCGCCATGGCCTCGGGGTCGTGCATCACCGGCAGGTCGTGCAGGACGGAATAGTGCTCGGTGACCGCCATGTCGTGCGGCAGGCGCGCCCCTGGCAGCGGGATCGGCACGTGGTGCTTCAACTCGCCGTCGGGGCCGACGACGCCGTAGTGCATGTAGGGCGCGTCGTGGCCGTAGTCGAAGAACAGCAGGTCCTCGGTGATCTCGTCGACCTTGGCGTGGGCCGAGATCTTGCCGCCGGTCTGCGCGATGGCCTTGCTGCGACCCAGGGTCTCGAGCGTGATCGGGTCCAGTTCCCAGGCCTCGCCGGACATGTACCAAAGCGCCAGCGCCTTGCCGGCGTGGGCGACGAGGTCGGTGTTGCCGGTGTCCTTCAGCGGCTTGTCGTCGCGCCCGAGCAAGGTCTCGCGGATGCCCCAGTGGGTGGCGCGGCCGGCCGCGTCCTCGCGCTGGAAGCCTTCGGTGCGTACCCAGCGGTTGCGCACCGTGAGCCGACCTTGGTCGAAGTGCGCAGCGTGGACCATGCCGTCACCGTCGAAGGGGTGGTAGCGGCCCTGCGGCGCATAGCGGGCGTTCGGGCCGGCGCGCATGTACACGCCGTTCAGATCCGTGGGGATCGCGCCCTTGAGCAGCGGCAGGTCGGTCAGTGTGGATTCGTCGGCGAGCGGCGCGAAGGGGCCGGTCAGCAGCGGGCCGTAGTCTTCGCCGAAGGGGGCGAGGTTCTCGGGGCGGGTCGGTGCGTTCATGCGGGGCCTCCAGGATGCTCGGCGGTGGAAGGTGCGGTGGGGTCAGGCGTCGCGCGCCGGGCGGCGCGACTGCGTGATGCGGAAGCGGCCAGCCACGAAGGCCAGGTCGGTCAGGCTGGCGTTACCGGCCGGGTTCAGGCCGGTGACGTGGACGTCGCTGTACGCGGCGGCGAAGTTCAGCGGCATCGGGCCGGTAAGGTTGATCGTCAGTTGGGCGCCGGCGCGGGCGTAGGCATCGATCGCGCGCTCGATGTAGGCCTCGTCCTCGCTGTAGAGAAAGGCCGTGAGGCCGCCGAACTCGCGCACGTCGGCGGTGGCCTGGGCCAGCGCGTCGGCGGCGTCGTCGCAGGCGATCACGAAGCCGGCCGGGCCGAAGCGCTCCTCGCCATAGAGCGCGCGGTGGGCGGTGTCGGTCTGCACGAGCAGCGGTGTGCTGGTGCGCGCGTCGGGGAACTCGGGGTGGGGGTAGGGCCTCGGCTCCAGCAGCACCCGGCCGACGCGCGCGCCCTCATCGCGCAGTTGCGCGAGTTGCGCCAGCGTCGACGGCGCCTGGATCGTGGCCAGGATCATGCCGGCACGGCGCGGGTCGCGACCGACGGCGTCGATCGCGGCGGCCAAGCGTTGCGCCACCTCGTCCAGGGGCACCGTGCCCTGCGGTGTGCGTACCCCCGTGCGCGGCAGGTAGACGTTCTGCGGGCTCGTGCACATCTGGGCGCTGAACATGCACATCGTTGTGGCCAGGGTGCGCAGCGCCGCGTCCAGGTCGGCCGCGGACTCGATGACGACGGTGTTCACGCCCGAGGTCTCGGTGTAGACCAGGGCCGGGTGCGCGTGGCGCTCGACCCACTGGCCGAAACGCGCGCTGCCGGTGAAGTCGACGATGGCCGTCTTCGGGTGCTGCACCAGCACCTTGCCGAGGGGCTCGGTGCTGGAGTCGGTCAGCATGGTCACCAGGTTCGGGTCGAAGCCGGCCTCGCGCAGTACGCGGCGGAAGGCCCGCACCGAGTGCGCCATCGGCAGCACGGAGGTGGGATGCGGCTTGACGATGACGGCATTGCCGGTGGCCAGGCTGGCCATCATCGACGGCCAGGCGTTCCAGGTGGCGAAGGTGGCGCAGGTGAAGCATACGGCCACGCCGCGCGGTGTGACGCGCCAGGTCTTGTCCAGCGCGATCCGGGCACTGCCGAAGCTGCGCTCCCAGCGGCTGCGCGGCGTCACCGCCTGCATCGCTTGGCGGGCGTAGACCAGGGCCTCGATCGCGCGGTCCAGCGCGTTGACGCCGCTGCCGGCGTAGGCCATGTTCGCGCTCTGGCCGGCGGTGTGCATCATCGCCGTGGCGACGTCGAACAGGTGCTCGCGGTAGAGCACGTCGACCACCTCCATCAGCACCCCGAGCCGGGTGTCTGCGTCGGCCGCGGCCCAGGCCGACATCGCTGCCTCGGCGGCGGCGAAGAGCGTGTCGGGGTCGGACTGCGGGTAGCGGATGCCGAGCGCACGCTGGGTGTAGGGGGAGACTTCCTCGGCCGGCTCGCCGGCCTGTCCGGGGTGGCCGGCGAGGGCGTAGGCCTGCCCGCACTGCGCTTCGAAGGCGGCGCGGGCACGGGCTTGGGCGTGGGCGCTGTCGGGGTAGCCGCCGGGCGTGTCGGGCCAGGGGCTCCAGCAGTCTCGCTCGCGGCAGGCGCGCTCTGCGCGGTCCAGCAGCGGCAGGTGCTTGGCGTGCAGCGGATGGCTCATCGTGATCGGTTCATGCAATGGGGTGTCGGGTTCAGCCGTCAGCGCGTCCCCAGCGCAGGCGGTGATGGCGTTCCACCGAAGAGCCTGGCACCGTATCGGTGGCCGACAGCGTCAGTGTGCCTTCGGCGTCGAAGTCGACGTTGCGCACCTGCTCGGTGCCGACGAAGTTCGGGTTCAGCGCGTGCGTGACACGGTGCACGACCTGCAGCCGTCCGCCGGATTCGCGCAGCGAATAGGGCCCGGCGTACTGGAACCAGCTCTCGAAGGCTGCGAGGCGCTCGGCCTCGGGGGCGCTGCGCACACTGTCGCTGGACAGGCGCGGCCGGCCCGCCCGGCCGATGCAGGCGTTCATCCAGCCGTCGGCGGTATAGAGGATCAGCCCGGTCGCGTCGGCGCCGTAGGGCAGCGTCGGCGGGCGCCCGTCGCCGTAGCCGATCTCCCAGCGCAGCAGTTGCCAGGTGCCGAGCAACGGGTGAGCGCTGTCGTTCAAGGGGCGCTCCTGCGCGCGGCAGTCCGCTGGGGCGATGACGGTAGACGGCAGATGATGGACATGGCTCGGCTCCTCAGGCGACTGCCGGCGCCGGCGGCGCCCAGGCCGCCATGCGTGCCTGGGCGGCGGCGAACTCCTGCGCAATGCGTTCGACGACGTCGGCCACCGGCTCGACGGCGCGCACCGCGCCGACGCCTTGCCCCGCGCCCCAGACGTCGACCCAGCGCTTGGCGGCGTCGATCGAGCGGTTGCTGTTGTAGTTCCGTCCTGGCGCCTCGGGCAGGTTGTCCGGGTCCAGGCCGCTGGCGCGGATCGAGGGCTTGAGCCAGCTTGCCGTCGTGCCGGTGATACGGTCGCTGACCAGCAGGTCGTCGACCGTGCTGTCCACCAGCATCTGCTTGTACGTGGGCTGGGCCATGCTCTCGGCCGTGGCGATGAAGCGCGTGCCCATGTAGACGTAGTCGGCACCGCAGGCGATGGCACCGGCCACGCCCCAGCCGTCGCAGATGCCGCCGCCGATGACGATGGTGCCGTCGAAGAACTCGCGCACCGCGCTGACGAAGGCGAACGGATTGATCGACCCGGTGTGGCCGCCCGCGCCGCTGCAGATGCAGGCCAGGCCGTCGGCGCCGGCCTCCGCCGCCTTGCGCGCCAGCGTCAGGCTCGTCACGTCGGCAAAGACCTGGCCGCCGTAGCCGTGGACGACCTCGATCGCCGGCTTGGGACTGCCCAGGGCGGTGACGACCACCGGTGGGCGGTAACGCTCGATCAGCTTCAGGTCCTCGGGCAGGCGCTCGTTGGAGCGGTGGGTCACGAGGTTGGCACACCAGTCGCCCACCGTGCCCGGCGGCTGCTCGGCCCGGGCCTGGGCCAGCGCATCGGTGATGCGGTGCATCCACTCGTCCAGCACCGCGATCGGGCGGGCGTTGGGGGTCGGGAAGGCTCCCACGATGCCCGCCTTGCAGGCGGCGACGACGAGATCCGGGCCCGAGACCAGGAACATCGGCGCGGCGAAGACCGGCAGGCGGCAGGCCAGCCGGCGGCGGCGGGAGGGCTGCTCTGAGCTCATTCGCTCACCTTGAAGCCGGAGATGCGCACGGCCTCGCCCCAGCGCGCCGACTCGGCGCGGATGAAGCGCGTCACCTCTTCAGGCGTGGTCGGCAGTGGAGTGAAGTCGACCGTAGCCCACTTCTGGCGGATCTCGTCGGTCTTCAGCGCCTTGACGAACTCGGCGTTCAACCGTGCGACGAGGGCGTCGGGGGTGCCCGCGGGTGCCGACAGCGACGACCAGATGAAGATCTCCATCTCGGGCAGGCCGAGTTCGGTGAACGAGGGCACACCCGGCATCAGCGGCGAACGCTGCGGGCTCGTGACCGCCAGCACCTTGACCTTGCCGCTGTCCATGTGCGGCTTGACGGCCAGCAGCGGCAGGATGGCGGCGTGCACCTGGCCACCGACCAGGTTCTGCACCGCCGGCGGCGTGCCGTTGAAGGGCACGTGGGTCAGCTCGGTGCCGGTGCGCTTGTTCAGGATGATGCCGGCGAAGTGGGAGGAATTGCCCGCCGTGAACGAGGCATAGGAGATCTTGCCGCCCTGCGGCCTGGCCCAGGCGATGAACTCGGCCATCGTGTTCGGCGGAACGTTGGCGGCGTTGACCGCGAACACCATCGTTGCGCCGAGGTAATTCGTCACATGCTTGAAGCTCTTCTCGGCGTCGTAGGGCAGCTTGCTGAAGGTATGGGGGTTGATCGTCAGCATGCTGGTGTTGGTCAGCAGCAGCGTGTACCCGTCCGGCGGCGATTGCATCAATGCCTGCGCCGCGACGATGCCCGCGCCCCCTGGCTTGTTGTCGATGACGATGGGCTGGCCGGTGTTGCGCTGGAAGACCTCGCTGACCTGGCGCAATGAGGTGTCGAGGGTGTTGCCGGCGGCGAAGGGCACGATCACACGCACGGGCTTGCTCGGGAAGACGGGGGCCTGGGCGTGCGCCGGAGCCGGGCACAGCGTCAGTGCGGCAGCGGCGCCCAGCGTGGCTGGCAGGGCCTGGCGGAGGAATTGGCGTCGGGTCATCGAGTCTCCTGGAGTCTTGAGTCTTCTTGGATCGTCTTGGAACAGGTGCGGTGACAGGGTGCGGTAACTCGGCGGCCCTGCGACCGGAAGACATGGCGCTGCATCGTCAGGCCCTGCCTGCGGCGGCCAAGGACCAGGCCCGCAAAAGCGCCCCCAGTTGCTGCGGTGATTCCCACGGTAGCAGATGCCCGACACCGGGCACGATTTCCAGGCGTGCGTCAGGGGCGAGTTCCGCCGCCTCCTGAGACAGCGCAGGCGGTACGAGCTGGTCGCGCTCGCCCGCCACCGCCAGCAAGGGGATGCGCAGGCCGCGCAGCAGCCCACGCTGGTCGGCGCGAAGGCTCACGGCGCGCTGCTGCGCGATCGTCGTGTCTGCGCCAGCAGCGAGCTGGTCGGCGCGGATGGCCTGCAGCAGGTCGGGGTCGATGGAGGGTGTGTGCGCCAGCAGCCACTGCGTGACGCTGTTCACGTACTTGGCGTAGTCGCGCGTGGCCGCGGCGATGGCGCGCTCGCGCATCGGCGCCGAGTCCGGGCTGTCCGGACGGGCTGACGAGCACACCAGCGCCAGGCCCTGCGCCGCGCGTGGCGCGTCGGCGAGCATCTGCAGCGCCACATAGCCGCCCATGGAGAAGCCGGCGAGCAGCACCGGACGCCCGGCCGGCACATCGGCCAGCGCCTGCCAGCCGGCGCGCGCCATGGCCGGAATGTCGCTCGCCAGGCGCACATCGGTCACGCGCACCTCGAGGCCGTCGCCTTCGCCCAGGTGCGCTCGGGTCGGCGCCCACACGGCGGGCGTGTTGGACATGCCGGGAATCAGCAGCAGGACGGGTGTGTTCATGCCGTGCGGGCCGGTGGGGTGGTGGGGGACGCGCCGACCTGCAGCCGCTGGCGCAACTCGCGCTTGAGCACCTTGCCCACCGGGTTGCGCGGCAGCGCGTCCAGCAGCAGCAGGCGTTCGGGCAGCTTGTAGACGGCGACGTGGCGTTCGTCGCGCAGCCAGCGCGCGAGGCCTTCAACTGTGATCTCGGCGCCCGGCGCCGGCACGACGCAGGCGCAGATACGCTCGCCCAGGACGTCGTCCGGCGCGCCGACGACCGCGGCGTCGCGCACGCCGGGGTAGGCCAGCAGCAGGGTCTCGATCTCGACCTCGGAGATCTTCATGCCGCCACGCACGACGATGTCCTTGCAGCGGCCCGCGTACAGCAGGTACTGCCCGCGGTCGCCGGCGATCTCGAACAGGTCACCCGAGCGGAAGTAGCCCTGATCGTCGAAGGCGCGCGCCGTGGCCTCGGGGTTGCGGAAGTAGCCGCTGAAGATCGTCGGCCCGGCCACGCGCATCTCGCCGGGCACCCCGTGCTCGGTGATCTCGCGCTCGGTCTCGGGGTCGACCAGCCGCGTGCGGATCTTGGCTGCCGTGGAGATCTTCGAGAAGCGCTCGGGCGTGCCGAAGCGCGCGAAGTAGCGCGCCCGCATTGCCGCCTGGGGAATGTCCACCGGCGCGCCGGTCAGCGCCGCGCCCTCGTTCGAGCCGAAGTAGTTGACGATGGCCACGCCGCGGTCGGCCCAGCCCTGCACCATCCACTCCGACAGCGGCGCCGAGCCCGAGCCGATGTGCGACAGGCGCTTGAAGTCGATGCCCTCGAGGAGCTCCGGCCGCTGCAGCAGCAGCGTCAGGATGGCCGGTGGCGAAACGGTGTAGTCGATGCGCTCGGTGCGCAGCTGGCCGAGGAAGACGTCGAGGTCGAAGGGGTGGTGCTGCACCACCGTCGCCTCCAGGCCGAGCCAGGTGGCGAAGGAGCTCGACAGCCCGGCCATGTTGATCAGCGGGAAGGGGTTCAGCAGGCGCATGCCGAGTTTCAGGTCGGCCGCCTCGACCAGCGAGGGCACGCAGATCCACCATTCGTTGTGGCTGCGCGGCACACCCTTGGGTGAGGCCTCGGTCCCCGAAGTCCAGCACAGCGTGGCGATGTCGTTGGCGGTGATGGCTGCGGCACGTGCCGCAGCCCAGGCAGCCGCGGGGTCGTGCGTGTCGGCCAGCAGCGCGTCCAGTCCCTGCGCGCCGGCTGGCACCTCGCGGCCATAGGCCAGCACCTCGCTCAGGCTGGGGTGGCGCGCGGCCAGTTGCACCCACATCGCGGCTGCGGCATGCCGGCCGATGCGCGTGGCGGTGACGACGGCGCGCGCGCCCGTCAGGACCAGGATGTGGTCGAGCTCATGCTCGCGATACTGCACCGGCACCGGCGAGACGATGAGCCCGAGCCGCATGCAGGCCAGGTAGACGGCGAACTGCTCGACCGAGTTGACGAGCTGCACGACGACGATGTCGTCGCGCTTCAGGCCGCGCGCGTGCAGCACCGCGGCCATGCGCTCGACTTCGTCGGCCAGCCGCGCGTAGCTCAGGCGGCGCGGCGCGCCGTCGGTCAATGCCTCGCGGTTGGGTGGGTCGACCACGGCTTCGCGCTCGGGATGACGGGCCACGATGTCGAGGAAGGCCTCGTCCAAGGTGCGTGTGCCCCACCAGCCGCGGGCGGTGAATTCGGCAATGCGCTCGGGTGATGCCAGGATCATCGAAAGGGCTCCAGGAGCAGCAGGGGCGCGGGCGTGCAGGCCCAGGCCGGCAAGGGCGTGGCCCGCATCAGGTCGGCACCGGCCAGCGCCGCATCACCTCGGCGCTGACGTAGGTGGCGTGGAAGCCGTTGGGCACCCGGCGCGGCAGCAGCACGCGCGCGACGGGCCCGCGCCCGAACTCGGTCCCACGGGCGTCGAACACCTGCACCTCGGATCGCAGCTTTGCCGCGTTCCAGGCGAACGTGACGACGTAGCCGTCGTCCTCGGTCGCGCAGACGTCGCGCGGTGCGAAGCCGGGCTCGTTGTAGAAGGAATCGGGTCCCTCGCTCCAGGCCATGTAGCCGCCGGTGCAGTGGTTGACCTTGGCGATGCCGGTGAAGCGCACCTCCTCGCGCCCGCCGTGCGGGAACACGATGTGGTAACTGTGCTGCGTGGGCAGGCCCTGGTACGCTGAGTTGATGGCCGGAAACTCGGTGTTGAGCACGTCGTCGATCACGCGCTCGCGGGTTTGGCCGGTCTTCAAGTCGAAGCGCCACTCGTAGAGCCAGAAGTCGCGTTGTCGGTTGTGGATGGTGTGCTCCAGTCGGCGGGCGTCGACGCGGCCCTGCGCATCCTCGTAGGTGCGGTAGGGCGTGCCCACCATGACCACCTCGTCGCCTTCCTCCCAGGCGTTGACGACATGCAGCAGGTAGCAGGGCCGCGCCTCGAACCAGCGGATCTGATCGGCGCTGCCGTAGCGCGGCACCACGGCGAAGCGCGTGGGCAGGTCGGGGCGGAACTGCAGCTTGTAGCGCCCGAGCTTCCAGGCCTCCTCGTCCAGCAGCAGCGGGAAATCGTGCAGGACGGTGTAGTTCGGGGTGATCGCCATGTCGTGCGGCAGGCGCGGGCCGGGAAGGGGCACGTCGATCTGGTGCCGCGCTCGGCCGTCGGGCCCGATCACGCCGTAGCGCATGTAGGGCGCCTGCGTACCGTAGTCGAACCAGACGAGCTCGCCGGTGGCCTCGTCCGGGCGCGAGTGCGCCGAGATCCGGCTGAGGGCGCCGCTGTAGTCGGCGCGGCCGACGGTCTGCAGCGTCATCGGGTCCAGCGCGTAGGGCACGCCCGAGCGGTACCACATCGTCACCAAGCGGCCAGCGTGGAACTTCACGTCGGTGTTGCTGGTGTTCTTCATCGGCTCGTCCGGGCGGTCCAGACGCTGCTTTTCCTTGATGCCCTTCCACAGGGGATGGCCGGCGGCCACCTCCTCGGCCAGGCCGCTCGTGCGCACCCAGCGATTGCGGTAGCTCGCCTGACCGCGGTCGAAGCGCACCGCGTGCACCATGCCGTCACCGTCGAAGGCGTGGTAACGCCAGTCGGGCGCAAAGTAGGGGTTGGGGCCATTGCGCACGTACAGGCCGTTGAAGTCGGCCGGCAGTTCGCCCTCCACCTCGAGCCGGTCGATGTCCAACTCGTCGGTGATCGGGGCGTTGTTGCCCGACAGCGCCGGGATGTCGTGCAGCGGCAGGTCCTCGCGCTTCATCGTTGTGTTCCTCGTCGTGCCGCGCCACGGATACGGTGTCAATGGGCCGTTTTCGGCCCCGGCAGGCGGAGCAACGGACTCTGAACTGCGGAGGATAGGGCGAGCCGTGTATCTGTGACAGCAGGATTTTCGATATGTCGTCAGACCTTTTGATATGCGATCATGTCGATGGCATGGACACCCAGCAGCGCGAACGCTACTTCCTGAACCAGCCCCGACGGGTGCCGCTGGGCTACGAGGAGTACGCCGGCGACCGTCAGTTCGCCACCACACTGGCGCGCGGCCTGGAGCTGCTGCGCTGCTTCAGCGCCACAGACACCATGTTGTCCAACGGCGAGCTGGCCGAGCGCACGGGGCTGCCGCGGCCGACGATCTCGCGTCTGACCTACACGCTCGTGATCTTGGGCTACCTGCGCCAGAGCCCCAAATACGGCAAGTACCAACTCGGCACCGCGCTGATCTCGGCCACCTACCCGCTGATGGCCTCGATCGGGCTGCGCCTGCAGGCGCGCCCGCTGATGAACGCGCTGGCGGACGAGACCGGGGGCGACGTTTCGATGGGGCTGCGCGACCGGCTCAACATCGTGCTTGTCGAGACCAGCCGCAGCCGCAGCCGGCTGCGCGCCGGTGGCGCTCTGGCCGACACCGGGCTGGCGCTGCCCATTGCCGGCTCCGCCATCGGCCGCGCCTACCTCGGCGCCTGCGACTCGGCTACGCGTGACGCCTTGCTCAACGAGATCCGCGTCAAGACGCCTGAGGACTGGGCACGCTTCGACGCGCCGATCCGTCAGGCCCTGCTCGATGTCTCGCGTCAGGGCTTCTGCACGGTCGATGGCGACCTCGTGCAGCGCATCCAGGCCGTCGGGGTGCCTTACGGTCCGGCGGCCAACGGCGAGCTCGTGGTCTTCAACTGCTCCTTTGCCCCGCCGCCCGGCGGGGACACGTCACGCGCGTGGCTGCGCGACGAGGTTGGCCCGAAATTGCTGGAGATGGTGCGCCAGTTGCGGGAGCGGGGGGCATGACGGGCCCGGGGCGTGCGGTGCGGGTCTGCGGTGTGGGCCACGTCGCGCTGGACATGGTCTTCGAGGTCGAGCGCATCCCGCAGGAGCCGGTGAAGGTGGCGGCGCGGGCGCTGCGCCGCGTCGTCGGCGGCATGACGGCCAACGCCTGTGTGGCGGCGGCGCGGCTCGGCGCCACCGTACGCTTCGGCAGCCCTGTGGGCGACGACGACGCGGTGTCCACGTTTCGCGCCCACTTCGAGAGCGAGGGTGTCAACGCCGTGGGCTTGCAGCCGGTGGCCGGCGCCTCTAGCTCCGTGTCGGCGGTGCTGGTGGACGCGCGCGGTGAGCGTCTCATCGTCAGCCACCACGGCGATGCCTTGCGGCGGCCGCCGCCGCTGGACCTGACCTGGCTCGAGGACGCCGACGCTGTGCTCGCCGATCCCCGCTGCCCGGCCTGGGCCGAGGCTGCGCTGCGCCGGGCGCGCGCGCGCGGCGCGGTTTCGGTCTTCGACGGCGACACGGCCCCACTCGACGTGCTGCAGCGCCTGGTGGCGCTGGCCGGCTGGGCGGTGTTCTCGCAACCGGGCATGGCGGTGTTGACCGGCACCGACGGCGTCGTCGCGAGCTTAGGCGACGCGCCCGACGCCGCCGCGCTGGATGCGGGCCTGGGTCAGGCGCTGGCCCGGGGCGCCGAGGTGGCGGTGGTCACGCTCGGAGGGCATGGCCTGCGATGGCAGCGCCGGGGCCAGCCCGTGCGTGTGCTGCCGGCGCTGGCTGTCGGCGGCGTGGTCGACACGCTGGGCGCCGGCGACACCTTCCACGGCGCGCTTGCTGTCGCGCTGGCCGAGGGACAGACCGACGAGCAATCCTTGCGTTTTGCCGCGGCTGCAGCGGCGATCAAGTGCACGCGCCACGGCGGCGTGCGGGGTGCGCCGGCGCGGCCCGAGGTTTTGGACCTGCTGTCTTCTGCAGTCTGAGATCGCCGACACGCGCGCTCGTGGGCGAACCCTGCGCGACGGTCGCAACCGCGGTGCTGCGCTCGCTCAAGCAGGCGCCCCGTGCCGGGCACGAACATGGCTTGGTCTTCCTGTACAGGTTCGCCGTCCATGCCTGCCAAGCAATTGCTCTTCCACGACGACGCGCGCAAGCGCATCCACCACGGCGCCAGCCTGCTGGCGCAGGCCGTGCGCGTGACGCTCGGGCCGCGTGGGCGCACCGTGATCCTGCAACGCGAGTTCGGCGCACCGCAGATCGTCAACTCCGGCGTGATGGTGGCGCGCTCGATCGAGCTCGAGGACCCGTTCGAGAACATGGGCGCGCAGCTGCTTCGGGAGGTGGCCGCGCGCACCAGTGAACAGGCGGGTGATGGCACGACCACGGCCACGGTGCTTGCGCACGCAATGATCGAGGAAGGGCAGCGCTACCTGGCCGGGGGCATGAACCCGGTACAGGTCAAGCGCGGGATCGACCGTGCGGTCCTGGCGGTGGTCGCCGAGTTGAAGCGCCTGGCCCGCCCGTGCGCGACATCGCAGGAGATCGCACACGTGGCCTCGATCTCGGCCAACAACGACCCCTCGGTGGGCGAGTTGCTCGCGCAGGCCATTGACAAGGTCGGACGTGCTGGAGCGGTGACCATCGAGGACGGCTCGGGACTGGTCAGCGAGCTGTCGGTGGTGGAAGGCCTGCAATTCGATCGCGGCTTCCTGTCGCCCTATTTCATCAACGACGCCGAGCGTCAGGCCGTCGTGCTCGAGGACGCGGCCATCCTGCTCGTGGACAAGCGGCTGTCCTCGGTGCAGGACCTCCTGCCACTGCTGGAGGAGGTGCTCAAGTCGGGCAAGCCGCTGCTCGTCGTGGCCGAAGAGGTCGACAGTGAGGCGCTGGCCACCCTGGTGATCAACGCGATGCGCGGCACGGTCAAGACCTGCGCCGTCCGGGCTGCGGGCTTCGGCGATCGGCGCAAGGCCATGCTGCAGGACCTCGCGGTGCTCACCGGCGGCACGGTCGTCAGCGACGAGGTCGGCCTGACCTTGACGAAAGTGAGGTTGGCCGATCTGGGCAGGGTCCAGCGCGTCGAGGTGACCAAGGACGACACGACGCTGATCGGGGGCGCGGGCGCATCGGCGGCGATCGCGGGGCGTGTGGCGCAGCTGCGCAAGGAGCGCGAGGCCGCGACCAGCGACTATGACCGCGAGCACCTGGACCAGCGCATCGCCAGGCTGTCGGGCGGGGTCGCGGTCGTCAAGGTGGGTGCCGCGACCGAGACCGAGCTGAAGGAGCGCAAGATCCGGGTCGAGGACGCGCTGCACGCCACCCGTGCTGCAGTGGAGGAGGGCATCGTGCCCGGAGGGGGCGTCGCGCTGCTGCGCGCGCGGCGGGTGCTCGCTCCTGACGCGGAGGCCGTGCTGGACGAAGCCTCGGGGTTGCGCATCGTGCACCGGGCGCTGGAGGAGCCGCTGCGGCGCATCGTCGCCAACGCCGGGCTCGAGGCCTCGGTGGTCGTGGCGCGCGTGGAAGCCGTACCCGAAGGCGAAGCGGCGGCGTCCTACGGCTACAACGCGGCCACCGGCGAATACGGCGACCTGCTCGCGATGGGCGTGATGGACCCGGCGAAGGTGACGCGTCTGGCGCTGCAGAACGCTGCGTCCATCGCCGGTCTGGTGCTGATGACCGACTGTGTCATCGCCATGGGCCACCAGGCCGGCGCGATGCGGCACCCCCTGAGTGCTGGCTCAGAGGTCGAAGAGGGCATGTAGCCGGTGCATGCGCGCGGGCCCGTGCGGGGCCTTGTGGATGCGAGGGCCTCAGGGGGCGGCTGGCGACGTTGACGCGCGTGCGGCATCGATCGCCTGCAGCACGGCGGCTGCCGTGTCGAGTGGCCTCTCCATGGGAAAGAGGTGGCTGCCCTCGATCCAACTCATACGACCGCGTGCCAGCGCGCGCGTCGCCTCGAGTCCGACCTGCCGCAGTTCGGTTGAGCGGGTGCCGCCGATGAAGGTCACGGGGCTGCGCGGCGGGTGGCGGTGCAGCAGCGCCCCCAGGTGATGCGGCAGGGTGTCGTAAATGCGTGTCTCGATCCCTCGGTCGAAGGCCAGGCGAACGCCTGCGTCCTCGGGGACGGGCTCAATGCCGGCAGCGATGTAGTCGTCCAGCACCGACGGATCCCAGCGCGCGAAGGCGCGCTTGGATGCGAAGTGCGCGCGTGCCGCTTCGGCCGAAGGCCAGTGGTGGCGCCGCGTGCGTGATGTGCGCCCGGGCGAGATACGCTTGATCAGACCGGTGGCCTTGGCCACCTGCACCGTGTGCGCGCGCCAGCCGGCCAGCACCGGTGAGTCCAGCAGAACGACCGACGCTGCCAAGCGCGGCCGGCGGCAGGCCGCCAGCAGGCTGAGGTAGCCGCCCAGCGAGTGGCCGACCAGATGCACCGGGCCGCCTGGGGCTTCGCGTGCGACGAAATCCAGCAACTCGTCGCGCAGGTGCGGCCAATTGCTCGTGACCGGGAAATCCGCGTCGTGACCAAATCGGGCGCGCGCGACGACTCGCCAGCCTGCGGCGCGCCAGGCTTCGAACAGCACGCGGTAGGTACCGGCCGGGAAGCCGTTGGCGTGGCTGAAGACGATCGTCCGCGTCGCCGCGGCGCCCGCCAGGGCGGAGGCCGGCGTCAGACGATACGCTCCGCAGGCGTGGTGATCTTGCGCATCGGCTCGAAGCGCTCGCTGCGCTTCAGCAGCGGGTGCGTGGCGTCGCCGCCGTCCCAGCGCGGGTCATCGATGCCCTCGAAGACCTCGCGCAGGCGCTGGCCCCAGGTATTGCGGATCATCCGGAAATACGGGTTGTGCTCGTCGATGCAGACGATGCGCTCGCTGGCGAACTCGTCCTTGCGGTAGATCAGCAGGTCCAGCGGCAGACCGACCGAGAGGTTGGACTTCAGTGTCGAGTCCATCGAGACGAGCGCGCACTTGGCTGCCTCGTCCAGCGGCGTGGTCGGGGTCAGCACGCGGTCGAGGATGGGCTTGCCGTACTTGCTCTCGCCGACCTGGAAGAAGCAGGTTTCGCGCGTAGCCTCGATGAAGTTGCCGGCGGAGTACACAAGGAACATCCGCATCGCCTCGCCGCGGATCTGGCCGCCGAAGATCATGCTGGTGTTGAAGTCGATGCCGGCGGCGCGCAGCGAGGGACCGTCCTGTTCGTAGACGCGGCGCACCGCGCTGCCGAGCACACGCGTCGCGTCGAACATGCTCGTCGCGTTCCAGATCGTGAGCGGCTCCTCGTGCGCGCCTCGGTCGAGCTTCTCCACCTGCAGGATTTCGCGCACGCTCTGGCTGATGCTGAGATTGCCGGCCGAGAGCATGACCATGAACCGGTCACCTGGCTTCTCGTAGATCATCATCTTGCGGAAGGTGCTGATCGCGTCCAGCCCGGCATTGGTGCGCGAGTCGGAGAGGAACACGAGCCCGGCGTCCAGGCGGACGCCCACGCAGTAGGTCATGGTGCGGTGTCAGGGTGGAGTTTCTTCAGACGGTACAGCGCGTCCAGCGCTTCGCGGGGCGTGAGCGTATCAGGATCGATCGTGGCAAGCGCTTCCTCCAGCGCGCTCGGCGCCGAGATCGGTGCCGCCACGGGCGGCGCGGCGAACAGATCGACCTGAGCCGAATCTGCCTGCTGCTGGGCCTCGAGTGCCTCGAGCGCGGCGCGCGCCTGACGAATGACCGAAGTTGGCATGCCAGCCAGGCGCGCCACCTGCACGCCGTAGCTGCGGCTCGCCGGGCCGGGCTCGATGCGGTGCAGGAAGACGATGTCGTGCCCGCTTTCCACCGCGCCCACATGCACGTTCAGCGCCCGCTCGTGCCGTGCCGGGAAGGCGGTAAGTTCGAAATAGTGCGTGGCGAACAGCGTGAAGGCCCGGCAGCGGTCGTGCAGGTGGCTGGCAATCGCCCCGGCCAGTGCCAGACCGTCAAAGGTGCTGGTACCGCGGCCGATCTCGTCCATCAGCACCAGGCTGTGTTCGGTGACCGAGTGCACGATCGCCGCTGCCTCGGTCATCTCCAGCATGAAGGTGGACTGTGCGTTGGCCAGATCGTCTGCGGCGCCGATGCGGGTGTGAATGGCGTCGACGGGGCCGAGCCGGCACTGCCGCGCCGGTACGTAGGAGCCCATGGCCGCGAGCAGCACGGTCAGCGCCACCTGACGCATGAAGGTGCTCTTGCCCCCCATGTTGGGGCCGGTGACGATGAGCATGCGGGTGCGCGCATCGAGTCGGCAGTCGTTGGCGATGAACTCCGGCCCGTCGGTCTCACGCAGGCGCTGCTCGATCACCGGGTGGCGACCGGCCTCGATGTCGATGCAGGGGTAGGGCACGAACTGCGGCCGCGTCCAACCCAGCGTGGCCGCTCGCTCGGCCAGCGCGGCCAGCGCGTCCAGGCTCGCCAGCGCCCGCGCCAGCGCTGCGAGCGCGCCCAGGTGTGGCTGAAGCGCCTCCAGCGCCTGCTCGTAGAGCCATTTCTCACGTGCCAGTGCTCGCTCCTGTGCCGACAAGGCCTTGTCCTCGAAGGTCTTGAGCTCCGGCGTGATGTAGCGCTCGGCGTTCTTCAGCGTCTGACGACGCCGGTAGTCCACGGGCACGCGGTCCAGGTTCGAACTCGTCACCTCGATGTAGAAGCCGTGCACCTTGTTGAATTGCACGCGCAGGTTGCCGATGCCGGTGCGCGCACGTTCCCGTTGTTCAAGGTCGATCAGGAAGGCGTCGCAGTTCGTCGCAATGCTGCGCAGTTCGTCGAGCTCGGTGTCGAAACCGGGCGCGATCACACCGCCGTCGCGCAGCAGCGCGGCCGGCTCGTCGGCCACGGCCGCCAGCGGCGCGGCGGCTTCTGCGGGCGGCTGCAGCGCGGCGTGCACGCGTTCGAGCAGCGGCGTGCCCGTCGGAGCCACCGCGAGCAGCACGGGCAGCAGCGCCAGCGTGGCGCGCAG
>CAIRBF010000327.1 GCA_903876715.1 uncultured beta proteobacterium
ACCGTGGCGTCGCCGAAGGCGTGCAGGGCCTCGGACCGGGCGCAGCGCAGCGCGTCGGCGAAACCCTGGGGCGACGGCACGCGCCGCATGCCCCGTCCACCACCGCCGGCGGTGGCCTTGATCATGACCGGGTAGCCGATGCGCGCCGCCGCCGCCGCAAGGCGCTCCTCGGACTGGTCCGCCGGGCCCTCGCTCTGGAAGCCCGGGATGCAGGGGACGCCGGCCGCGATCATCAGCCGCTTGGCCGCGGCCTTGTCGCCCATGGCGCGGATGGCCCCGGCCGAGGGGCCGATGAAGACCAGGCCGGCCTCGGCGCAGGCCGCGGCGAAGGCCTCGTTCTCGGCCAGGAAGCCGTAGCCCGGGTGCACGGCGTCGGCGCCGCTGGCGCGCGCGGCGGCGATCAGCGCCTCGATGTTCAGGTAGGACTGCGACGGCGCCGACGCGCCGATCGCCACCGCCTGGTCCGCGGCCCGGACGTGCGGCGCGTCCGCGTCGGCCTCGGAGCAGACCGCGACGGTGCCGTAGCCCATCGCGTGGGCGGTGCGGATGATGCGCAGGGCGATCTCGCCGCGGTTGGCGACCAGGATCTTCGAGAAGGGGGTGGCTGGACTCATGGCGAACCGGTGGCGGGCGCGGCCGTTCGGAGGAGGTCGCCGGGTCAGGGCCGGGCGACGGAGAACTGGATGGACTGCACCTGCCGCGCCTCGGCCTCGCGGCACACGGCCAGCACCTGGGCGAGCACGGCGCGCGTGTCGCGCGGGTCGATGACGCCGTCGTCGAGCAGCAGCGCGCTGGTGCGGAACACGCTCATCTGGCTCTCGAAGCGCTCGACGATGCGCTGGCCCAGCGCGTCGAGCCGGGCATGATCCACCTCGCCGCGGCGCCGCATGCCGGCCTCGGTGACGATGCGCATGGTCTGCGCTGCCTGCTCGGCGCCCATCACCGCGGTGCGCGCGTTCGGCCAGCTGAAGCAGAAGCGCGGGTGGAAGCCGCGACCGCACATGCCGTAGTTGCCGGCGCCGAAAGACGCGCCGCAGTACAGGGTCACCTGGGGCACGGTGGCGTTGGTGACGGCCTGGATCATCTTGGAGCCGTGCTTGATGATGCCAGCCTCCTCGTGCGAGCGGCCGACCATGAAGCCCGTGGTGTTGTTGAGGTAC
Source organism: uncultured beta proteobacterium (assembly GCA_903876715.1). GTDB lineage: Bacteria > Pseudomonadota > Gammaproteobacteria > Burkholderiales > Burkholderiaceae_C > Rubrivivax. The sequence goes on from CAIRBF010000327.1 coordinate 1,161, forward strand.
AGCAAGGGCGTGCGCGACTGGCAGCAGGCCTGGATGAAGTGCGTCGCCTTGGAGGCGCCGGCACTGTCGATCGGCCCGTTGTTCGTGATGACGCCCACCGGCCAGCCCTCGATCCTGAAGTGGCCGCACAGGGTGGCACTGCCGTAGTCGCGACCGAACTCCAGGAATTCGGAGTCGTCGGCGATGCGGGCGATGACCTCGCGCATGTCCACCGGGCGCTTGTAGTCGGGGGGCATCAGGCCCAGGAGCTCCTCGGCGTCGTGGCGGGGGGGCTTGAAGGGGCGCCGCTCGCCGCCCGGCGGGCCGCGGTCCCAGTCAATGTGGGCGAGGATCTCGCGCGCCAGGCGCAGCGCGTCCCGGTCGTCCTCGGCCAGGTAGTCGCCCAGGCCCGAGACCGAGGTGTGCATGACCGCGCCGCCGAGCTCCTCCTCGGTGGCGATCTCGCCGGTGGCGGCCTTCAGCAGTGGCGGCCCGGCGAGGAAGGCGCGCGAACGGTCGCGCACCAGGATGATGTAGTCGGACAGCCCCGTCTGGTAGGCGCCACCCGCCGTCGAGGAGCCGTGCGTGACGGTGACCACCGGCAGGCCCGCGGCCGACATGCGCGCCAGGTTGCGGAAGGAGCTGCCCCCGCGCACGAAATCCTCGACCCGGTAGGCCAGCAGGTTGGCCCCGGCGCTCTCCACCAGCTGCACATAGGGCAGGCGGTTCTCGAGCGCGATCTCCTGCGCGCGCAGCAGCTTGTCCAGGCCCATGGGCTGCAGGGCCCCGGCGTCGATGCCGGAGTCCGACGCCATCACCATGCAGCGCACCCCGCTGACGAAGCCGATGCCGCAGATCACCCCGCCGCCCGGGACGCTGCGGGCCGGATCCTCGGTGTCCATGCCGAAGCCGGCGAGCGTGGACAGCTCCAGGAACGGCGCTCCCGGGTCCAGCAGGTGCGCCACGCGCTCGCGCGGCAGCAGCTGGCCGCGCTGCTGGAAGCGCTCGCGCGAGGCCTCGGACTTGGCCTGCGTGCGCTGCTCGAGCTCGCGCACGCGGCCGAGCAGCTCGAGCATGGCGGCGCGCTGCGCCTGGAAGGCGGGGGTGCCGGCAGAGAGGGTCGGTTCGATCAGGGCCATGGACTGGGGCAGGTGGCGCGGCAGGGGCGGGACCGGAGGGACGGCGCCGGCCCGCCCCGCCCGGACGCTGCTGCAGCATAGGCGGGCACGCGGCACGGCGTCTTGTGCCCAGTGGCTGGGCGCAGGCGGTCGCGCATCGCGTGCGGCGTCAGGCGCTGGCCGGGCGCAGGCGGGCCCGGAACTTCGGCAGCAGGGCGGCCGGCTGGTAGGACATCTTGGTCCGCCGGAAGTTGGGCAGGCCCAGGTCCTGCTCGAAATTGAGCCAGGCCAGCGCGGCGCCGGCACGGCCCACCCCGGCGCAGGCGTGATGCTGGAACAGCGCCTGCGCCACCCCCTTGAAGCGCGCCAGGCCCTTCGCGAAACGGACGACGTCGACCCCGGCTTGCAAGGTCTCCGCCAGCAGGAAGCCCGCCGGCTCGTCGTCGGCACGCAGCAGCCAGCCCGCGAGGCCGAGTTCCTCGTGCCGGGCCAGGGCCTCACGGCAGGGCAGGTCGTCGGCCTCCCCGGGCCGCTTGCCCTTGTCGCGCAGCCAGCCGTCGAGCACGGCTTCGGCCTGCGGGCGCAGCGCCGGCGCGAACGGCAGGATCTCGACCCGGTGCCTGTCGCGCAGTTGCTCCATCAGCTGACGCTTGTGACGCAGCGCGCGGCCGGCGTAATGCACGAACTGGCTCGCCGGATAGAGGTAGTCGGCATCGTCGCGGCAGGCCTCGAGCTCGAAGACCTCGGGGTCGAGGCGGTCGGCCTGCGCCTGCGACAGCGGGTGGAAACACGCGTACCCGGCCAGCAGCCGGCGCAGCACCTCCCGGGGCGCCTCGTGCAGCGGGAACAGCGCGAATATGTGCCGCACGCCATCGTAGGTGCGCCCGCTCAGGCAAGGCCAGTCGCCGTCGAGATGGCGCCAGTCGTGCGCAGTCCGGAACAGCCAGAGGTTGGTGAAGGACCAGTCCGACAGGGCCTCGTGCCCGCAGGCGTCGGCCAGCGCCGCGAGCCGCGGCTCGATGAGCAGGCGCTGCGCAGGCTCCAGCGGCACGCCGGGCGGCGGCGACGGCAGCCCCGGCATGCTCACGCCGGCGCGCCGCCGAAGTCCACGCGGCGCTCGCCGGGCGCCGGCCCGTCGGAGGGCGGCCCGGCAAAGCACTGCGCCAGCGCCATCCACTGGCGCGCGACGTCGCCGCGGAGCTCGAGCCCAGTGTCCTGGACATGCCGGCGATGCGTCACGACGAGGCAGAAATCCTGCGCCGCGCCGCGCACGGCCGCATCGGCCGTGGCCTCGCCCCAGGCCCAGGTCGAGCCATCGGGGGCCTGCAGCTCGACCCGGGGCAAGGGGCCGGGCGGCGCGAGGCCGCGGTTGGCGAAGGTCCAGCCGAAGGTGGTGACGCCGAGGTGGGCGATGTGGCGCAGCCGCGCACTGCCCGGGCGCGGGCGGCGCAGGACGTCCCACACGTCCTGGCCGTGGGCCCAGGTCTCCATCAGGCGCGCGGTGGCGAAGGACCGGGCGCTCATCGTCGGCCCGTACCACGGCAGCCTCGCCCTCGGGTCGAGCGCGTCCAGCCCCTGCACCAGGGCCTCGTAGCGCGTGCGCCAGCGCGCCAGCAGCGCGGCCCCGTCGACGGCACCGAAGTGGGTCCGGGCCACCGCGCTGATCTGGCCCCCGGCCGCCATGAGATCGCCCAGCACGCGCGCCTCGGCCTCGAAAGCCGGCGCGTCGGCCAGCGCCAGCAGCGCGGCTTCTTCGAAGTAGCACAGGTGCGCCACCTCGTCCCAGGCGGACCAACCGTGGAAGGCGCTGCGCAGCCGCCACTGCGCCGGGTCCAGGCCCGCGCAGAGGGCGTCGAGCTCTCGGTACTCGTCGAGCAGGTCGGCGCAGATCGGAGTCGCGGGGGGAGTCACGGGCGGGTTCAAGGGTGGCTCCACGCTGCGGCTGGCGCCGGTGAGAATGTGGCGTCAGGCTCTGCCGGCCCCTTGGGGGCCAGCATGGACGCCGCGTCGACAGGAAAAGGAAACGACATGCTGCTCGTGAGCTACAACATCCAGTACGGCAAGGGCAAGGACGATCGCTTCGACCTCGCGCGCATCTGCGCAGCGCTGGATGGGGCCGACATCATCGCATTGCAGGAAGTGGAGCGCCACTGGCCGCGTTCCGGCATGGCCGATCAGCCCGCCGAGATCGCGCGCCTGCTCGGCCACCGCCACCACTGGGTCTACGGCCCGGGTTTCGACGTGGCCGCTGATGATGCGGCGCCCGGCAGCCAGCGGCGCCAGTTCGGCAACATGCTGCTCTCGCGCTGGCCGATCGTGTCCTCTCGCCACCACATGCTGCCCAAGATGGGACTGACCCGCCAGTTCAGCCTGCAGCGCTCGGCCCTCGAGGCCGTCGTCGAGCCGCCGGGGCTGCCCGCCATGCGCGTGTACTCGCTGCACCTGAGCCACGTCGGCGACGGGGACCGCGCCCCCCAGGTCGAGCGCCTGCTGCAGGTCCACCGCGACGCGCCGCTGGAAGGCGGCGCCTGGTGCGGCCGGCATGCGGAGGCGGCCTGGACCCTGGGGCAGACCGCCCCGCCCATGCCCGCGGCCGCCGTCTACATGGGCGACTTCAACCTCATGCCAGACTCGCCGCTGTACACGCGCCTGACCGGGCCGCTCTCGGCCGACCAGGGGCGGATGAGCCATGCGGGCGGGCTGGTGGACGCCTTCGTCGCCGCCGGCGGCGACGAGAACGACCCGACGGACTGGACCTGCGACAGCAGCGAAACGGCCCCCAACTTGCGCCGGCTGGACTACTGCTTCGTGTCGACCGAACTCGCCCCGCGCGTCCGCCGCGCCTGGATCGACCACGCGGCGCAGGGCTCGGACCACCAGCCGATCTGGACCGAACTGGCCTGAGGGGAGACACCGGCATGGATCGTCAGGAACGCACCGTGCGCATCGGCGGCGCCTCCGGCTTCTGGGGCGACAGCATGGTCGGCGCGCCGCAGCTCGTCGAGCACGGACGCCTCGACTACCTCGTCTTCGACTATCTGGCCGAGACGACGATGGCGCTGCTGGCCGGGGCGCGCGCGAAGCGGCCCGAACTCGGCTACGCGACCGATTTCGTCGACATCGCGATGAAGACCGTGCTGCCCGAGGTCATGCGCCGCGGCATCAAGGTGGTGGCCAATGCCGGCGGCATCCACCCCGAGGGCTGCGCGCAGGCGCTGCGCGCGCTGGCCGGGTCGATGGGCCTGGCGCCGCGCATCGCCGTCGTCCTCGGCGACGACGTGAGCGCGCAACTGCCGGCGCTGCGCGAGGCGGGCACGCGCGACATGTTCAGCGGCGAGCCCCTGCCCGAGCGCCTGCTCAGCGCCAACGCCTACCTCGGTGCGCTTCCGGTGGCGCGCGCGCTCGCCGCCGGCGCCGACATCGTGATCACCGGCCGCGGGGTCGACAGCGCGGTCACGCTGGGCGTGCTGATGCACGAGTTCGGCTGGCAGCCGGGCGACCACGACCTGCTGGCCGCGGGCAGCCTGGCCGGCCACATCATCGAGTGCGGCTGCCAGGCCACGGGCGGCCTGTTCACGGACTGGCAGGACATCCCCGACTGGCCGGGCATCGGCTACCCGGTGATCGAGTGCCGCGCCGACGGCCGCTTCGTCGTCACCAAGCCCGAGGGCAGCGGCGGCCGCGTGCTGCGCGCCGCAGTGGCCGAGCAGCTGCTCTACGAGATCGGCGACCCGGGCGCCTACCTGCTGCCGGACGTCTGCTGCGACTTCCGCCACGTGCGCATCGAGCAGGCGGGCCAGGACCGCGTCGAGGTCAGCGGCGCGCGCGGGCGCGCGCCGTCGGCGCAGTACAAGGTCACGGCCACGGCGATGGACGGCTGGCGCTGCGCCGGCAGCATGGTCATCGTCGGCATCGACGCCGCGGCCAAGGCCCGGCGCACCGGCGACGCCATCGTCGAGCGCGTGCGCCGCATCCTGCGCGCGCAGGGCCTGCCGGACTTCCGCGCCACCGCGGTGGAGCTGCTCGGCGCCGAGACCCTGTACGGCCCGCACGCCCGCGCCGGCGCGGCGCGCGAGGTGATGGTGCGCGTGGTCGCCGACCACGCCCTCAAGCCGGCGCTGGAGATCTTCGCGCGCGAGGTCGCGCCCGCCGGCACCTCGTGGTCGCCCGGCACCACCAGCCCGGGCGGCGGCCGGCCCTCGCCCTCGCCGCTGATCCGGCCGCTGGCCTTCCTGCTGGACAAGGCGGCCCTGCCGGTGCGGGTGCGCCTGGACGATCAGGAGTTCGAGGTGCCCGTCCCCGCCGGGGACCGCGCTGTGGCGGCGCCCGCGCCCGTGGCCCCGCCGCCGCCGTGGACCGACCCGCCCGGAGCGCAGGTCGAGGTGCCGCTGGTGCGCCTGGCCTGGGCGCGCAGCGGCGACAAGGGCGACATCGCCAACATCGGCATCATCGCCCGCCGCCCCGAGTGGGTGCCGCTGCTGTGGGACCGTCTGCACCCGCAGTCCGTCGGCGCCTGGCTCGACCACCTCGTGCGCGGTCCGGTCGAGCGCCACCCCCTGCCCGGCATCGGGGCGATGAATTTCGTACTGCACGGCGCGCTCGATGGCGGCGGCCCGGTCTCGAGGCGCATGGACCCGCTGGGCAAGGGCATGGCGCAGATCCTGCTGGACATGCCGGTACGGGTGCCGCAGGCGCTGGCCGACGCGCTGGGCTGAGAGCGCCCCGAGGGCCGGCGAGAAAGGCCGGAAAAGAAATCGGCTGCCAAGGCAGCCGACGGTGAAGGGTGTTCTCGGCGCGGGTACGGGTTCCGCCATGTCCGCCCAGTGCTGCGGTCGGTTGGTGCCTCGAACCGCTGGATGCTATCGGATGCGCGCCCCCTTGCAAAGAGAAAAAGGCATACCCCTGTCCCGCATATTGACTTCACGCGGCGCGACACCGGGAAATGCGCTGCCCCCGCCCACGTCTTCGCAGCATCAACACGGCACGGTGCCGCCACACTGGGGTAATCCATGCCAAGCTCTCAGCGATCCCGCCGTCATCAGCCATACCAGGCCGACGACTCCACGCCCGCCTTGCCTCCGCGCGACGCTGTCGAGCGCGCGTGCGGATGGGCCCATCTCCAAGCGGCGCTGGGCCAGGCACTGCGCAGCGTCGATGCGCTGGATCTGCTCGTCGCCGAAGTCGGCCAGCCCGCCGAATGGGCTGGTGGCGTTCGGCAGGGCGACGCACCGCACCTGATGGGGTTGATCGCGGAACATCTGTCCGCGCAGCTAGAGGCCGGCGAATCGCTGCACCCGCTGAAAGATCAACGCATCGCCATCCTACGGCGGCACAGGCTCGACGGCACGGAACGCCGATGCGAGCGGCTGCTGGTGGAGTTGCGGCGCCCCCTGGCCTGCTATCCAGGACGGCACATCGTGCCCGAGGTCACGCTCGGCGCGGCCCATTTCGAGGCTGGTACGGACCCTGCCGACGGACTGCGCCGCGCCCTTGCAGCCCTGCAGACCGCCCGCACCGAAGGCTCAGGCGCGGTGGTTTGGCACCGGCCGGTCGTCGATGATTACCTGCGCCTGCGACGGCAACTGCTACACGACCTACCCGAGGCCCTGCGACGCGCGCAACTGAATCTGGTGCTGGAACCCGCCATCTGCCTACGCACCGGCGCTGTGGTTGGGGGGCGGGCGCAGCTGCGCTGGCCCCACCCTCGCCTGGGCCAGATCGAGGCGGCAGAACTGTCCGCGCTGGCGCGCGAGGCGGGAAAAACACCGGAGCTTGAGCTCTGCGCAGTGCCGCTGACACTGGAACACCTACGCAACGATATAGAGGCGGGCTCACGCATGCCGGTGACTATCGGACTGTCTGCTGCCACCCTGGTCACGGACTTCTTCGCTGAAAGACTGCGCGATGTACGCGTCCACGCGGGGGTACAGGCGTCGCTGCTGCGAATCGAGCTACGGCAGGAGGGCCTCAGACCCGACCAGGACCTGCTGCGGCAGCGTGTCCACGAGCTCAGCGAGACCGGGGTCGAGGCCGTAATCGGCGACGTCAATCGCTGGCACATGCCACTGCAGCACCTGCTGGGCATACCGCTCGCGGGGGTCGAGTGCAGCGTCGCCTGGGCGCGCGAGCAACTGTCAGAGCCACGCTCACGCTCCGCACTGGGCGCGCTGGTGCGCGTGGGCCACGCACTGGGCGGCTCGGTGGGAGCGAGCGGCGCAGACACGGCGGAGGAACTCGCATGGCTGCGCGAACTTCGCTTCGACCACGCCCGCGGAGCAGCCTGCGGCCATCCGATGCTGCCGGCGGACTTTGTCGCCTACGCGCACGCTTGCAATGCCCGCGCGTCGAGGATCGATCCATACTCGATTTGATTGCGTGCAGGGCGGTAGTTCACGGGGCCAGGCTGCAGGCCCCGCAGGCCAGACTGGCCTCAGCGTTCCAGCGCCCTATGGCTCAGAAGGGCCACAGCGGTCGCGAGTACCGCCAGAGCCAGAAGGCTCGTCGAATAGCCTCCCAGAAAAAAACCTGATGGGCTGGCTGCTTCGCGCGACAGGTAAGCCACCGGGACGATGGCCGTACCCAGTGCGTTGGCAGCCGACTGCACCGTGCCGACCGTCCCTGCGAGGGCGCCGGCGTCCTCAGCTGAGGCATTCGCAGTCACGGCCGACAGCAGCGGCGCCATCACCAGGCCCATGCCCAGCCCCGTAACCGCCAGCGCACCGCCCATCCAGGGCAGCGGCGCACCCGCCTGTGTCACGATGATGGCGCTGACGTGACCGCAGGCAAGCAGCCACGCCCCGCGCGGCAGGGCCGCACGGCCCCAGCGCCGGGTCAGCTGCGGGCTGCAGACCGTAGCGATCATGAACGTCACACCATAGACCGCGAACAGCTTGCCCGCTTCTGCGGCGCCGAGACCAAGCTCCTGCTGCGTGCGCACGCTGAACAGCCAGTAAAAGGACATCAAGCCCAGATAGAACAGAAAAACGCAGTAGAGCCCGAGCTGCACCGACCGTCGTCGCAGCAGATGCACCGGCAGCGTCGGGTGCCCCGAGGCACGCGCAAGACGTCGCTGCTGCACCGCAAAACAAAGTGCCAGCACCGCGCTCGCCCCCAGACCGGTCACGAACGCCGGCCAGGGCAGACGCGACATGCCGACCGTGAGCGTCCAGATGAGGCTCACCAGGGCCGCGGAGCCGAGCAACATGCCAATCCAGTCAACCCGTGGCGGCCGCGCAGCGCTGCGATCATCGACGCAAGCCTGGGTCAGCAGCATCGCCAGAAGAACCACCGGTACGACCGCGGTCATCGGCAGGACACCGTTCGAGTTCGCACCCGGTTTCAAGAAAACGATCTTCTACGAACCCGTGCTGCGCTGTCAGCAAGCGCGCAAGGAGACTCGGCAGATCAGCTACTCTCCCTTCCTTTCGATCTGGGTGCGGGTCCGCGTGGTGCCCTACCTGAATGGCAGCGTGCTCATGATCAGTCGCGCCTCGGAGGATTCGGTCAAGGACCACCTGCGCTCCGAGCGGGCACAGAAAGATGAACTGACCGGCCTGGGCAACCGCCTCGGCCTGGAAGACCGGACCAGCCAGTTACTGCGGCGTCACGCGCCGTTCTCCCTGGTTCTGATCGGGTTGAATGACCTCAAGCAAGTGCGAAACGCGCATGGCTATGCCGCCACCGACATGGCACTCCTGCAGGTCGCCTCGCGCCTGAGCAGCGAGATGCAGGAGGGGGAGTCGCTGGCCAGAATCAGCACCGACGAGTTCGCAGCAGTTCTGTTCTGCGAGCAAGGCCGTGTCACCAGCAGGGTCGAGGCCCTGCTGGCCGTGATTCGGCAGCCCATCGAACTGCCCACAGCCCGCGTGGTGCTGCGGGCCGCCGCGGGATGGGCGGATGCGGCCCGCGAGGCGCGCGACTTCGAGACCCTGCTCAAGCGCTGCAGTCTGGCGCTCGCCGACGCTCGCCGACACGCCCCGCCCGGCGGGAGCGATGAGGTCGCCCTGGGCGCCTATCGCGCCGAACTGGAGCTCGAGTCGCGCCTGCTAACCGCGCTGCAGGACGACTTGCGCCTCACGCTGGACGGCCAGCAGTACCTGCTTTACGTCCAGCCCAAGATCTCGCTTGCGTCAGGCCGGGTTGTCGGCGCCGAGGCGCTCATACGGTGGGCCCACCCGCGGCGCGGGCTGCTGGCACCAGGTCAATTCCTCGCCGCTGCACATGAGATCGGAGCGATGCCGGCACTGGACCGCTGGACCCTGCAAGCGACCGTACAACTGGCGCACCTGCTGCGCGCGGGTAGCCACCCCATGACGGTATCGATGAACGTCAGCGTCGGCGCGCTAGGCGACGCCACACTGCCCGATAGGTGCCGGCAGGTGCTCGATAGCCTGGGAATCGAGCCCAACCTGCTCGAGATCGAGATCCCCGAGGGCGCGCTGATGGATGACATCGATGCAAGCATCGATATTCTTCAGCGCCTGCACCACATGGGTGTGCGCCTGAGCATCGACGACTTCGGTACCGGGTATTCTTCATTCGCCTACTTGGCTCGCTTCCCGGTTCAGACACTGAAGATCGACCGCTCACTGGTGGCCGAGATCGAGGGCAGCAAGCCGCACCGCAAGATCGTCCAGGGGATCATCAAGCTGGCTCACCATCTGGGCATGGAGGTGGTCGCCGAAGGAGTCGAGACCACCGCTCAGGCAGACGCACTCAAGCGCATGCAGTGCGACGTCATCCAGGGTTACGTCTTCGCCCGGCCGATGCCAGTGGACGCGTTCGTCCGCTTTGTCAAGGGACACCCCGCACCGACGCTGCCCGACCCACGCAGCATCTGAGCTCAGGAAACGGCACCCCGTCCGTACGCGCCGGTCAGCAGCCGCCCCGCACGGAACCGCTCCAGCGCATAGGGCGCGAGCGACACCTCGACGGGCAGGCCGAGCGCCACCTGCGCCAGCAGCCGGCCCACCGCCGGGGAGAGCTTGAAGCCGTGGCCCGAGAAGCCGTATCCGACGACGAGGCCGGGCACGCCAGGCAGCGGGCCGAGGACCGGGTTCCAGTCCGGGGTCACGTCGTAGACGCCCGTCCACGACGAAGCCAGGCCCGCCTCGGCCCAGGCCGGGAAGCGGGCGGCCACCTGCGCGCCGATGTCGGCCACGAAATCCATGTCGACGTCGCCCTGGCGGTCATCGGGCTCGGACAGGGCCTCTCCGGGCAGTCCCTCGCTGACCAGCATCTGGCGCGCGCCATAGCTGCGGGCATACAGCATCCCGGGCGAGGCCAGGTCCTTGAACACGGGCATGGCCGGGGTGTAGGCCGCACCAGGCACCTCCAGTGCGAGGACGCGGTGGCGCTCGGCCGTCACCGGGCAGGCGATGCCGGTCCAGGCCTCGATCTCGCGTGCCCAGATGTTCTGCGTGCTGACGACGACGCCGGCGTCCAGGCGGCCCTGCGAAGTCTCCACGCCGACCACACGCCCGCCCTCGAGGCGCAGGGCGCGAACGTCGACGCCCTCGAGCACGCGCACCCCGCGCCGCCGAGCCGCGCGGGCGAAGGCGGTGGCCACGAGGTAGGCGTCGGCGTGGCCGGCCTCGGGCTCGTGGCCGATCAGTTCGGCCTCGTCGAAGCGCGCGATCGGCAACAGCCGGGCCGCCTCGGTCGCCGACACGATGTGGACCGGGATACCGAAGGCCGCCTGCTGCGCCAGCGCGGCCTGCAGCGCCGCGCGCTTGGGCCCCGGCGGGGCGGCGATCAGGTAGCCGGACCGCACCAGGCCGGCCGAGGCCTGCGGGTCGTCCACGTAGGCGGCGAAGTCCTCGAACACGGCCCAGGAGCGGCGCGCCAGCTCGACGTTCTGCGGCACCGAGTAGTGCGTGCGCAGGATGCCGCTGGACTGCGCCGTCGTGCCGGCGCCCACCTGGCGGCGCTCCAGCAAGGTGACACGCCCGGCACCGAGCTGCGCCAGATGGAAGGCCACCGAACTGCCTACGACGCCGGCGCCGATGACGAGGACATCGCAGGTCTCCATGCGTCGGATTGTGGCCTGCCATGCACGCCGCCTCGGGGAAGTCTCGATGCACGAGGGCCTGGAAAACGCCTATCGTGACGGGTTTTCCCCTCGTCAAGGAGTCTGCAAGATGCAACTGTCCTGGAAACATGCCGTCGCCGGCCTGGCGCTCGTCGCCGCCGCCACCACCGCCGTCGCGCAGCAGCGCGTGTTCTTCGGCATCGCC
>CAIRBF010000328.1 GCA_903876715.1 uncultured beta proteobacterium
CCGTCCATTGCGCCGGCGGCCGCCCCCCCGGCGCCATGCGCATCCAGCCACAGCGCCCGCAAGCCCGCGCGGTCGTGTTCGACGCGAGACGCGCGCTCGCGCTCGGCCTCCAAGGGGTCGATGGCGGCCTCCGGGTCGTGGCGCAGGGCCTCGGCGGCGGGCCAGCGGTCGGCCAGGCTGTCGAGCAGGGCCAGCGTCTCGGCGCGCAACTGCTGCTGCCCGCGCTCGTGCGCCTGGATGGCGGACTCGGCGTTCGAGAGCCTCTGCAGCGCGCCCGCCAGGCGCTCCTGCTCGCGCAGCCAGGCGGCAGCCGTGGGCAGATCGCGCGGCAGGCCGGGGGGCAGCCCGGCCGCCGCGTCGTCCCACCGGGCGCAAGCATTGCGCTCAACCACAACGGCCTTGTCGTGTGCCTCCTGCCGGTCGCGCTCGAGCGTGGTCGCGCGGTCGAGCGCCTCCTGCGCCTGCCGGCGGGCCAAGGCGGCCTGCTCGCGCCGCCGCTGCTCGGCCTCCAGTGCGGCCAGCGTGTCGAGGCCGCACGCAGCCAGGGCCACCTGGAACTGCTGCCCGAGGGCTGCCCGCAGGCTGTCGGCATCGGCAAAGGCCTGCTGGGCGAGCGCCCAGCGGTCGGCCCCGGCCTCGGCCTCGTCGATGCGCTCGTACCAGGACGCCAGGGTCGCGGGCTCCGGCGGCTGCAGCACCGCGGCGCCGAACAGGGCGCGGTAGGCCTCCAGGGCCACCCGAGCCTCGGCCTGGGCCGATTGCAAGCCCTGCAGACGTTCTTCCAGAAGGCGCTCGTGGCGGCCGACATCCTCTGCCAGGAGCCTGCGCTCCTCTGCACGGCGGGCCTGCTCGATGGCACGGTCGGCCAGCAGGTCGACACCGGTGACGAGCGTCTCGTACAAGGAAGAGAATGCTTCCAGCCGGGCTGGTGCGTCCTCGGCCAGCGGCGACCACAGCGCGCGCAGGCGGGCGAACGCCTGGTCGCGCTCACGGCGGGCCTGCTGCAGTTGCCGGGCGGTGAGCACCCCGTCGTCGGCGCCGTCGACAAGCGCCGCCATTCGGCCTTGGAGTTCCTTCCAATTTTGCTGCGCCTCGTCCACCGCAACCTGCTGGCGGCCCTGATGCTTGTCGGCCTGATTCAGGCGGGAGGCATGCTCGTCAGCCCTGGCGCGCGCGGGCCGCGGCAGTTGCAGGCTGTCAGCTGGGGCGCGGGGCGCAAAGCCGAGCTGCGTGAGCAGGCGCGCCAGGCTGCCGGCCTCGTGGTCGCGGCGGCGGGCGGCCGTGGACGCATCGTCAGCCGCGCGGACACGGTCTGCGTCGAGCCGCCTGATCGCGTCGAGTTCGGCCGGGTCGCCCGTAGGCGGCAGTGCGTTCATGTGGGCCTGGGCGCGGCCCTTGCTCAGGCGCGCGTCGTCCAGCGCGTCCCGGGTCTGCTTCAGCTGATGCCGGGCGCTTTGCAAGTCGTCGAGCGCCGCTTGTATCGGCGCCCGCCCGGGCACCGGCACTACGAGCATGGCTGCCGCGTCGCGACCCAGATCGCGGGGCTGCCCCATGGCCTCGAGCGATTGCGAGATCTCGTTCAGCGCCCTCGCGCAGTCCTCGCGCTGGGCCGTCACCGCCGCCGCGCCCCCGGCCAGCTGCGTGCGGCGCTGCTGGAGGGACTTGATGAGATCGGAGCACTCGATCAGCGGCGAAGGTGGGGCCAAGGCCTCCAGCCTTTGCTGCAGGGCCGTCACTTGCGCGCGTTGCTGCTCACGCGCGCCGACCTTGGCGTCCAGTTCCGCCAAGGCGGCGTGAACCTGCGCCGCCCATTCCGGGCTCGGCACTTCGCCTTCGGCCAGCAGGGTGTGCAGTTCCTGGTCGTGCGCGCGCCACGCCAGCAGCTCGCCCCAGTGGCTGCGGACCTGACCCCACCATGCATGGCGCTCCCGGGTGGTGCCGAGTTGCTCCTGGGCAGCGTGGAAGAGGCGGTCGGCCTCGTCCTTCTCGGCGACGGCGCGGTTCCAGTCGTCCGCGCGGGCCACCTTCGCCACGGCGTCCCGGGCCCCCTTGAGCGCTTCGATGCGTTCGCGCAGCACCGTTCTCGCGAGCGGGCTCTTCCTGTAGACCTGCGCCACCTGCTCGTCCAGGCTCGCGGCCGCAGCGCCCAGCGCGCCGCGCCCGGCCTGCATCTCCAGCAGCAAGCGGCCGATGGCGCCATCGCGCCTGAGGATGTCCGCGTCGCCCTGCCGCAGTTCGTCGTACGAAAGGCGGAAGAGCTCGCGGAACTGCCTCACCCAGACCGGGTTGACCCACTGCTGGAAGCGCGGGTCGGCATCCTGACCGCCAGGGCCCAGGAGCCTGCGGCCACGGCGCCAGACCTCCAGCACCTCACCGCCGTGCCGCAGCCCGGCGCCCAGCGCGAACTCGGACTCGCGGCGCGGCGCCGCGAGTTCCGCCGTGACCCCGCCGAACAGCGCGTCGATGGCGCGCAGCGCGGTGCTCTTGCCCGCCTCGTTGTCCCCAAGCACCAGCGTGAGGCCGGGCGAGAGCTCCAGCCGACGCTGGCGCCAGTAGCCCACCCAGTCGAAGTCCAGCCAGTCGATGCGCATGGCTCAGTCCTCCCTCAAGCGCCCATGCGGGCGCTGATGGCGTCCAGCCCGCGCTGCAGCAGGGCTGGGGCATCGACAGGCTGGCCCCGCAGCGGCACGACGTCGCCGAACTGCCGGCGCCACTCGGCCTCGCCCGGGCCGCACGCCTTCAACTGACGTTGCAGGGGCTCGAAGAGGGTTTGCAACTCCTCGGGCTGCAGGGCCAGCTCAGCCACGGCCTGCTGCAGCAGCGCCCGGGCGCCCTGCAGCTGCGCGGTGTCGGCAGCCTGGGCGTCTTGCACGGCCAGATCCAGCTTCTCGATCACGAGATCGGGGCTGTCGTGCAGGCGAAAGGCCAGGTTCTCGCGCCACTCACCGCGGGCGCCGCGCCAGGCGGCCGCGTCGGGGTGTGTGCCCGTCACGCGCACGCGCACGGCGCAGGCGCGGCCGGCCTGGCGGTCCGGCGCCGTGTCGCCCAGCACCTGCTGCGCCATGAGTGCCTGCGTCTGCTCGGCCGTCGGGGCGGCGTCCACTTCCACCAAGTGCCAGCGCACCACGTCGCAGGGGACGAATTCGACGCTGGTGACCGCAGCGCCCTCGTAGTGGACCAGCACGCAGCCCTTGGGCCCCGTCTCGCGGATGCTGCGGCCCTGCAGGTTGCCCGGGAAGACGATGCGGCTGCCGTCGACCACCAGCGTGTCGGCACGCTTGTGGATGTGGCCCAGCGCCCAGTAGCCGTAGCCCTTGGCCGCCAGCACCTGCGGCGTGGTCGGCGCGTAACTGTCGTGCTCGTCGGCGCCGGTCAGGGCCGTGTGCAGCACGCCCACGTTGAGGCGGCCGCGGACGGCCTGCGGGTAGTTGGCGGCGATGTCCTCGCGCAGGTCCCACACCGGGTAGCTGCGACCGTGCAGTGCCACCCCGCGGCAGTCGAGCGTCTCGGCGCGGTCGCGCGCGAAGACATGAACGCCATCCATCGGCGCCAGGTGGGCCGGCATCAGCCCCGCGCAGTCGTGGTTGCCCAGTACCGCGAAGACCGGGATCCCGGCATCGCGCAGGCGGCTGAACTGCTGGCTGAGGAAGAGCGCGGTGTGCAGCGTGGCGTCGCCGTCCACCACGTCGCCCGCCAGCACCACAAAGGCGACCTGGCGCTCGATGGCCAGATCCACCAGCCGCGTCAGCGCCCGGCGCGTGGCCTGGCGTACGAGGTCGGCGAAGGCGGCGGACTGCGCTCCTTCGAAACGGCTCTCCAGGCCCCGCAGCGGCGAGTCGATGTGCAGGTCTGCGGCGTGCAGAAAGGTTGGCATGGTTTTCCTTTGCTCGTGGGATCCGGCACTTCGGTCGGCAATTTACCGCCAGGCATCGCGGGGGACGGGCCCTCAGGCCACCAGCCGGAAGCCCATCGGCCGCCCGCTGCCCCCGCCGCGCTTGTGCGCCACCTCGTCGGCCAGGCGGGTGCCGAGTTCGGCCAGGCTGTGCACCGGGCGGAAGCGCGCCTGGCGCATGACGGCGGCAAAGTCCCCGGGCGTGAGCTTGTGCAGGCGGGTGGCGGCCTCGTCACAGCCGGCGGGCTCCAGCCCCAGGCCGACGCAGGCCTGGCGCAGCAGCGCGGCCACCTGGGCCGGGCGCAGGTAGTCGAAACAGATCTTGGCATCGAAACGGCGCAGGCTGGCCTCGTCCAGCCGGTCGATCAGGTTGGTGGTGGCCACGAACAGGCCCTCGAAGGCCTCCATCTGCGTGAGCATCTCGTTGACGGCGCTGATCTCCCAGCGCTGGCGCGCGCCCTGGCGCTCAGCCAGGAAGGTGTCGGCCTCGTCGAGGATGAGCACCGCGCCTTCCTCTCGCGCGCGGCGGAACATCGCGGCCATCTGCTGCTCGGTCTCGCCGACGAAGGCGCCGAGGATGTCGCTGGCGCGCTGCAGCATCGCGGGCAGGCCGAGCTCGCGCGCCAGGTGCTGGGCGAAGGCGCTCTTGCCGGTGCCGGGCG
>CAIRBF010000329.1 GCA_903876715.1 uncultured beta proteobacterium
GCCTTGTTGCCGGTGGCGGTGACGAAGATGTCGGCCTTGTCGGCGGCGTATTCCATCGTCACGACGCGGTAGCCTTCCATCGCGGCCTGCAGCGCGTTGATCGGGTCGATCTCGGTCACCCAGACCTGGGCCGACAGCGCGCGCAGCGCCTGCGCGCTGCCCTTGCCGACGTCACCGTAGCCGGCCACCACCGCCACCTTGCCCGCCACCATGACGTCGGTGGCACGCTTGATGCCGTCGACCAGGCTCTCGCGGCAGCCGTAGAGGTTGTCGAACTTGCTCTTGGTGACCGAGTCGTTGACGTTGATGGCGCGGAACATCAGCGTGCCCTTGGCGCTCATCTCGTTGAGACGGTGCACGCCGGTGGTCGTCTCCTCGGTGACGCCGATGATCTTCGCGGACTTGCGCGAATACCAGGTCGCATCCTCGGCGAGCTTGGCGCGGATGGCGGCGAAGAGTTCGCGCTCCTCCTCGGAGCCGGGGTTGGCAATCACCGAGGCGTCGCGCTCGGCCTTCTTGCCCAGGTGCATCAGCAGCGTCGCGTCGCCGCCGTCGTCCAGGATCATGTTCGGGCCTTCGGTGTCGCTGCCCTTGGGCCCGAACTCGAAGATGCGGTGGGTGTAGTCCCAGTAGTCGCGCAGGCTCTCGCCCTTGTAGGCGAACACAGGCGTGCCGGCGGCCACGAGCGCGGCGGCGGCGTGGTCCTGGGTGCTGAAGATGTTGCACGAAGCCCAGCGCACGTCGGCGCCCAGCGCCTGCAGCGTCTCCACCAGCACGGCGGTCTGGATCGTCATGTGGAGGCTGCCGGTGATGCGAGCGCCCTTGAGCGGCTGGGCCGCGGCGTACTCGTCGCGGATGGCGATCAGCGCGGGCATCTCAGTCTCGGCGATGCAGATCTCCTTGCGGCCCCACTGGGCGAGCGACAGGTCGGCAATGGCGTGATCGCTGGTGTGCAGCGGCTTCAGAACGGCGTTCATCATCGGGCTCCTGAGTCTGTAAGGAACCCGCACGCCAGCGGCACGCGTGTGGAGTTGTTCAGTTCACCACTCACCCACGAGACCGGTCGTGCGGGTGAGCGCGGTTGCATGCAGTGTCCGAGCCTGGCCCCCATGGCGGGAGTTGCAACGCTCCTCGGAACTCAAGATTCTAGCCACAGCGCCGCCGCCGCGTCGGCGCGTCCGCAATACGGCCGCCGGCGCCAGGGCGGCACAGACGCGGCTTCATGTGCTGCACAGCGCGAAACGCTGAACTAGACCGCCAGAGGCAGGGCGATGACCGCCTCCAGACCACGGGGCGCGTGGTCATGCAGCGTCACCGCGCCGCCGTGCCGCTGGACGATCTCGCGCACGATGGCCAGGCCCAGCCCGCAGCCCTCGCCGGCATCGGTGGCGCGCACGAAACGCTCGAACACGCGTTCGCGGTCGCCGGCGCTGATCCCGGGGCCCGTGTCGGTCACGGCAAGCCGGGCCTGCCCAGCGGCCTCGGCCACCCGCACCGTCACCTCGGCGCCGGCGCCGGCATAGCGCAGCGCGTTGTCCAGCAGATTGAAGAGGGCCTCGCGCAGCAGCAGGCGGTTGGCGTCGACGATGACCGGCGCGCTCTCGGCTTCGTCCATGCCGAGGTCGATGCCGGCCTGCAACGCGCGGGGAACGCACTCGGCCGTCAGCGTCCGCGCCAGTGCCCGCAGGTCCAGGGGCTGGCGATCCTGGACGCCGGTGGCCTCGGGCTCGGCCCGAGCCAGCGTGAGCAACTGGTTCACCAAGTGGGCACTTCGCACCGCACTTCGGTGCACACGTTCGAGCCGCGCATGCAACTCGCTGCCAACGGGCACCGCCTGCAGCGCCAGCTCGGTCTGGCCCTTCAGCCCGGCCAGCGGTGTGCGCAATTGGTGCGCCGCATCGCCGATGAAACGCCGCTGCGCGCTGACACTGCTGCGCACCGCCGCCAGCAAGGCATTCAAGGCCGCAGCGAGCGAGCGCAACTCGCGCGGCGCGGCCGACAACTCCAGCGGGGCGAGGTTGGTCGGCGCACGCCCCTCGACCTGCTGGCGCAGCCGCTTCAGCGGCGCCAGGCCAGCGCGGATGCCGAAGCCGACCACCAGCGTCATCAACAGCATCAGGCTGGACATCGGCAGCAGCATGTCGGTGAGGATGCGGCGGGCGAGCTGTTCTCGGTTGGCGCTGCTGCGCGCGACCTGCACCAACAGATCCCGCGGCGCGCCAGCCTCCTCGCCTACGCGCAGGTACAAGCCCGCCACCCGTATCCGCAGCGTCTCGCCCGGGGCCCCGGCGACGCCCGGCGAGGGCCGCGGCACGAACTCCGCGTCGTAGAAGATCGGCGCGCCATAAGGCGGTACGGCCGCCCCCTTGCCGAGCGGCGGCGCCGGCAGCGCCTGGTTGCCGAGGATGAACTGCCCCGGCGGCGAGCTGACGGTATAGAACTGGCGGTCGTTCGGGTCGGCCTCCAGCACGTCCTGCGCGGCACGCGGGAAGTCGATGAACAGCCCGCTGCCTATGGGCTTGAGCTGGCGCGCGAGCGCGCGGCTGGCCTGCAGCAGGCTCGCGTCGATCGCGTCGTTGGCATGGCTGGCGACGAAACGGTAGGTCGCGGCACCCGCGGCCAGCCACAGCACCAACTGCGGCAGCACCACCCACAGCGCGAGCTGCCAGGCCAGCGAGTGGTCCCGCGGCACCGCCATCGGCCCGGGTCGGGCGGTCACTGCGCCCTCCTGCCGCAGCGCCCTGTGCCCGGGTCCCTTCCCGAGCCGGGCTGGAGCGCGGGCGTCCGCCGGCTCACGCCACTTCGGCCTGCAGCAGATAGCCCAGGCCGCGCACGGTGCGTATCTGCAACCCGGCGGCCTCGAGCTTGCGGCGCAGGCGGTGGATGTAGACCTCGATCGTGTTGCCGGCGCCAGGCTCCCCCCCGTCGTCGGCCCAGGCCTGGGCGATCTGGTCCTTGCCGACGACCTGATTGCGGTGGCGCGCCAGCAGGTCCAGCAGCGCCCACTCCCGGCCGCTGAGCTCGATCACCTGCCCGGCCACGGTGGCCCGCCGGTTCGCGCCGTCGAGCACGAGCCCGCCAACCCGGGTGGCGCCTGCCGCCGGCTGAGTTCGGCGCAGCAGCGCCTGCAGCCTGGCCAGCAGCTCAGGCAGGTCGAAGGGCTTGACGACGTAGTCGTCGGCGCCGGCCTGCAGCCCCGCTACCCGGTCCTCCAGAGCGTCACGCGCGCTCAGCACCAGCACCGGCAGCGCTGGCCGGCTCTGCCGCACCCGTTGCAGCACGGCCAGCCCGTCGAGCATCGGCAGCCCGAGGTCGAGGATCGCCAAGTCGAAGGGCTCGCGGTGCAGCAGGTAGTCGGCCACCGCGCCGTTGGGCGCATGCTCGACCGAGTAGCCGGCGCCCGTGAGCTGCGCGCTCAGCGCATCGGCAAGCAAGGCGTCGTCTTCGGCCAGCAACAGTCGCATGACCGAAGCTTAACGGAGGCTGCTGCGACGCCGTATTCGTTCAGCTTCGAATCAGGGTTTAACCTAGGATTCATATATTAATGAAAGATTAACAATGCATGTTCCCTGCATCTGAAACACGGCTGGCACTGGCCGAGAACGGAGACGCGATGAACAAGACCATTTCCCTGTCCCTGAATGCCGTCGCCCTGGCGGTCGGTGCAGTCTGCGCCGCGCCGGCCGCGCTGGCCGGTGAAGTCGAGGTGCTGCACTGGTGGACCAGCGGCGGCGAGGCCAAGGCCGCCGCGGCGCTGAAGGCTCAGCTGCAGGCCAAGGGCCATGCGTGGAAGGACTTTGCCGTGGCCGGCGGTGGCGGCGACAACGCGATGACGGTGCTGAAGTCGCGCGTGGTCTCGGGCAACGCACCGGCCGCGGCGCAGATCAAGGGCCCGTCGCTGCAGGAATGGGCTGCCGAGGGCGTGCTGGCGAGCATCGACACCGTGGCCAAAGCCGAGAAGTGGGACGAGTTGCTGCCCAAGGTCGTCAGCGACGTGATGAAGCACAAGGGCAGCTACATCGCCGTGCCGGTGAACGTGCACCGCGTCAACTGGCTGTGGACCAACCCCGAGGCCTTCCGCAAGGCCGGGGCCAAGGTGCCGACGAACTGGGACGAGTTCTTCACCGCGGCCGAGGCGCTGAAGAAGGCGGGCCTGATCCCGGTGGCGCACGGCGGGCAGAACTGGCAGGACTTCACCACCTTCGAGAGCGTGGCTCTCGGCGTGGGTGGCGCCGACTTCTACAAGAAGGCGCTGGTGCAGCTGGACGCGGCCACGCTGGGCGGTGCGACCATGACCAAGGTGCTCGACACCTTCAAGAAGGTCAAGAGCTACACCGACAAGAACGCCCCGGGGCGCGACTGGAACCTCGCCACGGCCATGGTCATCAAGGGCGAGGCGGGCATGCAGCTGATGGGCGATTGGGCCAAGGGCGAGTTCCTCGCCGCGGGCAAGGCGCCAGGCAAGGACTTCGGCTGCGCCGCCGCCCCGGGTACGGCCAAGGCCTTCACCTTCAACGTCGACTCGTTCGCGATGTTCAAGCTGAAGGACGCGGCCAACACCAAGGCACAGCAGGACTTGGCCGCGGCCGTGATGTCGCCGGAGTTCCAGGAAGTGTTCAACCTGAACAAGGGCTCGATCCCGGTGCGGCTGAACATGAACCTGGCGAAGTTCGACGACTGCGCCAAGTTGTCGAGCAACGACTTCGTGGCCACAGCCAAGACCGGCTCGCTCGTGCCCTCGGTCGCGCACGGCATGGCCATCGCCTCGGCCAAGGCCGGCGCGATGCAGGACGTCGTCAGCCAGTTCTGGAACGACGACAAGATGACGACCAAGGCCGCCCAGGAGCGGCTCGTGGCCGCGTCGAAGACGAAGTGAGCTTCTGAAGGCGGAGCCCGGGCGCTTGCTCCCGGCTCCGCCGGCTCCCTCTTCGCAGCCCTTCCCCCTTCTCCCCGCCTGATGCACGATGGCTGCCGCGCGCGCCCTGCCTTCGAACTGGCTGCCGCGCCTGGTGGTCGCGCCGAGCCTTGCGCTGTCGCTGGCCTTCATCTATGGCCTGATCGCCTGGAACGGCGTGCTGTCCGTCTCGGCCTCGCGCATCCTGCCGAACTACGAGTTCGTCGGCCTGGCGCAGTACGAGGCGCTGCTGGCCAGCGAGCGCTTTCGCACC
>CAIRBF010000330.1 GCA_903876715.1 uncultured beta proteobacterium
CGGCTACGTCGTCGGCCAGACGGTGAAGCTGCTCAAGGAGCACCACCTGCTCGAGGAGACCGACGTCGTCATCTTCGACGTGCTCGGCGACGTCGTGTGCGGCGGCTTCGCCGCGCCGCTGCAGCACGCCGACCGCGCCCTCATCGTCACCGCCAACGACTTCGATTCGATCTTTGCGATGAACCGCATCGTGCAGGCCATCGGCGCGAAGTCGAAGAACTACAACGTGCGCCTGGGGGGTGTGATCGCCAACCGCAGCGCGGACACCGACCAGATCGACAAGTTCAACGACCGCATCGGCCTGAAGACGATGGCGCGCTTCCCGGACCTGGATGTCATCCGCCGCAGCCGCCTGAAGAAGTCCACGCTGTTCGAGATGGACGCCTCGCCCGAGCTCGAGGCCGTGCAGAAGGAGTACCTGCAGCTCGCCGCCCGCCTGTGGGCCGGCGTCGAGCCGCTGAGCGCGGTGCCGCTGAAAGACCGCGAGATCTTCGACCTGCTGGGCTTCGACTGATGAACACCGCCTCCTACCAGCAGCGCCGGGGCCAGATCGAGCATTACTTCGACCGCACCGCGGTCAAGGCCTGGGAGCAGCTGACCTCGGATGCGCCGGTCAGCGGCATCCGGGCGACGGTGCGTGCCGGGCGCGACCGCATGCGCCAGACGCTGCTGGACTGGCTGCCGTCCGACCTCTCCGGTCGGCGCGTGCTCGACGCGGGCTGCGGCACCGGCGCGCTCGCGGTGGAGTGCGCGCGGCGCGGTGCGCGGGTGGTGGCCGTGGACCTTTCGCCCCAACTCGTGGACGTGGCGCGCCAGCGCATCGCCGCGCTGCCCGACGGTGCGTTGATGCTCGAGCGCATCGACCTGCGCAGCGGCGACATGCTCGACGTCACGTTCGGCAGCTTCGACCACGTCGTGGCCATGGACTCGCTGATCCATTACTCGATGTCCGACGCCGTGCGCGTGCTCGAGTCCCTGGCCTGGCGCACGCACGCGAGCATGGTCTTCACCTTCGCGCCGCGCAACCCGCTGCTGGCGGCGATGCGCTCGGTCGGACGCCTGTTCCCGCGCGCGAACCGGGCGCCCTGGATCGAGCCCATGGCCGAGGGTGAGCTGCGTCGCCTGCTGCAGCAGGCCTCGGGGCTGGGCGGCTGGCACGCGGGGCGAACGCAACGCGTCTCCAGCGGCTTCTACACCTCGCAGGCGCTGGAACTGGGCAAGGCGGCATGAAGCTCGTGGCTCCGCTCCTGAAGCGCGCCCGCATCGACTGGACGCGGGTCGCCCCGCGCTTCCTGCCGTTTGCCGACGCGGCCAGCCCCGACCTGCCGCTGGCGCAGCTGGCGCGGTTGGCGCTGTTTCAGGTGACCGTGGGCATGGTCGGCGTGCTGACCGTGGGCACGCTGAACCGGGTGATGATCGTCGAGATCGGCGTCGCCGCCTGGCTCGTGGCGCTGATGGTGGCGCTGCCGCTGCTGGTGGCACCGTTCCGGGCCCTGATCGGGTGGAAATCCGACCTGCACCGCAGCCCGCTGGGCTGGCGCCGCGTGCCTTACATCTGGTTCGGCAGCGGCCTGCAGTTCGCGGGGCTGGCGATCATGCCCTTTGCCATCGTGCTGCTCGGCGGGGAGTCGGCGGTGCAGCTCTGGGCCGGGCACCTGGCGGCGGCCCTGGCCTTCCTGCTGGCCGGCGCCGGCGCGCAGACGGTGCAGACCGCGGGGCTGGCCCTGGCCACCGACCGCGCCAGCGCCGCCACGCGGCCGCGCGTGGTCGCCCTGATGTACGTGATGCTGCTGCTGGGCATGGTGGGCAGCGGGGCGGTGTTCGGCCTGCTGCTGGCCGACTACAGCGCCACCCGCCTCGTGCAGGTGGTGCAGGGCGCCGCGGTGCTGACCCTGGTGCTGAACCTGGTGGCCGTGTGGAAGCAGGAGGCGCGCGACCGCAACCGCGCGCGCGCTCCCGCCGACACGCTCACCTTCCGCCAGCGTTGGACGCAGTTCGCGGCGCACCAGCGCGTCAGCCGCTTCCTGCTTGCCGTCGGTCTGGGCACGGCCGGCTTCAACATGCAGGACGTGATCCTCGAGCCTTATGGCGGCGAGATCCTCGGCCTGAGCGTGGGGCAGACCACCTGGCTGACCGCGCTGATGGCCGCAGGCGCGTTGGTCGGCTTCGCTGTCTCCGCACGCCTGCTGTCGCGCGGTGCCGACCCGGTGCGCCTGGCTGCCGCCGGCGCTCTGGTGGGTATCGCCGCGTTTTCGATGGTGGTCTTCGCGCAGCCGCTCGACGCCATGGCCCTTTTCGTCGCGGGGGTGGCGCTGATTGGTCTGGGCGGCGGCCTGTTCTCGGTCGGCACGCTGAGCGCGGCCATGAGCTTCGACAGCGGCGGCCTGCACGGCATGGTGCTCGGCGCCTGGGGGGGCGTCGTCGCCGCGGCGGCGGGCGTGTCCGTCGCACTGGGCGGCATGCTGCGTGACCTTGTTTCCTCGCTCGCCCAGGCCGGCGTGCTCGGGGAGGCGCTGAACACCCCCGCTGCAGGCTACGGTGCCGTCTACCACCTCGAGATCGCGCTGCTGTTCGTGACGCTGGCCGTGGTCGGCCCGCTCGTGCGGCCACGCCGCGACCGACCCCGCGCCGACGCTGGCGGTCGCTTCGGTTTGGCGGAGTTCCCGCACTGAGCCGAATCAATTCAACCGCCCCTTCCATCACCCACCTCGGATTCACGTACCCCGACCCGCCACAGGAGCTACCCATGGGAACCGGAGCCATCACCTCATATGTCGACGTCGCGCAGCTTGTGCTGTATGCGTTCTGGATCTTCTTCGGCGCCGTCATCCTCTACCTCGTGCGCGAGAACCGGCGCGAGGGCTACCCGCTGGAGACCTGGCGCGGTCCGACGGCCGAGGGCTGGGTCTCGATGCCCGAGCCCAAGACCTACTTCCTCGACAACGGCGAGACCGTGACGGCGCCCAGCGACAAGCCCTCGCCGCAGATCTTCAGCGGCGAGCGCACCCAGGGCCACGACGGCACGCCGATCGACCCCGTGGGCAACCCCCTGCTGGCTGGCGTGGGCCCGGGCGCCTGGGCCGCGCGTGCCGACCATCCCGACATGGACCACCACGGCGAGCCCAAGATCCGCCCGCTGTCGCTGGCGCCCGACTGCAACGTCAGCAGCCGGGACCCCGACCCGCGTGGCATGACGCTGGAAGATGCCGACGGGCAGACCGTGGGTACGGTGCGCGACCTCTGGCTCGACGTGCCGGAGATGGTCTTCCGCTATCTGGAGGTCGAGCTCGCTGACAGTTCGCGCCGGGTGCTGGTGCCGATGACCTTCGCCCGCGTCACGCGCCAGGGCGTGAAGGTGCATGCGCTGTTGGCCGCACAGTATGCCGAGGTACCGGGCACCAAGGTGGCCGACCGCATCACGCTGCTGGAGGAGGAGCGCATCAGCGCCTACTTCGGCGCCGGTCTGTTGTACGCCAAGCCCTCGCGCCTGGAGCCGCTGATATGAAGGCGGTTCGCCAGGACCAGGCGCCCCGGCGCGGGCGCGAACACGAGTTCGAGGCCCAGCCCGGCCTGCCCGAGGCGCTGCCCGCGGACGAGCGCATCCTCTGGCAGGGGCAGCCGGGCGCGGCGCTGGTGGCTCGCCGCATCTTCCATCTGCCGCTGCTGGGCCTGTACTTCGCGGGCCTGCTGGTCTGGCGCCTGGCCGTGCTGCTGCAAGGCGGAGCCTCCTGGCTCGAGGCCCTTCGGGGCAGCCTGGGGCTGGTGCTGCTGGCGGCCGTGGCCTTGGGCATCCTGGCCGTGCTGGCGCGCTTGACGGCCACGACCACCGTCTACACGCTCACCGACAAGCGCGTGGTCATGCGCATCGGCATCGTGCTGACCGTGACCTACAACCTGCCGCTGCGCCAGGTCGACAGCGCCGACCTCGTGCCCCTGCCCGGCGGCGCTGGCGAGATCGCGCTCACCCTGCGCGAGGGCACGCGCATCGCCTACCTGCAACTTTGGCCGCACGCGCGGCCCTGGCGTCTGGCGCGCACCCAGCCGATGCTGCGCTGCCTGCCCGACGGGCAGGCGGTGTCGGCCCAATTGGCGCGTGCCTGGGCGCTCGCCAATGCGCAGCCTGCCCAGCCTGCCGAGGCGCCTTCAGCCGGACGCAGCCCCGGCCTGGCCGGGCTCGGCTCGCTGGCCGGCGGAGCGCGCGGCGCATGAAGGCCGTGGTCGCCAGCCCTGCGGCCGCCGCGCGCGGCCCCCTGTTCCCGCGCTGGTTCCCGCGCGCCATCGTCGCCGTGCTCGCGGTGCTGCTGGTTGGCTTGGCGCTGCTGCGCCTGGGCGGCTTCGAGCCCGCGGTCGAGCCGGGCGCCGTGGTGCGCGAGCGCGCGCTGCGCTTTGCCGACGAGACCGACGGCGCTGTGCGCGTGATCGACCACGCGAGCGGGCGGCCGCTGGCGCTGATGCGCGGCGAGCAGGGCTTCCTGCGCGGCGTGCTGCGTGGCCTGGCGCGCGAGCGCCGCCAGCACGGCGTCGGCGCCGACCAGCCCTATTTGCTGAGCCTGCGCGACGACGGCCGCCTGCTGATCACCGACCCCGCCACCGGCCAGCGCATCGATCTGGCCTCCTTCGGCCGCGACAACGCTGCCGTCTTCCTGCGCTGGCTGCCCCCGAACGAACCCATTGGAGCCCCGACCCCATGAGCGCCATCGAAGCCCTTGACAACCCCGATCAAGTCCTGCAGCGGGCCAAGACCGAGAACCTGATCAGCCCGCGCTTCTACACCACCGACTACGCGGCCATGGACCGTCTCGACATCTCGGCGGTGCGCGCCGAGTGGGACGCGATGCTGGCCGAGTACGAGGGTGACAACAACCACGACCACTTCAAGCGCGACGAGGCCTTCGCCGCCGAGATCCGCACGCTGGAGCCGGCGCTGCAGAAGGAGTTCCTGGACTTCCTGGTGACCTCGATCACCTCGGAATTCTCGGGCTGCGTGCTCTACAACGAGATCCGCAAGAAGGTCGACAACCCGGACATCAAGAAGCTGATGACCTACCTGACGCGCGACGAGTCGCGTCATGCGAACTTCATCAACGCCTCGCTTCGTGACTACGGCCTCGGCGTGGACCTCGCCAACCTGAAAGCGACCAAGAAGTACACCTACTTCAAGCCGAAGTACATCTTCTACGCGACCTACCTGTCGGAAAAGATCGGGTACGCCCGCTACATCACGATCTACCGTCAGCTCGAGCGACATCCGGACA
>CAIRBF010000331.1 GCA_903876715.1 uncultured beta proteobacterium
GCGTCTGTGTCAGTGTCTGTGTCTGTGTCTGTGTCTGTGTCTGTGTCTGTGTCTGTGTCTGTGTCTGTGCCTGTGCCTGCGTCTGTGTCTCCGTCTGTGTCCGTGTCTGTGTCTCCCTCCCGCCCGCCCGCCCGGCCGGCCGCCCGCCCGCCCGCCCGCCCGCCCGGCACGGCGCGGCCGGGGCGCCGTGCCGGCCTGCCAGACTCACTGCAGCTTGATGCCCGCGTCCCGTATCAGCTTGCCGAAGCGGTCGAACTCCTGCTTGTTGAACTCGGCGAACTGCGCCGGCGTGATGTTGCCGGGCTCGCCGCCCAGGCCCCGCAGGCGGGTGTCGACGTCAGGCAGCTTGATGATGCGGGCGAGTTCGGCCTGCAGCCGGGCCACCACGTCGGCCGGCGTGCCGGCGGTGACGTACAGGGCGTACCAAGTGCTCATGTCCGCGCCACGCACACCGGCCTCGGCCAGCGTGGGCACCTGGGGCAACTGGGCCGAGCGGGTGGGCGTGGTCACCGCCAGCGGCTTGAACTTGCCCGCCTTGATCTGCGCCATGGCCGAGGAGGTGGTGTCGAACATGATCTCGACCTGACCGCCAATGATGTCCATGTGCGCCTGGGCGCTGCCCTTGTAGGGCACGTGCATGCTCTTGACGCCCGCCGCGGCGTCGAAGGCCTCGCCGGCGATGTGCTGCGTGCTGCCCACGCCCGAGGAGGCGTACTTGAAGCTGCCGGGCTTGCCCTTCATGGCCTGCACCAACTCGCCTACCGAGCTGACCGGCACCTGCGCGCCGACGACCAGCACGTTGGGCACGGTGACGATCAGGCCGATGGGCGCGAGGTCCTTGATCGGGTCGAAGGCCAGCTTCAGCAGGTGCGGGGCGATGGCCTGGCCGGTGTTGGTGGCCACCAGCAGGGTGTGGCCGTCGGCCTGCGCCTTGGCCGTCAAGTCCGCGGCGATGGTGTTGGACGCGCCGGGGCGGTTTTCCACCACCCAGGTGCCCTTCATGCTCTCGGCGAACTTCTCGGCCAGCATGCGGGCGATGATGTCGGTGCCGCCGCCGGCACCGGCGCCCACCATCAGGCGCACGGTCTTGGTCGGGTAGGCGGTCTGCGCCTGCGCCGTCAGCGCCCAGGGGGCGGTCAGCACACCGGCGAGCAGGGCGGTGGTGAAGGTCTTGCGTTTCATCGGGAGGCTCCTGTCAGGGACGGGTGTCGAGATGGTCTGAGGTGGGACGGGGGCTGATGGCCAGCGGCCTGGCGGCACCGTTGCGGCTGCCGGCGCGGCCGTCGATGCGCGTCGCGGTCAGTGCGCCGTCGTCGCGCGCCGGCTCGCCCCCATGCGGCAGGCGAGGTCGAAGGCGTTGACCATGGCGCCTGCGTTGGCCCGACACAGGCCGGCGATGTCGTAGGCCGTGCCGTGGGCTGGTGTCGTGATCGGTATCGGCAGCCCGCCGTGCACCGTGACGCCGCGCTCGAAGCCCATCAGCTTCATCGCGATCTGGCCCTGGTCGTGGTACATCGTGACGACGCCGTCGTAGCCGCCCTCGGCGCGGATGGCGCGCACGAAGGCCGTGTCGGCGGGGAAGGGCCCGTCGGCGGCGAAGCCGCGCGCGGCCGCCAGGCGCACGCCGGGCTCGATGATGCGGCCCTCCTCGTCGCCGTAGTTCCCGTTGTCGCCGTTGTGCGGGTTCAGGCCGCACACCGCGATGCGCGGTTGCGCCTTGCCGGCGGCGGCCAGCGCGCGGTGGATCATGCCGATCGCATCGGCCACCTTTTCGGGCGCCAGCAGGGTGCTGACCTCGCGCAGCGCGACATGCGAGGTCACGCGCGCCGTCCACAGCTTCTCGAGCACGTTGAGCTCGCCGCAGATGCCGTCGAAGCGCAGCAGCTCGGCGAACCAGCGCAGCTCGTCCTCCTGGTGCATGCCGCCGGCGCGCAGCGCGCCCTTGTTCAAGGGCGCGAAGCAGAAGGCGTCCACCGCCCCGGATTGCGCGAGCAATGCGCCGGCCTCCAGCCCCTGCAGCATGAAGCGGCCGTTGTCGGCCGTGGCCTCGGCGCGGGGGAAGGGCGGCGCGTCCAGCCCAGGCCAGGTGTGCCATTGCACGCCTGCCGGCGCCTCGACCTGCCCGCGCTGACCGATCAGCACGATCTCGGCGCGTTCGAGCGTGGCCGGCTCGGCGAACAGCTTGGCCACGAGTTCAGGGCCGATGCCGGCGGGGTCACCGGTGAAGAGGGCGATCTTGGTTCGAGTCATGGTCGGGTCGGTGAGGCGGCGGCGTCAGCCCACGGCCAGGCGGGGCAGCCACAGCGTGATGGCAGGGAACAAGGTGATCAGCACGAGCGTGGCCACCAGCGGCACGTAGTAGGGGACCATCTCGCGCAGAACGTCCTTCATCGGTACCTTGGCGATGTCGGCGACCAGGAACAGCGCCAGGCCCATGGGCGGCGTGACCAGGCCGATCATCAGGTTGAAGACCACCACCATGCCCAGGTGCACCGGGTCCACACCGGCGGCGACGAGCGGCTTGGCGATGATCGGGGCGATGACGAGGATGGCCGTCGTACTGTCGAGGAACATACCCACCACGAGCAGCAGCAGGTTCGCCAGCAGCAGCAACATCATCGGGTCGGTCGAGATCGACAGCATCAGCCTGGTCATCGCCTGCGGCACCTGCTCGACCGACAGCACCCAGCCGAACAGCGCCGCCATGGCCACGATGACCAGGATGGCGGCCGAGGCGCGCAGCGTTTCGAGCGCTGCATCGAGCAGGCGCTGCCATGTGAGCTCACGATAGAACAGTGCGCTGATCAGCAGTGCGTAGGCGACCGTGACGGCGGCGATCTCGGTCGGCGTGAACCAGCCGGCCAGCATGCCGCCGATCAGAATCACTGGCGCCAGCAGCGCCGGCAGCGCAGGCAGCAGGTCGGCCCACAGGCGCGCCAGGCTGGGCCAGCGTTCCGCGCGGGGGTAGCCGCGCCGCACCGACAGCCAGGCCGTCATCACCATCAGCGCCGCCACGCACAGCAGGCCCGGCAGGATGCCGCCGAGCAGCAACTGGATCACGGACACGCCGGTGATGGTGCCGTACAGGATGAGCGGGATGCTCGGGGGGAAGATGGGGCCGACGACAGCCGAGGCGGAGGTGATCGCGCTGGCAAACGCCGGCTTGAAGCCCTTGGATTTCATCGCATCGATCTCGATGCGGCCGATCCCGCCGATGTCGGCCAGCGCCGAGCCCGACATGCCGGCGAAGACCAGGCTGCCGAAGATGTTGACCTGCGCCAGGCCGCCGGGCAGGCGCCCGACCGCGGTGTCGGCAAAGCGGTAGATGTGGCGTGAGATGCCGGCGCCGTTCATCAGGCTGCCGACAAAGAGGAAGACGGGAACGGCCACCAGCGGAAAGGAGTCCAGCGCGTACAGCGCGCGCTGCGCCATCATCTGCAGCGGCAGGTCGTTGAGCAGCAGGTAGACGATGCTGGGCAGTCCGATGGCCAGCACCACCGGAAAGCCCAACATGAACAGCACGAGGAAGCCGAGGATGACGAGGAAGCCGCTCATGTCTCGTTTCCTCAGGCCAGGCTCGTGTGCTTGGCGCCGGCGCGGCCCTGGCGCAGCGTGCGCACGAGGTCGATGGCGCTTTCCAGGGTGAGCAGCGTCATGCCCACGGTCATCGGCCCCATGAAGAGCCAGTACGGCATCTCCAGTGTCGCCGTCTGGTTGTCCAGGTTGGCCAGGATGGAGGTCACCGAGGCCACCGCCATCAGCCCGAACATGGCCACCGCGCTCAGGTCGATCAGCACCTGGAGCGCGTAGCGCGGACGCGGGGGCAGCATGGCCTTGAACTCCTCCATGCGGATCTGGCCCCCCGAGTGTGTGACGTGCGCCGCGCCGAGCAGCGTCAGCGCGATCAGGAAGTAGCGGGCCAGTTCCTCGGCCCCGGCCATGGGCACGTCGAAGACCCCGCGCATCACGATCTGCAGGCTGGGCGTGGCGATCAGCGCTGCCAGCAGCAGCAGACAGATCGTCACCAGGGTTTGGCGCAGGGTCTTCATCGGGCGTGTCGGTAACAGGCGGGTGTCAGACCGGTATCACTTGACGGCCTGGATCTGCTGGATCAGCTGGGTCCACTCCGGAAAGTCCTTGAGCACCTGTGCGTTGACCGCCTGCCGGAAGGCGCCGAGGTTCAGGCCGTCCTTCTCGGTGATGAAGGTCATGCCCTTGGCCTCGAGGTCACGGCGGTAGCGGTCTGCGCTCTCGCGGTCCCAGTCCAGCGTCTTCTGGCCGACCTCGGCCATCGTGTCCTCGATGATCTTGCGGTCGGCCGCCGGGACGCCCTGCCAGGCCCGCTCGTTGACGAAGACCGACAGCACGGACTGCATGTGGCCCGTCAGCATCACGAACTTCTGCACCTCGTGGAGCTTGAGGTTGAAGATGTTGGGCAGCGGGTTCTCCTGGCCGACGACGAGGCCGGTGGCCAGCGCGGTGGCGAGCTCCGACACCTCCACCGGCGTGGCGACGGCGCCCATGCCGGTGATCATCGAAGACCACAGCTTGACCGGCACGCCGCGGTACTTCTTGCCCTTCATGTCGGCCGGGCTGAGCACCCGTTCCTTGGAGGTGAGGTGGCGCGTGCCCTGGAAGAAGCTGCCGACGATGCGCATG
This sequence comes from uncultured beta proteobacterium, assembly GCA_903876715.1. Lineage (GTDB taxonomy): Bacteria > Pseudomonadota > Gammaproteobacteria > Burkholderiales > Burkholderiaceae_C > Rubrivivax. The sequence continues at coordinate 4,660 of CAIRBF010000331.1, forward strand.
CCGCCCTTCTGCACGAGCTCGGCGTTGATGGCCTTGAGCGCGTCGGAGCTGCGCGGGTCGGTCGCGCGCAGCGCGTGGCCCGGGTCGCGGTAGATGAAGGGGGCGTTGAAGACGGCGGTGTTGGGCAGGATCTTGCCGAGCGAGGCGAAGTCGTGGTGACCCATGGCAATGGCGCCGGCCTTGATGCCGTCGACCATCTCGCCCACGCCACCGAGCTGTGAGTTCGCGAAGACCTGGATCTCCACGCGACCGTTGGTGCGCTCCTTCACCAGCTTGGCCACCTCGTCGGCATAGATCGTCTGCGGCGCGTTGGCCACGCCCACGTGGGCATAGCGCAGCTTGATCTGCGCATGAGCGGCGCCGGTGGCCAGCAGCGCGGCCGCTGCTGCGGCCAGGGTCAGGGTCTTGAACAGTTTCATCGGTGTCTCCTTTTCTTCAGGGGGGTGTGTGGAGGGGGCGATCGCGTTGCGCGCAGGGCCGCGGGTTATCCGCGCGGCGGCGCTGACGCAGGCTCGTAGAGCTTCAGCAGCGCCGAGGTGTCCAGTTCCTGATGGCCCAGCCGCGCCAGCATCCGGTACAGGGTCTGCGCTTGTGCGGTCATCGGCGTGGGTACCTGGAGCTCCTTCGTCCACGCCAGCACCATGTCCAGGTCCTTGAGCAACTGGCGCGCGTAGCCGCGCGGGGCGAAGTCGCGCGCGCGCATCCGGGGGTAGATCTGCTGGAAGAGCACGCCGTCGGCGTGGCCGCCCGCCAGCGCCTCGGGCACAAGGTCGGCTTCGATGCCGGCGGCTTCAGCCGCGGCGGTGAGCTCGGCCACGGTGGCATGCAGGCAGCCGACCATGAGCTGGTTGAGCATCTTGGCCACCAGCCCGCTGCCCGGCGGGCCGAGCACGGTGAAGCGTTGCGCGACGTCGCGCATCAGCGGTTCGATGGCGGCGCGGTCGGCGGTGTCGGCACCGGCCATCACGGTCAGCGTGCCTGATCCGGCGGCCGCCGGGCCGCCCGACACCGGGGCATCGATCCAGGCGCAGCCGCGTTCGCGGCGCAGGCGCTCGATGAGAACGCGCCCGCTGTCGACGCGGATGGTCGAGAAATCGACGACGCACTGCGGTGGCTGCAGCACGGCGGCCACGCCTTCGGTACCGAAGGCCACCGATTCGACGGCCTCGGTGGTGGGCAGGTTCAGCAGCACGAGGTCGCAGCCCTGGACGGCGCTGCGCGCGTTCGGGTGTGGGATCACACCGTGGGCTGCAGCTTGCTCCAGTGCCTGCGGCCGGATGTCATGGCCGTGTACCTCCCACCCGCGCGCCACCAGGTGGCGGCTCATCGGCCCGCCCATCAGGCCCAGGCCGATGTAGGCCAAACGGCGGCGCGTCTGCGTCATGCGACCAGCCCCATGGCGTAGATGCGGATGGCATTGCGGCGGAACAGCGCGTCCTGCTCGCTCTGGCTGAAGTCGGCCACGATGGCCTCGAAGCCGCCGAAGATCGCACTGAAACGGCCGCACAGGCTGTCGACCGGGAAGTTGCTCGCGAACATGCAGCGCGGCACGCCGAAGAGCTCGATCAGGTTCAGGACGATCTCACGGTTGGCCTCGGCCGTCCAGGCGCGGCCCGGCACCCCGATGCCCGAGATCTTGACGCAGACGTTGGGGCAGGCCGCGACCTGGGTCATCGCGGCACGCCAGCCGGCTAGGCCGGTGGCGCTGCGGTCGGCCGGCAGACCGGCGTGGTTGATGATGATCGTCGTGGCCGGGTGATCTTGCGCGAGGGCGGCCGCCTCGTGCATGTGCCACCATGGCGTCTGCAGATCGAAGCGCAGCCCCAGCGGCGCGAGGCGGGCGAAGCCGGCGCGCCAGACCCGGTCTTCCATGCCGCCCGGGGCGGCGTGCCCTGGTCCAGGATGGGCGCGCGGCTTGTGGCGGATGCTGCGCACGAAGGCGAAGGATGCCTGCCACTCGAGCAGTTCGGCCGCCTCGGCCGCGTCCAGCCGCGTGTGCGCAACCGCCACAGTGGGCAAACCGGTGGCGCCGACGAGTTCGGCCACGTAGCGCATCTCGCCGCGCGGGTCGGCCGGATCCCACTCCGTCTCGACGTAGACCGTGCCCTGCACCTCGTAACCCGCGGCATCGGCCAGGTAGTCGGGTCGCAGGTAATTGCGGCGCAGTGCTTGGTAGTCGCCGTAGCGGAAGGCGATGGGCGGTTCGTCGCACAGCCAGGGGTGCCGGTTGCGACCGAGGTCCCAGAGGTGGTGGTGGGCGTCGACGATGCGGCGACGCGCGCTCCCGCCCCCCGCGGGCCGAGGCGCGCTGGCCCCCGGCGCGGACGCGGCCGGGTGGTCCAGGGGCGTGATTGGAGAGGTGGACACGGGACGGGCGAAGATTGCAGGCACCATGAGGAAGGGTTCATTCCTCATTGCCAATTGGTAATTACGCATTAGGATAGCGGCCACGGAGGCATTTCCGATCGTGGTTTTCCCGCCCATGCTGCTGCCTGCTGCCCCGCTGGACGACGCCGAGCGCCCTGGCGCGGGGGCGGGTGCGAGCGGAACCCCGGGCATCGGTCTGCCCGACCTTGCTATCGCGCGCCCGGCCCTGCACGAGGAGGTCACCGCGCGTCTGCGCGACCTGATCGTGGAGAACCGCCTCCAGCCCGGCGAGCGCGTGCCCGAGCTCGAGATCGCGGCCCGCCTCGGCGTCTCGCGCACGCCGATCCGCGAGGCGCTGAAGGTGCTCGCTGCCGAGGGCCTGGTGGAGATGCAACCGCTGCGCGGTGCCATCGTCAAGGCCTTCAGCGCCAAGGACGCGCAGGACATGTTGCGTGTCATCGCGCTGCTCGAGGAGCACGCCGGGCGCGAGGCCTGCGCCGCGCCCGATGCGGACATCGACGCCGTGCAGGCGCTGCATGAACGCATGCGGCAGCACCACCGGCGGCGCGAGCGCCAGGCGTATTTCGTGCTGAACCAGCAGATCCACCATGCCATCGTCACGCTGGCCCGCAACGAGACGCTCTCGGCGATGCACGCCCAGCTCGGCCAACGCATGCGGCGTATCCGCTATGTCGGCAACAGCGAGCCCGCCAACTGGGACGCGGCGATGGCCGAGCACGAGGTCATGATGCAGGCCCTGGTCGCACGCGACGCCGACGCGATGGCCGTGGCGATGCGGGCCCACCTGCTGAACACCTGGCCGCGCATCGAGCAGGTAGCTCAGCGCGGCGAGGCCGGGGACGACGCCTATTGAAGACCGTTGTTCAGGGGGCGCGGCGCGGCGGCTGCCGCGCCGCGCGGAGCGCTCTTCACGCCCTCACTCCACCTTGCCGATGCGCTTGACGGCCTCGGCCATGGCCTTGGCATCGGTGTCCCAATAGGCCTGGAACTCCTGCGCGTCGAGGTACTCGATCGGGCTGCCAGCCTTCGTGATGGTCTGCACGACGGCCGCGTCGGTGGCGGCCTTGCGAGCAGCCTCCCGCAGGCGCTGGACGATGGGCTCGGGCGTGCCGGCGGGCGCGAACAGGCCCGACCACTGTGCGAACTGCACCGGCTGGCCCAGCTGGCGCAGGCTGGGCACCTCCGGCAGAGCCACCAGGGACTTGTCGCCCCAGTGCGCGAGCGCCCGCAGCTTGCCGGCGCGGATGTGCTGGGCCACGCTGGCCGGGCCGCTGGCCACCGCGTCGATCTGCCCCCCCAGCAGCGCCAGCACGGCCGGGCCGGCGCCGGTGAAAGGCACGTGCGTCATCGGGAAGCCGGCGCTGGCCTTGAGCATCTCCATCGGCACGTGCATCGTGCCGTAGTTGCCGGAACTGCCGTAGTTGTAGCCGCCGGTCTTCTTCTTCGCGTCGGCGACGAAGTCGGCCAGCGTCTTCCAAGGCGTGTCGGCGCGCACGACCAGCACGGTGGGGTCGGCGGTGAAGCGCGCGATCGGGCGGAACTGGTTCAGCGTGAACGCAGGCCGGCGACCGAAGAGCAGGTCGGCCTCCGGCAGGATGGAAATCGACGACAGCGTCATCAGCAGCGTGTAGCCGTCGGCCGGCGCGCGCGCCGCCGCAGCCATGCCCAGGCCGCCGCCCGCGCCAGCGCGGTTCTCGACGATGACGGTGGCCTTCAGCTCGCGCGCCAGCGCCTCGGCCACCGGGCGGCCGACGGTGTCGGCCACGCCGCCGGGCGGGAAGGGCACGATCATCGTGATCGGCTTGCCTTCGGGCCAGGCGGCCTGGGCCCGGGCCGCCAGCGGGGTGGCGAGGGCGGCGCCGGCCAGGCTGGCGAGTAGCAGTTCACGGCGTTGCATGGTGGGTAACTCCTGGTGTCGTCAAGGGAGGAGCGCCGGCGCGCGCGCCGCGGCCGTGCGCCTGCGCAGGGGTGTCGATCAGCCGCCGACGATCGGGTTCTCGAGCACGCCGATGCCATCGATCTCGATGCGCACGACGTCTCCGTTCTGCAGCCATACGGGCGGGTTCAGGCCCATGCCCACGCCGGCCGGGGTGCCAGTGGCGATGACGTCGCCCGGCAGCAGGGTGATGCCGCGCGAACAGGTCTCGATCAGCGTGGGCAGGTCGAAGATCAGGTCCTCGGTGCGCGCATCCTGGCGCATCGTGCCGTTGACCCAGCAGCGCACACGGGTGTCGCGGCCATCCAGTTCGTCGGCGCTCACGATCCACGGGCCCATCGGGCAGAAGGTGTCGAAGCTCTTGCCCAGATCCCACTGCTGGTGGCGCATCTGCACGTCGCGCGCTGTGACGTCGTTGACGATGGTGTAGCCGAAGACGTGTTCCATCGCCTCGGCCCGGCTGATGTTGCGTCCGCCACGGCCAATCACGACCGCGAGCTCGGCTTCGTAATCGATCTGCGACGAGACGGCCGCCCCGGGCAGCCGCACCGCCGCGCCAGGCGCCACGACGCACTCCGGCACCTTGGTGAACACGATGGGCCAGGCCTGGGGGTCGGCGTTGCTGTTCTTGAAGACGGTCTCGCGCAGCTCCCGAGCGTGCGCGTGGTAGTTGCGCCCGACGCACCAGACATTGCGCCGGGGGCGGGGGATCGGGGCCTCGAGTTGCACCTGGTCCAGCGGCAGCGCCGGCCCTGCGACGGGCGGCAGGTCCTGTGCGGCGGCGGCCAGATCGATGACGGCCAGGGCGCCGCGCGCGGCCTCCTCGGCAGTGAAAGCGAGCGGGGCGACCGACAGGCCGTCGGCGGCGACGAGACCGACCCGACGTCGACCCTGGTGCTGGAAGGTGGCGATGCGCATGGAGTGAGGCGGCTGGAGGTATGGGCGAAGGCCGGGAGACGCCTGCACCGGTCGTGAAAGGGCGAGATGCTACTGGCCCTGGCTGCCTGGCGTGCGCGGGGGGATTCCGAGAAATGCGCCACGGGATTTCCGCGCCAGCCCCGGCACCATCAGCAGCCACGCCGCAGAATCGCGACTTTGCCGGCGGGGCCGGCCCGCTTTCCGCAGGAGACACGCATGATTCGATCGCTCAACCGCCGCCTTGCCTTGCCGCTGTTGCTGACCGGGCTGGGCGCGCTATCGCTGCCCGCGCTCTCGCAGCAGGACTACCCGAACCGCCCGATCAAGATCGTCGTGCCCTTCTCACCGGGCGGTGCGGTCGACGGCCCGATCCGCGCCATCGCGCAGGACCTGTCCAAGCGCCTGCGGCAGCAGGTCATCATCGAGAACCGTCCCGGCGCCGGCGCGACCATCGGCTCCGAGATGGTGGCCAAGGCCGCGCCCGATGGCTACACGCTGCTGCTGGCCTCGCAGACGAACGCGATCAGCGCCACGCTCTATCCGAAGTTGAACTTCGCCCCCATCGACGACTTCGTCGGCATCTCCCTGCTGGGCCGCGAGCCGGGCGCGTTGGTCGTCCATCCCTCGCTGCCGGTGAAGAATGTGGCTGAGCTGGTGGCGTTGGCCAAGGACAAGCCCGGGCAGCTCAACTACGCGTCCTCGGGCAACGGCAGTGGCCAGCACCTGTTCATGGCCATGTTCGCATCCATGGCCGGCATCAAGCTCACGCACGTGCCCTACAAGGGCAGCGGCCAGGCGACGACCGACCTGCTGGCCGGTACGGTGCCGATGTCGGTGCCGGGTGCCAACGGCATGATCAAGCACATCCGCGGCGGCAAGCTGCGCGTGTTGGCGACCACGGGTGTCAAGCGCTCGACCCAACTGCCCGAGGTGCCGACGCTGGCCGAGGCCGGCTTCCCCTCGTACTCGGCGTACGTCTGGATGGGCCTGCTTGCCCCCAAGGGCACGCCCGCAGCCATCGTCGAGCGGCTGCAGCGCGAGTTCAAGACCTCTCTGGCCGCGCCTGAGGTGGTCAAGTTCATGGACGAGGCCGGCATCGAGACCGTGGGCTCGACCCCGGCCGAGATGGATGCCTACTTCCGCGAGGAGCGTGACCGCTGGGCGCGCATCGTCAAGGAAACCGGCGCCAAGGTCGACTGACGCCGCCGCGCCGCCGGCTGCCCCCACGCGGCCGCGGGCCCCTCATTTTCCTGTTCAACACACTAGACGCTTCGAGAGACCCTTCCATGACCCAAGTCACCGGCCAGGAACACTGGACCACCAAGAAGACCCCCGACGGCGACGTCCGCCTGTTCCTATGGGAGAAGTATGTCGGCAGCCCCGAAGGCAAGCCGGCGGTGCTGTGGGTGCACGGCTCGTCGATGGCCTCGCAGCCGACCTTCGACCTGACCGTGCCCGGGCGGCCCGACTCCTCGGTCATGGACTGGTTTGCCGAGCGCGGATTCGTCTGCTGGTGCGTCGACATGGAGGGCTACGGCCGAAGCGACAAGCACCGCGACATCTTCTGCGACATTGCCAACGGCGCCGACGACCTGGCCGCCGCCACCGACTACATCCGCGCCACGCGCGGCGTCGAGAGCTTCCTGACCTACGGTATCTCCTCGGGCGCGCTGCGCGCGGCGCTGTTCGCGCAGCGCCACCCCGAGCGCGTCTCGCGCCTGGCGCTCGACGCCTTCGTCTGGACCGGCGAGGGCGCGCCCACGCTCGAGCAGCGGCGCAAGAAGCTGCCCGAATTCATGGCGAACAAGCGCCGGCCGATCGACCGCAAGTTCGTCTACTCGATCTTCGAGCGCGACCACCCCGACTGCGCCGAGAAGCGCGTGGTGGACGCTTTCGCCGACGCGATTCTCGCGCTCGACGACTCGATGCCCAACGGCACCTACATCGACATGTGTTCGAAGCTGCCGGTCGTGGACCCCGCCAAGATCACCGTGCCCACGGTCGTCCTTCGTGGCCAGTTCGACGGCATCGCCGCGATGGACGACCTGATCGAGTTCTTCAAGCGCCTGCCCTCGCCCGACAAGCAGTTCACCGTGCTGAACGGCATCTCGCACGCGAGCTTCCAGCAGAAGAACTACCAGATGGTCTACCAGATCCTGCACGCCTACTTCACGCAGCCCGCGCCCGCGTACACGAGCGACGGGCACTGAGCTGGCTGTCCCGGTTTCCTGACCCTCGTTCGGGTCAGGAAGCACCGGAGCAGGATCGAAGTCCCAGCTCCTTGACGGCAGAGGACTGCGAAGTCGTGGCGCGCCTCAGTCGGCGGCCATCGCCAGGCCTTGGTGGCTGCGTTCGCGCTCGATCGTGCGCAGCGCAGCCTCGAGCGGGCGCACCGACTCCTCGATGCGGCCCAGCTTCTCGAGCCCGAACAGGCCGATGCGGAAGGTGCGGAAGTCCGGCCCTTCGTCGCACTGCAGCGGCACACCCGAGGCGGTCTGCAGGCCCAGGGCGAGGAAGGCCTTGCTGCTCTGCATGTCGGCGTCGCCGGTGTAGCTGACGACCACGCCGGCGGCCTGGAAGCCGGGCGCGGCCACGCTCGGGTAGCCGTGGGCCGCCATCACCTCGCGCACGCGACGGCCGAGGGCGAGCTGGGCCTGGCGCAGCGCCTCGAAGCCGAGATCGCGCGTCTCGAGCATGGCCTGGCGCGTGATGGCGAGTGCGTCGGTCGGCATCGTCGTGTGGTAGACGTGGCTGCCCGACTCATAGGTTTCCATCACCTGCAGCCACTTCTTCAGGTCGAGCGCGAAGCTCGAGCTCGTCGTGGCGTCGATGCGCTGGCGCGCCGCGGGCGACAGCATGACGAAGGCGCAGCAGGGCGAGCCAGTCCAGCCCTTCTGCGGCGCGCTGATCAGCACGTCCACGCCCGTGGCCTGCATGTCCACCCACAGCGCGCCCGAAGCGATGCAATCCAGCACGAACAGGCCGCCCACGGCGTGCACCGCATCGGCCACGGTGCGCAGGTAGGCGTCGGGCAGCACCAGGCCGGCCGAGGTCTCGACGTGGGGTGCGAACACCAGGGCCGGGCGCTCGCGCTCGATCGTGGCCACCACCTCGTCCAGCGGCGCCGGTGCGAAGGGCTCGCGCGCGCCGGGCTGCTGGCGCCGTGCCTTCAGCACCGAACACGAGCGGGCCATGCCGCCGGCCTCCAGGATCTGCGACCAGCGGTAGCTGAACCAGCCGTTGCGCAGCACGAGCACCTGCTGCCCGGTGGCGAACTGGCGCGCCACGGCCTCCATGCCGAAGCTGCCGCTGCCGGGCACGACGATCGCCGAGTGCGCGGCGTAAGCCTGTTTCAGCACGCCCGAGATGTCGCGCATCACGCCACCGAAGCGGCGCGACATGTGGTTCAGCGCGCGGTCGGTGTAGACCACCGAGTATTCGAGCAGGCCGTCGGGGTCGACGTGGGGCAGCAATCCGGGCATGGCGATTTCCTCCAAGGGGCCGGATCATGCCTGAGCTTGGCCTTGCCTGCCTGTGCAGGCTCAGGGGGTACAGCTTCCGGCCCCGGCCTCGTGCACCGGTGCCAGGCCTGGGTCAGGGTGCATCGGCCATCAGCCGTGCCGTGTGTGACACCACCTCGGCACTGCCAGCCACCTGCCCGTGGTCGAGGCCCGGCAGGATGATCAACTGCGCGTCCACCCCGCGGTCCCGGGCCTTGGCCACCCAGGGTTCGTTGAAGCGGGGCAGCGTGTTCTCGTCCCGGTCGCCCGTCAGCAGCACCACGCGCATTCCGGCTTGAAGACCGTCCACATGGTCCAGCGGCGAGAGGCTGTTCGGCCACAGGCTGTCGCCGGGGCGGCCGCGGGACGCGTTGCGGTGCGCGCGCCACTGCTCGATGCTGCCGCAGGGGCAGGCCACCAGCACGGCCGCCTCGGCAACGCCGGGTTCCCGACCCAGGGCCAGCGCGCCCAGCGCCGCGCCGCCCGAGTGCCCGACCCAGACCACGCGAGCGGCGCTCCAGTGGGCGCGCAGGGCGCGAGCCGCGGCGGCCATGTGCCCGACGTTCTCGGGCGTGTAGTCGTCGTCGATCGTCTTGGCGCGCCCCTCGGAGTGCCCCAGTGGGGAGCGGTAGCCCGGACGCTGGACGAAGACGACGCCGTCGCCCGGCCGGGTGCGCGCGATGCGCTGGGCCAGGCGGTCCAGGTTCGCCAGGTAGCCTGCCGAGAGGAAGGCGCCGCCGTCACCGTGGGCGATCAGCGCCAGCGCGCGCCCCGGCTGCTCGGGACTGGCGAAGACCTTGACGACGAGGCACACCGAACCGGCCTGGACGCGCCCATGCTCGGGGACGCAGGGAGTGGGCTGCGCCGTCGCGGCCCGCCATGGGATGCCGAGCCAGAGGAGCGCGACGACGGCCGCGAGCCCCAGGGAGCGCAGCGCGCGTGCCGCCGTCTCGCCCGGGAGCGCTCCGGGGTGATGGCGTGTCGTGCCCAGGGTCCCAGCCTGGTGCGAAGCGCCGGGCACGGGATGCAGCCTCACGGCTTGCGCCCCACCAGCCCGATCAGCGCCGAGCGCCCACGGTGGCCGGCGCCTTCGGCGACCTCGGCGTCGTAGGCTTCCAGCACCTCGATGTCGAGCGCGGCGAAGGCCTCCCGCAACAGGGCTTCGGTGTACAGGTGGTCGACCTGGCCAGGGCCGCCGGTGCGGTATTCGAGCTGTTTGGGCGTGTAGCCCTGCAGCACCAGGCGACCGCCCGGGCGCAGCGCGCGCACGAAGCGGTCGAACATCCGTGCGCGCAGCTCGGGGTGGGCGAACTGCACGAAGATCGCCGCCACACCGTCGAAGCGGGCGTCTTGCGCGCCTTCGGCCACCGGCGCGTCGGGCCAGGCGTAGTGGTCGACGTCGGCGTGGACGTAGCTGACGTCCACGCTGCGCTCGCGTGCCAGGCGCCGCGCCTTGGCCAGCCCGGTTTCGGCGACATCGAAGGCCTCGACGCGCAGCCCTTGCCGGGCCAGCCAGACGCTGTTGCGGCCTTCGCCGTCGGCCACGCACAGCACGCGCTGGCCGGGAGTCCAGACCCCGGCATGGCGGGCGAGCCAGTCGTTGGGCTCGGTGCCGAAGTGGAAGTCTTCACCCGCGTAGCGCTGGTTCCACGTGGCGGCGGGGTTGGAGAAGGTCGGTGTCGACGGTGGTGGATTCATGGCGGCTGTCCTGGCGAGTGGGGCGCGCGCGCTCGAACCGGGCGCGTCCCCTACATGAAGTGTGGCACCGCGCCAGGTGCCGGCGGCGCTGCGTGTCGGGCGCCTGGGGCCGTTCCCGGGCTGTCGGTATCATCGATCTCGATTTTCCAAGCTCCAGGAGACATTCGATGAAGCGCCGTCACTTCACCGCGCTGGCCGCAGCCGGCTTCGCCTCCCCCCTCGCGCTGGCCCAGGCCGGCGGCACCTTGCGCGTGCTCGTGGGGTTCCCGCCCGGCGGCTCGATCGACGTCGTCGCCCGTGTGCTGGCCGAGAAGATGAAGGACGAGCTCAAGGCCAACGTCGTCATCGACAACAAGCCCGGGGCCGGCGGGCGCCTGGCAGCCGACTTGCTGAAAGCCGCGCCGGCCGACGGCAGCGTGGTCATGATCACGCCGGTGGTGGTGCCGGTGCTGGCGCCGCTGGTCTTCAGCAAGCTGAACTACAACCCGGCCACGGACTTCGCCCCGGTCGGGCACGTGTGCAGCTTCAATTTCGCGCTGTCGGTGCCGGCCAGCCTGCCGGTGCAGAACCTGCAGGAGTTCGTCGCCTGGGTCAAGGCCAACCCGCAGAAGGCCAACTTCGGATCTCCGGCGGCCGGCAGCTTGCCGCACTTCTTCGGCGAGATGCTCGCGCGCGAGGGCCGCGTCGACATGGTGCACGTGCCCTTTGCTGGCGGCGCGGCACTGATGAACGCGCTGATGGGGGCGCAGGTCTCGGCGGGCATCGACGTGCTGCTCGAGGCGCTGGAGGCGCACCGCAGCGGCAAGGTCCGCATCCTGGCCGTCTCGGGCGAGCGCCGCAGCGCCGTGCTGCCCGATGTGCCGACCTTCAGGGAGTCCGGCTTCCCCGGCATCGTCGCCTCGGGCTGGTTCGGCATGTACGCCCCGGCCCGCGCACCGGAGCCGGCGGTCGCCGCGATCAACCGCGCACTCACCAAGGCGCTGACCCACCCGGATGTGCTCGATCGCTTCAGCAAGCTGGCGCTCGAGGCCGGCGGTGGCAGCCCCGCCGACCTGGGCCGGCTGGAGCAGGCCTCCACCGCGCGCTGGGCGCCGGTGGTCAAGGCCACCGGCTTCCGGGCAGACTGAGACCCCCACGGCGGCTCAGCGCCGTCGAGCGGGGTGCCATCGCCCTCGCGTCAAGCCGCTCGCCCCCGTCCTGGCGCCCGTCACGGCGTCGACCCAAGGGACGGTCGGCCCCGGGCCTATCCTCGACAATCGTGTCTCGTCTTCAGATCCGACCCTGACCATGAGCCAGAACATCCTGCAGTCCCTGCCCGTCGGCGAGCGCGTCGGCATCGCGTTTTCCGGAGGCCTCGACACCTCGGCCGCGGTGCACTGGATGCGCTCTAAGGGCGCTGTCCCCTGCGCCTACACCGCCAACCTCGGCCAGCCCGACGAGAGCGACTACGAGGAGATCCCGCGCAAGGCGCGCGCCTACGGCGCCGACATCGCGCGCCTCGTCGACTGCCGCGCCCAGCTCGTGGCCGAGGGCATCGCCGCGATCCAGTGCGGCGCCTTCCACATCACCACCGCCGGCGCCACCTACTTCAACACCACGCCGCTGGGCCGCGCCGTCACCGGCACCGCGCTGGTGGTGGCGATGAAGGAGGACGGCGTCGACATCTGGGGCGACGGCAGCACCTACAAGGGCAACGACATCGAGCGCTTCTACCGCTACGGCCTGCTCGCCAACCCGAAGCTGCGCATCTACAAGCCCTGGCTGGACCAGCGCTTCATCGACGAGCTCGGCGGGCGCAAGGAGATGAGCGAGTACCTCATCGCCAACGGCTTCGACTACAAGATGAGCGTGGAGAAGGCCTACTCGACCGACTCCAACATGCTGGGCGCCACGCACGAGGCCAAGGACCTGGAGTTCCTGAACTCGGGCATCCGCATCGTCAAGCCCATCATGGGCGTGGCCTTCTGGCGCGACGACGTCGCCGTGCCGGCCGAGGAGGTGAGCGTGCGCTTCGAGGAGGGCCGCCCGGTGGCGCTGAACGGCCGCACCTTCGCCGACGACGTGGCCCTGTTCGCCGAGGCCAACGCCATCGGCGGCCGCCACGGCCTGGGCATGTGCGACCAGATCGAGAACCGCATCATCGAGGCCAAGAGCCGCGGCATCTACGAGGCCCCGGGCATGGCGCTGCTGCACATCGCCTACGAGCGCCTGGTCACCGGCATCCACAACGAGGACAC
>CAIRBF010000332.1 GCA_903876715.1 uncultured beta proteobacterium
CGGCCCATGCCTACGACATGACGCACCTCGTGGCGCGCGCGGTGGAGCAAGCGCGCAGCACGCGCGGCGAGGCCGTACGGCAGGCCCTCGAGAGGCTGCCGCCCTTCGACGGCGCGGTGCGCCGTTACGCGCCCGCCTTCACGCCCGAGCGGCACGACGCGCTCGGCCCGCAGCAGGTGCTGTTCGTGCGCATCGAGCGCACGGGCGCCCTGGCGCCGGTGCGCTAGTGGGCTCCGCCGCGCACCCGACCAGCGCCGCCCGCGGCGGCGCCTCGCTCCGTGAGACGGTCGAGGCCGCGCTGGCGCGTATCGTGCGCCTGTATGTCGGCCTGTCGGTGGCCCTGCTGGGCCTGCTGGCCATCGGCATCAGCCACTACGACGCGGTGACCCGGCTGTCGCAGGACCGCGAGCTCCTCGCCACGCGCCTCACGGCAGACCTCCAGGGCGTGACGCGGCAGCTCAGCTCGCTGGCCACGTCCTCACTGCTGTGGACCGGCCTGACCGACAGCTTCGGGCGCGAGGTCTACCTCGCCCCCTTGCTGGCGCGCGTGAATGCGGGCAGCGGCAGCCGCGTGCTCGTGCTCGACTACCGCGGACGCCGCTTTCTCGCGCCCGAGGGCGCGCGCACCCAGCGCGTCATCGACAGCGAACCGGTGCGCCGCGCGGTAGCCGAGGGGCGCGGCACCTACGGCGTGCTGGCCCTGCCGGCCGACATGCGCGCCGACGACGGCGGCAGCGACCTGCCTGCCGCGGTGGTGCTGGTGCTGCCGGTGCGGTCACCGCAGCAGACCCCAGGCCCCGTGGGCTACCTCGTCGCCGAATACGACCCGCGCCAGGCCGTGGCCGAGTTGCCGCTGGGAGAAGGGCTGAGCATCGGGCTGCGTCCTGCGGACGGCGATGTGGCTGGCGACCGCGAAGGATGGCTGACGCTGGTGTCGCAGTCGCGCCTGCAGGTGGGGCCACAACCGCTGCCGCTGGCGCTGGATGTGCGCGTGGCCCGCAGCCCCGCCGGGCCGGTGCTGCGCGGCATCGTCGTCGCTACCGTGATCGGCTTGCTCGGCCTGATGCTGTCACGCCGTATCCAGCGCTGGACAGCCGAGTTCGCCAGCAGCACGACGCGCCGGCTCGAGCGGCTGGTCGAAACCTGCCGCGACGTCCTTGACGGGCGCCCGGTCGTTGCCGACACGCACCCGCGTGGCGACGAGATCTCCGCGGTCCTCGCCACACTGCACCAGATGCTCGTGGTGCAGCAGCAGATCACGAGCGAGCTGCGCACCGCGGCCCGGGTCTTCGAGACCTCGGGCGAAGCCATCATGGTGACCGACGCCGACGGGCGCATCGTCGAGACCAATCCCGCGCTCTCGCGCATGACCGGTTACGCGCGGCTGGAGCTGATCGGCCGGCACGCCGGCCTGCTCTACCGCGAGGCCGAGAACCCCACGACCTCGCACGTCATCCGCGAGTCGCTGCAGCGCGATGGGCTGTGGCGCGGCGAGACCGCGTTCCGGCACCGGGACGGGCACCTCGTGCCCTCGATCGTCGCCACCTCGCGCCTGGGCGAGACCGGCGTCGGCCAGCAAGGCGGCATGGTCTCGGTCATCTCCGACATCAGCGCCCTGAAATCCGCACAGGCGCAGCTGCATGACCTGGCCTATCGCGACAGCCTGACCGGGCTGCCCAATTTCCGCGCGCTGACGCAGGCACTGCACGCACGCTTGGCCGCGGCTGACGCCGAGACCCGGCCCTTCCTGATCATGTTCCTGGACATGGACCACCTGAAGACCGTGAACGACACCCATGGACACGACGTGGGTGACGCGGTGATCCAGGCCCTGGCGGCACACCTGCAGACCCACCTGCCGCCCGGACACCTGCTGTGCCGGCGCTCGGGCGACGAGTTCGTCGCCATCGTCGACGACCCAGCCGATGGGGGAGGCGATGACAGCCTGGCGCTGAACTCGCGCTTGGGGCCGGGTTTCTTCCGCTTCGACGCGCGCACGCCGCGCGGCACCATGGCGGTATCGGTGAGCGCCGGCGTGGCGCGTTTCCCGCAGGACGGCCGGACGGTGCAGGACTTGCTGATCCGCGCCGATGGGGCGCTGCTGCAGGTCAAGCACGAGGGCCGGGGAACGGTGCGCTGGGCACAGCCGGATCAGGGCGGTGGAGCGGCCGAGCACCCCAACCCGCAGCCGGGCTGAGGACGAGCGACCAACGCCGGCATCGACCGAGCCGCCCGCGAACGGGCGGCCAGCGCCTGTGTCAGACCAGGCTCCACGGCCCGCTCGTCGGCCGCGGCGGGAACACGTGGCCGAACTCGCGCTCGACGATGCGGGCCTGCTGCTCGAACAGCCCGCCCCAGCGCAGCACCCGCCAGGTGGGCAGCTCGATGATGGTGCTGCCCATGCCGAAGTCGTTGACGTGGGGCGAGGTGCCGTAGCCGAGCACGAGCTCGCAGCCCTCGCACAGCGGCGCTTCCAGATCCTCGAGCCTGAACTTGCTGCCCGTGCCGGAGACGTTGGCCGAGGAGCCCATCAGCGGGCGGCAGCCCTCCAGGCTCATGCGCGCGAGCTCGTTGTGCAGCGGCCCCGCGTTCATCAGCAGGTCCATCGTCCCGTTCTTCGAAGAGCGCCGCAGCGCGCCGAACTCCACCGTGCGCAGCCAGTCGTGGTCGGCGCGGAACGGCGCCACCACCGACAGCGGCAGGTCGTGGTCCAGCGTCAGGCACTTCACGAGGCTGCGGTCGCGCTCGCCGACCTCGAAGACCTCGGTGAAGATGTCCCAGTTGCCGATCACGCCGTTGGGCTTGGTCTGCGGCCGCTTCTTCAGCGCGTAGATGCGTTCGACGCCCAGCGCGGTGTGGGCGAAGATCGCATACGACACCGACAGCGGCAGGATGGCCACGCCACCGGCGCTCATGACGCGGAAGGCGCGGCGCGCGTCGGCGCGCTGGGTGGGCAGGTCGGGCTCGGCCCGGCGGTCGATCAGTTCCATGGGTGGCGGGGGGGGTCGAAGAGGGTTGCGACGCGGGCAGCCGCCTCGAGCAGGCGCCCGTCCTCGTAGCGCGGGCCGACGAGTTGCAGGCCCAGCGGCAGGCCCTCGGGGCTCCACAGCACGGGCAGGCTCACGCAGGGCACCTGCAGCGCCGTCCACAGGCGGTTGAACACGGCCAGGCCCTGGGTGTGCAGACCCACGGGCGCCACGCCCGGCGCGCTCAGGGTGAGCGCCCCGTCCAGGCCGTCGAGCGCGCGCTCGAAGTCCATGCGGCAGCGCGCCACCGCGTCCAGCGCGGCGCGCAGGCGCGCGGGGGTCAGGCCGAGGTGGTTGCCGAGCTTGCGCTGGAACTCCTCGTGCAGCAGCGCGGGCGCGGCCAGCATCTCGGGCCGGAAGGCGCTGCGCCCGCCGTCCTGCATGATCTCGTCCTGCCAGGTGTTGATGGCCGCGTGCTCCGGCCCGAGCTCGCAGGGCAGGAGCGTCACGCCCGCAGCCGACAGGCGCGAGAGCGCGCCCTCGAAGGCCTGCTGCGCGGCGGGCTCGGCCTGGTCCCAGTTCGGCGTGCGGCACACGCCCAGGCGCAACGCGCGCGCCGGCCCGACCGGGCGCTCGGCCTCGTCGGGCTCGGACAGGCCCCAGGCCTGCCACAGCAGCAGCAGGTCGTCGACGCTGCGGCCGTACAGGCCAACGGTGTCGAGGTGGGCCGCGAAGCTCTTGATCCCGTCGAAGGGCAGGCGCCCCCAGGTCGGCTTCATGCCGAAGACGCCGCAGAACGCGGCCGGCCGGATCGTCGAGCCGCCGGTCTGCGTGCCCAGCGCCAGCGGCACCATGCCGTCGGCCACCGCTGCACCCGAGCCCGACGAAGAACCCCCGGGCGTGCGCGCCTCGTCCCAGGGGTTGCGCGTGGGCGGGAAGCGTCCGCCGCAGGCGAACTCCAGCGTCTGCGTCTTGCCCAGGATCACGGCACCCAGCGCCCGCAGCACGGCCACGCAGTGGGCGTCCTCCGCCGGCGGGAAGGCCAGCGGCGAGGCTGCGTTGCCGCCCGCGGCCGACAGCCCGCCCTCGTAGACGGGGGAGTTGAAGGCGGTCGGCAGGTCGCGCGTGCGGATCACGTCCTTCAGGCCGACCGGGATGCCGTGCAGCACGCTGCGCCGCGGCTCGCGGTCACGCGCCCGGGCCTGGGCGAGGGCGGCGTCCGCATCGAGGTGGGCCCAGGCGCGCACGTCGCCTTCGCGCTGGGCGATCCGCTCGAGGCAGGCCCGCACGTAAGCCTCGCTGGTGAGCGCGCCCTGCGCCATGCGGGCGCCAGCCTCGGCGGCCGACCACTGCCATACATCCACGGGGGCGTCTCCTAGCGCTCGGCCGCCCGCGGCACGGGGTCGGCCCTTGTTCTGCGCGGGATTCTAAGCAGCGGGCTGTTGGGAAGGCCGCCTCGGGAAGGCCACCTTCCGGGACACCGCAGCGCCCACGCGCCTGCGCGACGCCGACGTGGAGTAGGCCTTCTCGTCGGCATCGACGATGCGGCTCGCCCGCGCGACTGCTCGGCGCCGGGCCGACCAGATGCGCCTGCTGTCGGGTCGCGAGCAGCGCCCGCGCGCCTGCGCTGCGCCGACCCGCCAGGTAGCCATCCGCTTCCAGGCCGGGGGCAGTGTGGCGGGACCCGGGTCGCGAGCGCCAGGGTTGCGGGCTGACGCCGATTGCCGCCACCGCCGGCCATGGTTTATGGTCCGGGGATGACCGCACTGACCCAAGCCTATGCCGACTTCGCGGCTGCCGCCGCGACGCTGGCCCCGCCCGAGGAAGCCCTGCTCACGGCCACCACCGGTTTCGTCGATGCCACCGGCGTCATGCTGGCGGGCGCGCGCGAGCCCGTCGTCGACGTCCTCGCCCGCTGGGCGGCAAGCCAGGGCGGGGCGGCGCAGGCGGCGCTGGCCGGGCGCGCGCAACGCGCGCCCGCGGCGCTGGCCGCCTGCGTCAACGCCACCGCGGCGCACGCGATGGACTACGACGATTTCGCCTTCTCCAACCACCCGAGCGCGGTGCTGGTGCCCACCATCCTGGCCGCGGCCCAGGCCGGCGCGCGGCCGGTGCCCGGTGCGCTGGCGCTGCGCGCCTACATCGCCGGCTACGAGGTCTGGGCCGACGCCTTCGGACGCGAGAAGGACCTGTACTACGACCGCGGCTGGCACCCCACGGCGGTGCTCGGCACGCTCGGCGCCACGGTCGCCGCCGCCGTGGTCTGGGGGCTGGACGCCGAGCGCATCCGGCACGCGCTGGCGCTCGCCGCCTCGAGTGCCGGCGGCGTGTTCGAGAACTTCGGCACCATGGCCAAGCCTTACCACGGCGGGCGCGCCGCCGAGGTCGGCGTGCAGGCGGCCACGCTGGCCGCGCATGGGCTGCAGGCCAGCGCGACGGCCCTCGAAGGCGGCCGCGGCATGCTGCGCGCCTTCTCGCCGCAAGGCCGGGTCGACCTGGACACGCCCTTCCCGGCCGGCGCGCCGTGGCGCATCCGCCAGTACCGGCTGAACCTCAAGCGCTACCCCGTGGTGGGCGCCGCGCAGCGCGGCATCGACGCGATGCTGGGCCTGCGCGACGAGCAACCGGTGGACCCGCGGCGCGTGCGCGCGCTGGTGGCCCATATCAGCGTGCGTCACGCCGCCGTGATGCCCTACCACCTGCCGCAGGACGCGCTGCAGGCCAAGTTCAGTCTCGAGTTCGCGCTGTGCTGCGCGCTCGTGCACGGGCAGGTGGGCTTTGCCGAACTGCGCGACGAGGTCGTGCGCGAGCCGCTGATGCAACGCCTGATGGCCGCGGTGCGCACCGAGACGACCGAGGGCTTCGAGCCCGGCTGGCGCGACGCCGCGCCCTTCGACCAGGTCTTCGTGCACCTGGACGACGGCCGCGTGCTCGCCTCGCCGCAGGTGCGCCGGCCGCTGGGCCACGCCGACCGGCCGCTGGACGCGGCGCAGGTCGGCGCCAAGTTCAGGGGCTGCGCGGCGCACGCCGGCCTCGGCGAAGCCGAGGCGGCTGAGTTGCTCGACACCCTGTGGTCGCTCGGCTCCCTGCCCGACGTGCGCGCCCTGCCCTGGCCGCTGACCGCTGACCGCTGAACGCTGAACGCTGAACGCTGAACGCTGAACGCTGACGGCTGACGGCTGAGCACCGAGCACTGAGCACTGAGCACTGAGCACCGAGCACCGAGCACCGAGCACCGAGCACCGAGCACTGAGCACTGAGAACTGACCGCTTGAGAGCTTCCCACACCACTGTCGGTGCGGGGTGTTCGCAAAGAAGCCGTTCGGGCTGAGCCTGTCGAAGCCCCGCGCGCGCACTTCGACAAACTCAGTGCGAGCGGGTATGGTGAGAGGCAATGCGAATGGTGTCTCGTGAGCCCTCCCCCCCACGAACCTGCCCCACCCCGCCCATGCCCACGCCCGCCCCCCGCTCCATCACGGACTTCGTCCGCTACGTCCCCGTCACCGAGCGCCCGCCGGTCCGCTGGCCGGGCGGCAAGCGCCTGGCGGTGTGGATTGTCCCCAACGTCGAGTTCTACGAGTACACCCCGCCGCCGGCGGTGGGCCGCGAGACCTGGGACCGCGTGCCCTCGCACCCGGACGTGCGCGAGTACGGCTTCCGCGATTACGGCAACCGGGTCGGCATCTGGCGCATGGACGAGGTGCTGCGCGAGTACCCGGTGCGCGCCACGGCCTCGCTGAACCTGGCGCTGCTGGACCACTTCCCGGAGATCGCGCAGCTGATCCGCGACCGCGGCTGGGGCGTGATGAGCCACGGCCTGTACAACACGCGCTTCCTCTACGGCATGGACGAGGCGCAGGAGCGCGCCTTCTACCGCGACAACGTCGAGACGCTGGCGAGCCACACCGGCCAGGCGCTGAAGGGCATCCTGACGCCGGCGATCACGAACACCGCGCTGACGCCGCGCCTGATCGCCGAGGCCGGCCTGAGCTACCACGCCGACTGGGTGCACGACGACGTGCCGGTACCCATCGTCGTGCCCGGGCAGCGCCTGATCTCCCTGCCCTATTCCTACGACCTCAACGACGCACCGCTGTGGGACGGCCGGCCCTACGGCGGGCGCTACTTCGTGCAGGCCTGCATCGACGCCTTCGACCGGCTCTACGCCGAGAGCGCCGACGGCGGGCGCGTCTACTGCATCGCGCTGCACCCCTACCAGATCGGCCAGCCGCACCACGTGGGCCACCTGCGCCAGGTACTGGACCACATCTGCGCGCGCGAGGGCGTGTGGTTCGCCACCGGGGACGAGATGGCGCAGCACTTCCTGGACCACCACCACGACGAGCAGTTCACCTTCGCCGAGGCCTACCACGCGCGCCAGGCGGCGCGGCGCACCGCGGTGCGCGCGCCGGTGCCCGACGGATCGCAACGCACGTCGCCGCTCGCTGCATCCTCGACCGCGCCATCGCTCGCACAAGCGCTGACGACGGGATCGGCATCTGCGCCCGAGCCGTCTCACGCACCGCCCGGCGTCACTCCCCCCGCCCTGGCGACTACGCCAGTGGACGGCGGCCCCTGGCCGGCGCAGCGCCGCACGGGCTACGACCACCCGCACCTGCCCTGGCAGCCCTGGCCCGGCCGGCGGC
>CAIRBF010000333.1 GCA_903876715.1 uncultured beta proteobacterium
CAGTACGCGCGCGAGGCCTTCGAGCGCTACCGTGCCGACGCCGTGACCCTGTCGCCCTTCATGGGCTGGGACTCGGTCGAGCCCTTCCTGCGCCACGAGGGCAAGGGCGTGTTCCTGCTGTGCCGCACCTCCAACCCCGGCGGCGACGACCTGCAGGCCCAGGTGCTCGAGGGCGGCGAGCGCGTGTTCGAGCGCGTGGCCCGGCTCGCCGCCGGCCCCTGGAACCGCAACGGCCAGGTCGGCCTCGTCGTCGGCGCCACCTACCCGGCCGAGGTGGCGCGCGTGCGCGAGCTCGCGCCGACGCTGCCCTTGCTGATCCCGGGCGTGGGCGCGCAGGGCGGGGACGCCGCGGCCACGGTCCATGCCGGCTGGCGCGGGCAGGTCCTGGCCGGCGGCGACGCTTGGCACAGCACCGGGTCCATCGTCGTCAACTCCTCGCGCGCCGTGCTTTACGCCAGTGCTGGTGCCGACTTCGCAGAGGCCGCGCGCCGCGTGGCGCAGGCCACGCGGGCGCAATTGCAGGCGGCCTTGCCTGCGGCCGCCTGATCACATCTCGTCGCGGTAGCGCTGGCGCATCTGCTCCTGGGTCTCGTCGCTGGCGCCGGCCACGCCGGTCTGGTCGGCGATCATGCGGCCCATGGTCGGCAGCACCGAGCGGTCGAGGCGGGCCTCGTGCTCCCACAGGCGCGAGCGCATGAAGGCCTTGGCGCAGTGCAGGTAAGCCTGCTCGACCTGCACCTGGATCACCACCGGCGCGCGCCGCTGGCCCGTGTCCGAGGCGACGCGCGCGGCCAGCGCCGGGTCGGTGCTGAGCGTGGCCGCGCCGTTCACGCGCAGCGTCTCGTCCACGCCCGGGATCAGGAACAGCAGCCCCAGCCGGCCGGTGCGCGTGACGTTGTCCAGCGTGTCGAGCCGGTGGTTGCCCGGCGCGTCGGGGATCAGCAGCGTGTGCGCGTCCGGGGCCTTGACGAAACCGGGCTCGCCGCCGCGCGGCGAGGCGTCCAGGCGCAGCGCCGCGTCGGCACTGGCGAGCACGACGAAAGGCGAGAGTTCGATGAAGCGCCGGCAGTGCGGGTCGAGGTGGTCGAGCTCCTTGCGCAGCGCGCGCTCCCGGGCCGCCGGGTACAGGGCGCGCAGGGCGTCGGGGGTGGTGATGCCTTGTTCGGGCAGGGGGGTGGCGGTCATCGGATGTCCTGGGGTCCGGTCATGGCGGCAAGTCCCCGCCGACGTGCGACGCGCGCGATGGGTACGCGCGCCTACAGGTAGAACTCCACCGCCGGCAGCGGCTCGTCGGCGTGCAGCAGGTCCACGCGCTTGAGGCGAATGCGCAGCGCGCCGTCGACGAGGACGAGCGTGTGGCGCGCCGTGCCGGGCAGACTGGTGGTGCGGCCGGCGCGCAGCTCGGTGTAGAGGAAGGGCGTGCGCAGCTCGAAGCGCCCGGCTGCGTCGTCGCGCTCGAGCAGGGTCGGGGGCTGCAGCAGGTGGTGGCAGCGCCCCGGCGGCTGCTGCGAGTGCGCCTGCGGGCTGCGCAGGCGCTGCAGCCGCACCGCGCGCAGCAGTGCGTCGTCGTAGAGGTGGCAGGCCTCGTCCAGCGGGTCGCGCGCCGCGGGCGAGGCTGGCAGCCAGTACCAGCCGTCGTCGGCGAAGAGGGCGTTCCACTCCTCCCAGCGCTGCTCGTCCAGCAGCCGGGCCTCGTGGGCGACGAAGTCGGCGAGTTGTTCGCGTGTGAGCGCCCCGGGCCCTGTCATGGCAGATCCCCGGCCGGCGGGGCCATGAGTTCAGCCCAGGCCCGGTACTGGTTGCGCAGCAGGCCCTCGTCAAGACCGCCGACGTCGCGTGGCGGCGGCGCGTCGGCGTCGCCGCGCGCGCCCCGGTGCAGGCTGACCCAGGGGTTGCCGTCGGCCGCCAGGCTGCGCTGGATGCCTTCGAACAGGTGCAGGTCGTCGTGCGCGACCATGGACAGGGGCGAGAACACCTGGCGGTTGTACAGCAGCGCGCTGCGCAGGGCGCCGGGGTCGGCACCCTCGGGCTCGAAGGCCCAGGCTTCCAGCAGCGTGCGGTCGGGTGCGAGCGGGCGCAGCACCCGCATCACCTGCGGCGTGCCCTTCAGCGCCATCGAGGGGTAGAAGACCACGTTCTGCGGTGCGAAGCCCAGCACCCGGGCGGCGCGGTCGTGCCCGTGCGCCGCCTGCAGCGCCTGCGCGTCGAGGCCGCCATAGCCGGTGTGGATGCTCTGACGCGTGCCGAGGATGCTGTGGCCGTGCGGCAGCAGCCGGCCGCCCATCTGGTCGAAGAATTCGGGGCCCGAGCCGAAAGGCAGCAGCTGGCGCATCGCCAGCGGCGGCGGCGGCGGCTGCGCTGCCTCCTGCCGGCTCCACAGGCGCCGGGCCGAGTCGGTGACCGAGACATGGGTGCTCGGCGGGTGCAGCGCGTCGTTGACGTTCTCGAGGTAGATCTTCCAGTTGGCGGGCACCACGCTGCGCAGCACGCCCCCGGCCACGCGCAGCCGTCCGTGCGGCGAGCGGTCGGCGATCAGGTCGAGCGCGTCGAGCAGCTCGCCCATCGCGGCCTCGAAGCCCGGCCCGTCGGTGCGCGCGCGGGCGAAGACGAAGCCCCGGTGCACCGCGACCTCGCCGTAGGGGGTGAGGCCGCGCGCGGCCGCTGCCGCGTCCAGGCCGCTGCCCTCGTAGCCGCCGCGCTGCGGCACCCCGGCCAGTGCGCCGTCCAGCCGGTAGGACCACCCGTGGTAGGGGCAGCGCAGCAGCCTTGCGGCGCGCCCCGGGCCCTCGGGCGCGAGAGGGGCGCCCTTGTGCGCGCAGCGGTTGTGCAGCACGGCGATGCCGCCGTCTTCGCGCCGCAGCATCAGCACCGGCTGGGCCGCGAGCTGCAGCGCGACGAGGTCGCCCGGCTCAGGCACCTGGCTGTCGTGACCGACGTAGAGCCAGGCGCGCGCCCACAGGCGCTGCATCTCGAGCGCGAACACGCGCGGGCAGCGGTAGAGGTCGCGGTGCACCTCGTGCGGGCGCACCAGCGCCCGCACGTCCGGCTCGGCACTGCGCGACGCCAACGGCTCGGTGCCGCCAGTCCGGACCCGCGCGCCGTCCATCGCCTACTTGCCCAGCAGCAGGTTCGGCAGCCCGGTGGCCAGCGGCGGCACGGCCAGCACCAGCAGCACCATCGCCACCCCGATCAGCACATAGGGCGTGACCGAGGCGAAGATCTCGCGCGTGGGGATCTCCCGCGGCGCGACGCTGCGCATCGTGAACAGCAGCATGCCGAAGGGCGGCGTCAGCAGGCCGAGCTGCATGCAGATCAGGTAGACCACACCGTACCAAAGCGGGTCCCAGCCGAAGTGCTGCACCATCGGCATGAAGAAGGGCAGCGTGATGAGCATCATGCTCACCTGGTCGACGAAGCAGCCGAGCACGAGCAGGATCAGGATCATCGCCGCCAGCACCGCCCAGCCTGGCCACCCGCTTTCCTGCACCAGGGCGACGAGTCCGTTGGTGGCGCCGGAGAAGGACAGGATCTGCGCGAAGGTCGTCGCGCCGAGGATGATGAACAGGATCACGCCTGAGATCGCCGCCGTGCCGGCCAGGGCCTTTGCCAGCGCCTGCAGGCTCATGCTGCGGTAGAGCAGGCAGACGATGACGGTGGCAAGCGCGCCGAGCGCCGCCGACTCGGTGGGCGTGGCCCAGCCGGCGGACATGGCGACGATCACGAGCACGAAGATCAGCACCAGCGGCGTCACGTGCACGAACAGCGGCTGCCAGCGCGCCCAGCCGTGGACGGGCGCGGCGTCGGCCGCCGGCGCCCACTCGGGCCGGCGCCGTGCCGTGTAGACGATCCAGGTCAGGAAGAGCGCGGCCATCAGGAAGCCGGGCACGATGCCGGCGATCAGCAGCCCCGAGATCGAGATCCCGGCCAGGCTGCCCAGCAGCACCGTGATCGCCGAGGGCGGGATCAGCATGTCCACGCCGCCAATGGCCATGATGGGCCCCATCGCCAGGCGCGGGTGGTAGCCGCGGCGCAGCATCTGCGGCAGCAGCAGGCCGCCCAGCAGCGCGGTGGTCGCCACCGTCGAGCCCGAGATCGCCGAGAACACCGTGCCGGCGACGATGGCCACGACCGCCAGCCGCCCGGGCACGCCGTGGATGGCGCGGTCGAAGGCATCGATCGCCTTCATCGCCAACCCGGTGTGGAACAGCACCTCGCCCATCAGGATGAAGAAGGGGATGGGCGTGAGCGAGAAGTTCGTCAGCGAGGCCACGCCGTTGCGCACGACCTGCATCAGCCCGGCCTCGCCGCCGAGGTAGAGCACGGCGCCGACGAGATTCACAGCCAGGAAGGCGAAGGCCGCCGGCAGCCCCGTCAGCAGCAGCACCGACAGCAGGCCGAACAGCAGCAGCAGGCTCTGCCACCAGGTCATCGCGCGTCTCCTGCCTGCCCTTGGCCTGGGGCGGATGAGGGCGCGGGCGGCGTCATGGTGGCCGCGGCGGCGCCCATGGCGTCGTCAGCGGCCAGGCCCGAGGGCCAGACCACGCGCCGCGCGCACTCCAGCGCCAGCAGCGCGAAGGCCGCCGGCACCGGCACGTACAGCCACCACTCGGGGAAGACCAGCGCCTTCAGCACCAGGCTGCCCGCCTGCTGGCTGTCCAGCAGCATGCGCCAGGCATACCAGACCATGCTGGCGCTGATGACCAGGCCCAGCGCCGAGGCTGCGCGGTCGACCTGGCGCTGCGCCGCGGGTGACAGCACCATGCCCAGCAGGTCCAGCCGCACGTGCTGGTTGCGCCACAGCAGCCAGGGTGCGGCCAGCAGCGTGGCCACCGGCAGCGCGTACTCGGTCACCTCGTTCGTCCACCCGGGGGTGGGCAGGCCGAGGTTGCGCCCGACCACGTCCCAGCACACCAGGAGCGTGATCGCGCCCACGGTGGCGGCGGACAGGCCGCCGCAGGCGCGCATCAGCCAGGCGTACATGCGGTCGGGCGGCCGGTCAGGGCGCCATCAGCTGGCGCAGCCGCGGCCCGTGCGTCGGGCTGGCGGCGATGACGCCGGCCCAGCCCGCCTCGAGCGACAGTGCCAGCAGCTTGCGCGCCTCGGCCTCGGGCAGCTTGATGGTCTGGATTCCCACCTCGGCCTGGCGCTTGAGATCGGCCGCCGCGTCCTTGCCGGCCATGTCGGCGTTCTTGGCCTCGAGCCAGGCGACCTGCTTGTTCAGGAAGTCGCGCTGCGCCGGCGTCAGGGCGTTCCAGGTCTTGGCGCTGAAGATCACGCCGAGCTCGATGTTGTAGAAGCCCGGGTCGACGCGGAACTTGGTCTTCTCGTGCCAGCCGAGGTCGAACACGCCCAGCAGCGGCCAGCCATAGCCGTCGACCACGCCGCGGTCGAGCGCGGTGTAGACCTCGCCCGGGGCGATCTGCATCACCGAGGCGCCCATGCGCGAGAAGAACTCGCGGTAGATCGGCGCGATGCGGATCTTCAGGCCCGACAGGTCGGCCTTGTCGATGCGCTTGTTCAGGTAGATGTGGTAAGGCACGCCGTCACCGGTGCGGGCGTAGTAGTACAGGCCCTTTTCCATCATCAGCTTGTTCAGGAAGTCCAGCGTGCCGTTGCGGCGCATCTCGGCCCAGGACACGGTGGCGTAGTTCAGCGCCAGGCTCTCGGGCGAGACGCTGGCGACGAAGGACGTCGTCGTGTTCGCCAGGTCGACGACGCCATTGCGCAGCGCCGCGCCCTGCTCCATCGTCGGCACCGCCTTCGGCCCGCCGAGATAGTTGATCTGGACCACGCCCTTGCCCTCGTCGTTGACCTTCTTGACGAAGGCCTCGAAGTTGCGGGCGTAGTAGGTGCCTTCCTGGAAGCCGTTGACGGCCTTCAGGGTGACCTGCTGGGCCTGGGCCAGGCCGGCGGCGGCCAGGGCGATGACGGCGGCCAACAGGCCGGTCCGGCGACGGGTGAGCTTCATGGGGTATTTCTCCTCGGGAAAGGGTCGTGGATGCCGGCTTGGCGGGCGGGAAGATTCGGTGTGGTCGAACGGGCGGTCAGGGCAGGGTGTCTTCGGCCGCCGGGCGGAACATGCCCGCGTGATGCAGCATGCCCAGCGTACGGGAAAGCACGTCGCGGCGATAGGCCGGGACATCCCTGCCCGTGTAGTCGTAGAAGCCGCGCCCGGTCTTCAGGCCCAGGTGCCCGTCGGCCACCATCTGCCCGATCACCGCGGGCGCGCGGTAGCGCTGCGCGTCCACGCTGGCCGACATCTCGCGGCTGGCGTGGTACAGGATGTCGGCGCCGCCGAAGTCGATGAACTCCACCACGCCGAGGGCGGCAAAGCGCAGGCCCAGGCCGTAGCGCGTGGCCTTGTCGATCTCCTCGGCGGTGGCCGCGCCTTCCTCGACCATGCGCGCGGCTTCGTTCATGACCAGCGCCTGCAGCCGCGGCACGATGTAGCCGGGCGTCGGCCCGCACACCACCGGCAGCTTGCCCACCGATTCCATCAGCGCCCGAGCCCGCTCCAGGACGGCCGGTTCGGTGCCCGGGTGTGTGGACAGCTCCACCACCGGGATCAGGTAGGCCGGGTTCAGCCAGTGGATGTTCAGGAAGCGCCCCGGCCGCGCCACCAGCGGCGCGAGATCGGTGACGAGGATGCTGCTGGTCGTCGAGGTGACGATGGCCTCGGGGCCCGCATGCGCGCCGATGAAGCCGAGCGCGTCGCGCTTGGCCTCTATGGTCTCGGGTACGCCCTCGAACAGCAGCTCGGCCGCAGCGATAGCGGCGGCCGCGTCGTCGCGGCCCACCAGGCGCACGCGCCCGACCAGCGGCTCCACCAGCTCGGGCGGCAGCGCGCCGAGCTGCACCAGGGCCTGCAGGCTGCCGCGCAGCTCCTGCGCGACCTCGTCGCGCAGGCGTTGCCAGGCCTCGGGCGCGCGCGGGCGCAGGTCCACCAGGTCGATGCGGTGTCCGGCCCAGGCGAAGGCCAGCGCGATGCCACGGCCCATGCGGCCGGCGCCGACGGCGGCGAAGCGCGCCACGGCCTAGGCGCCCTCGTGCAGCAGGCGCTGCAGCGCCGCGGGCGTGAGCCCGGCCAGGCCGAGCGCCTCGAAGGTGCGCGCGCCGTGGCGCAGGTCGCGCCCCAGCCAGGCCCCGGCCAGCGCGAGCAGGCCGTGCGCCACCGGCGCGTCCACGCCCGCCCAGCGGGCCACCGAGCACAGCAGCGCCAGGCCGATCTCGATGTCCTCGGTGACGTAGCGATGCCGCACCAGGTCGATGTGCTCGCGCCAGTCGCCGGACTTCTGCAGCTTGCGGTGGGCGTCGCCGTACATCCAGCGGTCGCCCGAGTAGTGATCGGCCAGCGGGACGTGCGGCGCCGCGTAGCCCAGGGCCTCGCGCACGGCCACGCGCTCGGCGTCGAGCCGGTCGGTGACGGCGCGTACCGCCGGCTGCGTGCCCTCGGTGTGGATGTCCCAGCGCTCGAAGTGCTGCAGCGGCGCGGCGTTCATCACCACCAGCGGCGGGTGGATCACCGGGCCGGCGTTCATCAGCGCGCCCGACAGCGCGTCGCCGCAGGGCTGCACCGCCGGGTAGGCGCGGCCGATCACCGCCAGCGCG
This sequence comes from uncultured beta proteobacterium, assembly GCA_903876715.1. GTDB lineage: Bacteria > Pseudomonadota > Gammaproteobacteria > Burkholderiales > Burkholderiaceae_C > Rubrivivax. The sequence continues at coordinate 7,609 of CAIRBF010000333.1, forward strand.
TGGCCGGCGCTGCGCCCCGGGTACACCCCGGTGGGCAGGCGCACCGCGCGCACCGTCACGTTCACCTCGGCCGGCCCGTGCTTGCGCGCCAGGTAGGGCAGGGTGCCGGTCTCGGCCCAGGCCACGTCGGCGGTGTGGCCGGCCGCGCGCGCCAGGCGCGCCATGACCAGCGTGCCCAGGCTGCCCGGGGGCAGGAAGACCACCTGCCCGTCGCGCAGGTGCGGCGCGGCGGCGCGGCCGATGTCCTCGTGCGCGGTCGCCGGCCCCGGCACGACGATGAGCTCGGCCCCAGCCAGCGCGGCGCCGATGTCACCCGTGGCCAGCGCCAGCGGCACGCAGCGCGTGCCGTCTGCGTCCTTCAGCACGATGCCGCCCTGCGCATGCACGGCGGCCAGGGCCGCGCCGTCGCGGCGCCACAGCCGCACCTCGTGCCCCTGCTGAGAAAGATCGGCTGCCGCGGCGTAGGCGCCGTGGCCGCCGCCGAGCACGGCGATCTTCATGCACACACTCCCGCGCCGCAGGCTCTGCGGCCGCAAAGCTCCAGGACAGACGGAGAAACTTTAGAAGTCGATATTTCCAAATTCAACTAGGGAAAACGCCGCCGCTTGGCAGGGCGCGCGCGTGCCCGGCGCCCGAGCGGCGGCGCAGAATGCTGCATCCTTGGCCACCTGGCGGGATGCGATCGCAAGCCCCTGTCCAGGCCCCGACGGCCCGGCTCGGGTCTGCGGACGCGAACCGCGACGACGATGGACTTCTGCCTCTTTCTCGAATGCGGGCCGGGCGCCGACGCGGCGCGCCTGCAGGCGCTGCAGGCCCCCGCTGGGCTGAAGGCCGGGATCCCCGGGCTGACAGGGATGCTCGCGCACACGCCGGCGCGCGCGCACGACCCTTTCCTTGCGGCAGAGCCCGCGCCTGCGCTGGTGCTGCAGCTCTATTTCGCGCGCCTGCTCGACCTCGAGGCCGCGGCTGGCCGCGGCAGCCCCTTGGCGCGTTGGGCCGAGACCCTGGCCCAGGACAGCGGCGTGGCGCCCGCCTGGGAAACGGTGCTGACGCGCCGCTACGCCGTCGAGCAGCCACGCCCGGCCGGCGCCGTGGGCCCCTGGTGCACCTACCTGGTGGCCTACGAAGGTCCAGCCGAAGACGCCCACGCCTGGATGGACCACTACCTCAGCGAGCACCCGCCGCTGATGCGCCGCCTGCCGGGTCTGCGCGAGCTCGAGATCTGCAGTCCGCTCGAGGCCGTGGCCTTCCTGCCCGGGCGCCGGCGGCGGCAGCTGCAGCGCAACAAGGTTGCCTTCGACAGCCCGCAGGCGCTGGATGCCGCGCTGCAGTCACCGGTGCGCGAGCAGATGCGGCGCGACTTCACGACCTTTCCGCCCTACGCGGGCCGGGTGACGCACCACGCGATGCTCACACGGGCGTTGCCGCTGGCTTGACGCTGCCCTGGCGGCGCTCATGAGAAGCAAACCGCGCCGAGCACCCACCGCTGCGTTCGCACTGAGCCTGTCGAAGTGCGCGCAAAGGGCTTCGACGAATCTGTCCTGAGCGCAGCCGAAGGGCTCAGCCCGATCGGCTTCTCTTCGAACACCTCGCGCCGACAGGCGCCTGGGGAGCTCTCAGGCGCAGGCCCGATCGAGCGCCTGGTCGATGTCCCAGAGGATGTCGTCGATGTGCTCCAGCCCCACGGACAGGCGGATCATGTCCGGCCGCACGCCCGCGGCGAGCTGCTGCGCGGGCTCGAGCTGGCGGTGCGTGGTGCTGGCGGGGTGGCTGACGAGGGTGCGCGTGTCGCCGATGTTGACGAGGTGGCTCATGAAGGTGGCGCTCTCGATGAAGCGCACCCCGCGCGCCAGCGCCGCGTCCGGCCCGCCCTCGGCGCGCACGCCGAAGGCCAGCAGCCCCGAGCCGCCCTTCATCTGCCGCTGCAGCAGCGCGTGCTGGGGGTGCTCGGGCAGGCCGGGGTAGTTGACCCAGGCCACACGCGGGTCGTCGCGCAGGAAGCGCGCCACGGCCAGGGCGTTGGCGCAGTGCCGCTCCATGCGCAGCGGCAGCGTCTCCACGCCCTGCAGGATCTGCCACGCGCTGGCCGGCGCCAGGCTCATGCCGAACACGCGCAGCGTCTCCATGCGGCAGCGCATCGTGAAGGCGAAGTCGCCGAAGGTCTCGAAGAACTTCACGCCGTGGTAGCCGGGCGAGGGCTCGGTCATGCCGGGGAAGCGCCCGTTGTCCCAGGGGAAGCGCCCGGACTCGACCACCACGCCGCCCAGCGTCGTGCCGTGGCCGGCCAGGTACTTCGTGGCCGAGTGCACGACGATGTCGGCGCCGTGCGCGAGCGGCCTGCACAGCGCCGGGCTCGGGACCGTGTTGTCCACCACCAGCGGCACCCCGTGCGCGTGCGCCACCTCGGCCACGGCAGCGATGTCGAGCACGACCAGCCCGGGGTTGCCCAGGGTCTCGGCGAACACGGCGCGCGTGTTCGGGCGCATCGCCGCGGCGAAGGCCTGCGCGTCGGTGGTCTCGACGAAGGTGGTCTCGATGCCGAACTTGCGCAGGTTCACCGCCAGCATCGTCACCGAGCCGCCGTACAGCGAGCCCGCGGCCACGACGTGGTCGCCGGCCTGCAGGATGGTCAGCAGGGCCAGGGCCTCGGCCGCCATGCCGCTGGCCGCTGCGATGCCGGCGCGCCCGCCCTCCAGCGCGGCCACGCGTTCCTCCAGCGCCGCCACCGTCGGGTTCGACAGCCGCGAGTAGACGTTGCCGAAGGTCTGCAGGTTGAACAGCGAGGCCGCGTGGTCGGCGGAGTCGAAGACAAAGCTCGTGGTCTGGTAGATCGGCAGCGCGCGAGCGCCCGTGGCGGCGTCCGGCACCTGCCCGGCGTGGATGGCCAGGGTCTCGGGCTGGAAGATGCGGTCGGCCATGGCGGGGGATGGTGCAGCAGTACAGGGTGGTTCAGCGTCAGCGTCAGCGTCAACGCAGGCGCCGTGCCGAGATCACGCCCGTGTTCACGCCGGCCCAGTGCAGGCCGCCGAACAGGCGCGCGTGCTCGATCTTCACGCAGCGGTCGGCCACTGAATCGAGCCCGGCCTCGGTGGCGATGCGGTCGGCCTCGGCCGAGCGCACGCCCAGCTGCTGCCAAAGGCAGCGCGCGCCGATGGCCACCGCGCTGCGCGCGATCGGGGGCACGTCGGCCTCGGCCCGGAACACGTCCACCAGGTCCACCGGGTGCGGGATGGCCTCCAGGCTCGGGTAGCAGCGCTGGCCCAGCACTTCCTCGTAGCGCGGGTTGACGGGCACCACGCGGTAGCCGTGCTCGAGCATGTACTTGGCCGCGAAGTGGCTCGGCCGGTGCCATTGCGCCGACAGGCCGACGACGGCCAGCGTGCGGCATTCGCTCAGGATACGGCGCAGGGTGGCGATGTCGTCGCGCATGGGGCGCGATTATGCCGTCCGGCCCGTGGCGGCTGGGTGGCGTCCCGGGGCAGCCAGCCGCCGCCTGGGGCGCCCTCAATCCAGCCGCTGCTGCGTCCCAGCGTCGAACAGGTGCGCCTTGGTCGGGTCGACGGCCACGTGCACCCGGTCGCCGACCCGTGCGCCGGTGCGGCCTGGCAGCACCAGCGACAAGGTCGCCGTGCCGGCCTGCACCTGCATCTCGGTCTCGGCGCCGGTCGGCTCGACGACCTCGACCTGCGCCGGCACGCCCTGGCCGTCGTCGGTCAGGCGCAGGTCGGTCGGCCGCATGCCCCAGCACAGGGCCTTGCCGGCGTGGGCGGCCTGTGCCGGCGTCACCGGCCAGCGCAGCCCGGCGGCCTCCAGCGTCTGGCCGTCGGCGCTGATGCGGCCGGGCAGCACGTTCATCGACGGCGAGCCGATGAACTGGGCGACGAAGAGGTTGGCAGGCCGGTCGAAGAGCTCCAGCGGCGAGCCGGACTGCTCGATCCGGCCATCGCGCATGACGACGATCTGGTCGGCCATGGTCATGGCCTCGATCTGGTCGTGCGTCACGTAGACGGTGGTGGTGCGCAGCCGCTGGTGCAGCTTGCGGATCTCGGCGCGCATCTGCACGCGCAGCTTGGCGTCCAGGTTCGACAGCGGCTCGTCGAACAGGAAGACCTGGGGGTCGCGCACGATCGCGCGCCCCATCGCCACGCGCTGGCGCTGCCCGCCCGAGAGCTCGCGCGGGTGGCGCTCGAGCAGCTTGTCCAGGTCGAGGATGCGCGCCGCGTCCTCGACGCGGCGGCGCTTCTCGGCCTCGCCCACGCGCGCCAGCGTGAGCGAGAAGCCCATGTTCTCGCGCACGGTCATGTGCGGATACAGCGCATAGCTCTGGAACACCATCGCCATGTCGCGGTCCTTGGGCGGCAGGTCGTTGACGATGCGCCCGCCGACGCGGATCACCCCGGCGCTGCTGTCCTCCAGGCCGGCGAGCATGCGCAGCAGCGTGGACTTGCCGCAGCCCGAGGGG
>CAIRBF010000334.1 GCA_903876715.1 uncultured beta proteobacterium
GAAGAGCGCCAGTCCACCTCTTCAGCACCGTGCATGGAAGCGACAGAGCGCCCGCGCACGCCGCCGTCGGCGGCAAGCTCCATCCACACCCGGGTATGGGTGCGGTTGGTCTGCGCAGTGGTGCGCGGCGTGCGCGCGATCTGGCCGCTGGCCGTCAGCAGCACGGGCTTGTCCATCACGGCATCGGGCAGCGTGCCCATGGGCGCGAAGCGGGCGGTGGAGTCCAGGTACAGGTCCATCCCGGTGACGTGGACGATGACGTGGTTGAAGGGGGTGGAGATCGCCAGCTCGGGCAACTTCATCGCGGCGCCGGAGTTCACCAACGCAGGGCTGCTCTCGATACCCACCGCGCGCAGCAGCGCCTCCAGCAGCACGACGTGGTCCTTGCAGTCGCCGTAGCGGTGTTCCAGCACCGCCTGCGCCGGCCGCGGCACGAAGCCACCGACGTCGATGTTCAGGGCCACATAGCGAATGTGGCGGCTGACCCAGTGGTACAGGCGCTGCACCTTCTCGCGCTCGGTCTTGGCGCCGGCGGTCAGCTCGGCGGCCAGGGCGCGGATCTGCGGCGTAGGCTCGGCCTGCGGGCGCGCGCCGGCCTGGTAGGCCGCGGCCTGCGCGGCGCGGTCGGCAAAGCTCGTCACGTGCACGAAGGGGGCGAAGTCCTCCAGCTCCACGCGGCCCTCCTCCGGCGGGTGGGCCACCGGCTGGCGGAAGGTGAAGGCGTAGCGCACCGTGCCCGGCGCGTCGCTGTCGCGCGCGGGCACCCGGCCGCCCGCCACCTCGCGTGTGCCCACCTTCAGCGCGATGGCCGGGTCGTGGCTGAAATGGACGCGCGCGTCTTCGAAGCGTGAGCCTGGACCGTAGTGCCGGCTCCACGCCATGTGCCCCGCGAAGTACGGCTTGTGCACCGTGATGCGGTAGCGCAGGTGCAACCGCGCGCCCTGCGTCACAGCCGGGAAGATCACCACCCGCACCTTCTGGTCGTCGAAGTCGGGGCGCCCCTCGTCGGTGGATTCCTTCGTGAGCATGCGGTCAGGCGCGACGACGAGCTTGCGCCCGTCGGGCGTGATCGTCCAGGCCTCGAGCACCTCCAGCGTCTCGAGCGAGCTGCTGTAGTGGATGCGCCGCTCGGCGTTCTCCTCCACTGCCGACTCGGTGTCGATGCGCAGTAGGAACTGCGCCGTCTTCACGTGCGTGGCGTCGGCGTTCACGTGCAGCTCGTCCACGCGCTCGAGCCAGGTGACACCGGGGTCGTAGTCGGCTCGGGCGGGGGGTGCGGCCAGCAGGAGGAGGAAGAGGCTCCACACCAACATCAGCCAAGGTGTGCGGGTCAGGGTCGGGGGCATGGTGAGCTCCGTGGGTCAGGTTTCTTGATCGAATCGCGCGCTGTCGATGGCACCGGTCAGCAGCGTGGCGAACTCACGCACAAAGGCTTCGTCGCGGTACAGCGCGTGCCCCATCGCGTCCAGGATGCCATGGGTCACCTCGTGCCAGAAGGTGTCGCGTACCTCTTCCGCCGGCAGCGGCTGGCCGGTGGCGCCGTTGACCGTGGCGATGAGGATGTGCCGACGCCGGTAGTCGATGGTGCCCACACGGTAGCCGCGCAGGCGCCGCGTGACCTGGACGGTGTATCGGTGCGGGCCGATGCGCAGGCTGGTGGGAAAGCGGTGTGAAGGCAAGGACAGGCTCCTGGACAAGAGGTGCAACGCTGGACGCACCTTGGGGCACGGCCGGGCGGATGCGCGGGTTCAGGCACCATGATCCGGGAGAGGTAGCTCACCAGGTGATCTGGATGAAAGCACAGGTTAGGAGCTTGCGGACACGCTGCCCATTCAGCTACCAAGGCGACACGCAGCCCAGCGGCGGCCGCAGCGCTGGCCGAAAGCCGGCAGTAGGCTCACCCCCCATGTACGTCATCGACCTCACGCATTGCCTGGACGAGAAGGGCATGATCGCCCCGCAGAAGGGCCCCGCTCGCAAGATGACCCACTTCCTGACGGCGGTGGTGGCCCAGGCGTCGGACCTCGACCGGCCTTCAGAGACGCCAGGGCCCTTCTGCTTCAAGTGCCGCAAGCGGGACGAGTCGGTCGTCGACACCGCGATCGACACGCAGTGGCGGATCGTCTGGTGCCAATGTCATCGAGCATGACACCGAAGGCCTGCGCGAACTGGGTCTTGCGCCGACGGTAGCCGCCGTCGACCGGGGTGTAGGTCGAAAGCGTGAAGTACCCGTTTCGGCTGGCATCGGCGATGTCGAGTGACGGCTCCCACGCGTCGCCGGCAGGCCATCGCGTCTGGGCGTTGATGCACCCCGTCACACCGACGACGATCGGCCGCTGCGTGCCAGGAAGTTCGCCGAACACGGCCGACATGAAGTCGGCGTTGTCGACAACGTCGTCGACGGCGGCGCCGGCCGGAGTGGTGGTTTCTGCGGTTTCAGGGGATGGCGTCTCCGGGGACGATGGACTTGTCATTTCCATGTCGTCCCCCTTCAGCAGACCGTCAGCGCCCGGCGCTGGGCGTGCAGCTGGTCGACCAGCTCGCGAATTTGCTGGGGGTCCTGGCCTGCGATGCGAGCGGCGATCAACTCGTCGACCTCGCTTTCGGGCCAGGCCACGGCCCTCGGCCCCAGGGCCACAGGTCGGGTCCAAAGGCCCTGGTCGATTCGGACGTAGAGCGTGGACCGCCCGTCACCGCTGCGTCGCAGGACTTCAGGCCGTCTGAGGAGGGCATTGCGCATCTCGGAACCTCGCTGGAAACGAGGCCCCAGTGGGTCCGAGATAGGGGCTATCTTGTGAAGCGGCCGCCTCGGGAGCGTTCCAAGGCTTTGTCAGCGTTAGGTTTTTCGCCGCTTCGGGAAAGGCTTGCTGGTCAACGAGAAAGGGTCTGACCGGGACGCGCCGGGCCTACTTGCCGGCCATCGACAAGGTCTTCACCGTCAACAGGGCCGGCGTCTTGTGGTGAGCAGTGTGGGATTCGGAGAGTTCACCCGTCACGGACACAAAAGCGCCCACGGCAGCACGGTAGGTGTCGTAGTCCTTGGCGTCGGGGAACACCAGTTGGAACCGCTTGAGCAAAGGCTGGTCCTTGCCTGCTTCGCGATCGCCCATCGAACCCACGGAAAAGCAACGGGCGTCCGCCAACACGAGGATCCAATAGACCGTTGGACGATCGCCCTTGGCAACGCTCTGATAGTTCGGAGGGCCGGGAAACACCTCTCTCGACACCCTGCCGGACAAGGTGACTGCATCGCCATCTCGCAGGCAGTTGGAAGAAGGCGGGGCGGCGGCGATGACCTTCAACTGGCTCTGCCGACCCGCGTACCACTCCAACAGGCAGGCCTTGCTTGCGCAATTCGCCTCGCGCCATCGCCAGGCGGCTCGGGTCTGCTCCTGGAAGAGCCTCGGATCCGGGGCAACACGCCTGGCGCGCTGGTACTCGGCACTCAACTCGTCGTCGAGTCTCGACAGATCTGGATCAGTACAGATGAGCCGCTCCGCCGCCGACGCCGCCTTCGCGCAATCGAAGCTGGCGGCAAGCGTGCTGCATGACAGCAGGGCCAATGCCCCCAACGTCGCCAGGCGCTTCATCGGGCATCTCCTCATGGTCAGCGGATGGCCGCGATGCGCGCATCTGGCCGTGCACGAACATCAACGACGGTGGACACCGAACAGGGATCAGAAAACGACACGGGCCGGCTCCTTGTGAGAGCCGACCCGTTGTTTTCTTTGGTCGGGGTGGCGGGATTCGAACTCGCGACCCCTTGCACCCCATGCAAGTGCGCTACCAGGCTGCGCTACACCCCGACGAAGCCTTGAAGTATAGCCGAGCCGGGACGTCCCAAACGGCAAAGATCAAATCTCGAGCAGTTGCCGGATGGTCAACAGCTCGACCCTCAACAAGTGCTCCTCCCGCGGGTCCAGTCCTGTGGCCAGGGCGACGGCAGGCAGCGTCGCCAGCGCAGGCAGCGCCACTGACGCCGACGCATGCGCCGCACTACTTGCACTGGCCGCGGCGATGGCCCCAGAGGGCGCGGCTGGCGCCAGCATGGATATGGATGGAGCGATCGGCGCGAAAGCAGGCGCCACAGGCGCCGGCGCGGGCCGGGGAGGCACATCCGAAGCCGTCCTCGGGGCCGACACCCTTGTCGACAGGGGCGCCTCCACCGGATCGGCAGCGGCCAGCCGGTTACGCGCCCCGCTGATCGTGAAGCCCTGCTCATAGAGGAGGTCGCGGATGCGGCGGATGAGGAGCACCTCATGGTGCTGGTAGTAGCGCCGGTTGCCACGGCGCTTGACCGGGCGCAGCTGCGTGAACTCCTGCTCCCAATAGCGCAGCACGTAGGGCTTGACGCCGCACAACTCACCGACCTCACCGATCGTGAAGTAGCGCTTGGCAGGGATCTCGGGCAGTGGGCCCTGCGTCTTGTCCATCGGCTTGGTGCGTGGGCGGGGACTCCCTCAGCGGAGCCCTCAACGGCCGCGCGGCCTAGGGTTCGGGGCCGCGGGGAACAGACTCTACTCGAATTCGCCCGCGGGCGGCACGTCGCCCTGCACGAGAGCTTTGAGCTTCAGACTCGCGTGAAAGGTCACGACCTGACGCGCTTCGATGGGCACCAGCTCCCCAGTGCGGGGGTTGCGCCCTGGACGCGGCGCCTTGCGCCGGATGTTGAAATTGCCGAAACCCGAGAGCTTCACGTCCTGGCCTTGAACCAGCGAGCCGTGCACGATCTCGAAGAAGGCCTCGACCATGTCCTTGGATTCGCGCTTGTTCAGGCCGATGCGGTCGAACAGCAACTCAGCCAGGTCGGCCTTGGTCAGCGTCGGGGTTTCCAGCGAGGCCAGCATCAAGCCCGGCGCTTCGAAGCGATCGTCGGGCTGGTCGTCAGGATTCAAGACGAGGTCTCCTTGGCGTCAGGCTCGCAGGCGGGCGCCGCAGGCGACCTGTACGCGCTGCAGCGCCGCCGCCACCGCGGCGTCGATACGCTCATCGGTCAGCGTGGCGTCGTCGTCCAGCATCTCCAGGCGCATCGCAAAGCTGCGCTCGCCTGCGCCGAGGCCCCCCCCGGGTTGGGCGGGCTTGAAGATGTCGAAGAGGGTTGCCGAGCGCACGATGCCCTGCGGGTCGTCGCGCAGCGCCTGCGCCAGACGCTCGTGAGTGACCCCGTCGGCGACGACGAGGGCCAGGTCGCGCGTGGCCAGCTGCTGGCGAGGCAGCGGCTGAAAGGCCGGCAGCAGGCGCTCGAGCAGCGGATCGAGATCGAATTCGAACAACAAAGGCGCCGAGGCAAGCTCGTAGGCCTGACGCCACTTGGGGTGCAGCTCGCCGAGGTACCCGATGGCGCGGCCGTCGAGCTCGACGCGGGCGCAGCGCCCCGGGTGCAGCGCGGGGTGGACGTCCGGCACGAAGCGCGCCACACGTGGTGCCAGCAGCGCCTCGACGTCGCCCTTGAGGTCGTGGAAGTCGACGGCACGCTCGCGCTCGCCCCACTGCAACGCCTGCGCTGGCCCCCAGGCCAAGCCGGCCACGCGCACCGGCTGCGCGACGCCCGCCACGGTGAGGTCACCGTCGCGCACCGAAGCGTCACGCCGGAACACGCGACCGACCTCGAACACCCGCACCCGAGGCGCCTTGCGCGCAAGATTGGTCTTCAGCACACCCACCAGGCTGCCCAGCAGCGAGGAGCGCATCACCGCCAGCGGCGCGGCGATGGGGTTGAGCACGCGGATCGGATCGGGATTGCCGGCGAGCTCGTGCTCGGTGCGCTCCTCGACGAAGCTGAAGTTGATGGTCTCGTGGTAACCCAGCGCGGCCAGCACCCGGCGTACGGCGTGCGCGCTTCGTCGTGTCTCACGCTGCGCCCGCGCAGTCACCGGTGCCTGCGGCGGCGTGGTCGGCAGGTGCTGCAGGCCGATGACGCGGATGACCTCCTCGATCAGGTCCTCCTCGATCGCGAGGTCGAAGCGCCAGCTCGGCGGCGTGACCACGATGCGTCCGTCAGCAGCGCTGTGCTGCAGCCCGAGGCGGGCAAAGACATCAGCGCACTGCGCCTGCGTCAGCGGCATGCCCAGCACCTTGGCGGCGCGCTCGACGCGCAGCGTCACGGGTGGCCGCTCGGGCAGGGCCAGCACCTGGTCGTCGATGGGGCCGGCCTGCCCGCCGCAGATCTCCAGGATGAGCCGCGTGATGCGCTCGATGTGTTCGACGGTGAGTGCCGGGTCGACGCCGCGCTCGAAGCGGTGCCCGGCGTCCGTGGCGAAGTTGTAGCGACGCGAACGCCCCGATACAGCCTCAGGCCACCAGAAGGCCGCCTCCACGTAGACGTTGCGGGTGTCGTCACTGACCGCGGTGGC
>CAIRBF010000335.1 GCA_903876715.1 uncultured beta proteobacterium
CTCAACGGCTCCGGCGCCGAGGTGGTGTTCAAGGCCGACGACAAGATGGACCAGATCGTCCTCGACAAGCGGGAGTGCACCTACTCCTACTTCGCCGACCCGATGTACGTGTTCATGGACGTCGACTACAACCAGTACGAGGTCGAGGCCGAGAACATGGGCGACGCGATCCAGTACCTGGAAGACTCCATGTCCGTGGAAGTGACCTTCTACGACGGCAAGGCCATCTCGGTGGAGATGCCCACGACCGTGGTGCGCCAGATCAACACCGAGCCTGCGGTCAAGGGTGACACCTCGGGCAAGGTGATGAAACCCGCCCGACTGGTGGGCACGGGCTTCGAGATCAACGTGCCGCTGTTCGTCGAGGACGGCGACCGCGTCGAGATCGACACCCGCACGCACGAGTACCGCAAGCGGGTCTGAGCGGCCCTGCAGGCCGTCTCGCAGGGCGCCCGATGGGCGCCCTTGTCATTGGTGGACGCGGTCAATGCACCTCCTGCGCCATCGGCCCCACCGGGGCCCTGCAGGGACGAGGACGACATCCGATGAGTGTGGAGCACACCCAGGATCGGACGCCGGGCGGGGACCCAGGGCCTGCCGTGCCCCCGGCCTTCCCGAACGGCTTCGACTTCGAGGCTGCAGTCGGTGCGCCGTTTCGCATGCAGCCCGGTCTGCGCCGCCTGCCCGCAGGCGCCACCCAGCTCACGCCACTTGAGCCCGGCAGCCGCGCCCAACGTGAGAAGCTCGCCGTGCTGTGCGCCTTCTGGCGCCAGGCATTCGTGCAGACGCCGGGCTTCGACCCGGCGCCAGCTTGGGCCGCCGTGGCTGCCCACGCAGCCGCGGAACATCCCGAGCATTGGCAATGGGACGGAGCACGCGCCACCGCGCCCCGCCTGGGGGTGGCCGTTGCCGACGGCGCGGTCCTGGACCTTGGCCGCGGCGTGTTCGGCCTGGGCGACGAGATCGGCCGCTGCCTGCGCGGCCTGCCCCGTCGCTGGCGACTGGCGGGCCTGTTCGCGCTCACCTTCCTCGAGGACCTGGCCATCGTCGACGGTGCCAGCGGCACGGCGCCCTGGATGGCGGTCGCCCTGCCCTCGCACTGGGCGCCCGAGGACAAGGTGGGACGGCACTTCAGCGCCATCCACGGGCCGGTGGCCGACAACCGGCTGCTGCTCGACGCCGGCCCCGCCCTCATGCGCATGGTCTGTGGCGGGCAGCGCTGGGAACGCTTCGTCTGGACGGTCACCGATCACCCGCGCCTGCACGCGCACCCGCTGCGGCTCGATCCGCAGCGCTGGCCCGGCGGCGCAGCCACCGAACTGCCAGGCCAGGCCTGGTGGCGCACCGAGCGCCAGACCTTCGTGCCGGTGCCTGCGGCCGGGCAGGCCGTGTTCACGATCGCGGTAGACGTACAAGCGCTCGCGCGTGCCATCACCGACCCCGGGCGCGCCCAGGCGTTGCACGAAGCGGTGGAGACGATGAGCGCCGACGTCCTGGCTTACCGAGGTCTCGCGCCCGTGCGCTCGGTCTTGCTGGACTGGCTGAAGCGCCAGGCCAAGAGCGGGCCGCATCAACCCACCGCACCCGCCTCGCGCGCTGCGCCCACGCGCGGGATGGCGCCGCCAGCCACCGAACCATGACACGCCGCCCGCCCACGCCGGCGCGCATCGATTTCGCCAACGGCGTGCCGCTGGCCACCGACTTCGGGGACGTCTACCACGCGCGCGCCGGCGCCATGGGCCAGGCGCGTCACGTCTTCCTCGGCGGCAACGGCCTGCCGGGCGCCTGGCAGGACCGGCGACGCTTCGCGATCCTCGAAACCGGATTTGGCCTTGGCCACAACTTCCTGGCCACCTGGCAGGCTTGGCGCGACGACCCCCGGCGATGCGAGCGCCTGGACTACGTGTCGGTCGAATTGCATCCCCCCGCACTCCCTGATCTCCAACGTGCGCTCGCCGGCGGCGACGCTCCGCCCCCACTGGCGGCCGAGCTCGCCGCCGCATGGCCGCCGCCAACACCGGGCCTGCACCGGCTGGCCTTCGATGGCGGGCGCTTCGTGCTCTGGCTCGCGCTCGGCGATGCGCGAGACCTGCTGCCTGCGTTGACCGGCCACTTCAACGCCTTTTTCCTCGACGGCTTTGCGCCGGCGCGCAACCCCGAGATGTGGGATCGACGTTTGCTCGCCGCCTTGGGGCGGCGGGCCGCGCCCGGCGCCACGGCCGCTACCTGGAGCGTGGCCGCGGTCGTGCGTGAAGGGCTGACGCATGCCGGTTTCGAGGTCGGGCGCCAGCCGGGCTACGACAGCAAGCGGGAGATGACAGTGGCGCGTCACGCGCCACGGCACACGCCGCGCCGCCTGCCCGGCCGCATCGGGCTGGACGGTCCCGCCGCACACCGGCCAGGCCGGGTCGTGGTCGTGGGCGCCGGCTTGGCAGGGGCCGCGGTCGCCCAGGCGCTGGTGGCGCGGGGCTGGTCCTGCACGGTTCTCGACCGTGCCTCGGCGCCGGCCAGCGGTGCCTCAGGCAACCCGGCGGGCCTGTTCCATGGCACGCTGCACGAAGGCGACGGACCCCACGCACGCTTGTTGCGCGCCGGCGCCCTGCTGGCCGCGCCCATGTACGCCGACCTCGTCGCCCAAGGGGTCCCGGGCGCGGTCGATGGCCTTGTCGCCATGCAGCGCGAACGGACGCCGGTCCCGTGCCCGCAGGAATATGCATGCCACGGCGACGCCCCAGCTGCCGCGGCGTGGTCCGGCCGGCACGTGGCCGGACCAGCCACGCTGTACCGTCAAGCCGGTTGGGTCGACCCGGGTGCGGTGGTCCGCGCCTGGCTGTCTGCCCCAGGCGTCACATTCCGGGGTGGCATCGAGGTCGCGGCTGTACGCGCTGCGTCCCCTGAAGCTCCGACAAGAGCAGACGGGGTCGAAGACGGCTCAACCGCGGTCAGCCGCCCGGCGCGGTGGTTGTTGCTGGACGCCGCGGGCCGTCCCGTCGAGACCGCGGAGGTCGTCATCGTCGCCGGGGGCACGGGCCTGCCGTCGATCGACGGCCCCGATGGCCCGGCTGATCCCCATCTCGGCTGGCACAGCGTGCGCGGACAGATCACCTGGTTCGACGGGCCTGCGCCGCTTTGGCGTCCAGTCACGGGGCAAGGTTACGCGCTGAGCCTGCCAGACGGTCGTCTGCTGTGCGGTGCCACCTCACACCACGACGACGCCGAGCCCGCCTTGCGCACCGCCGATACCGCCTTCAACATCGCACGCCTGAAGGCCTTGACCGGCCTCGAACCCACACCGGGTGGCGCTTGCGGTGGCCGGGTCGGCTGGCGCCTGGGCACCTCCGACCGGCTGCCGGTGATCGGCGCCTGGCCGGACGCGCGCGCGGTGACTTCGGGACGTCTCGACCAGGCGCGGTTCATCGCCCGCCATCCGGGCCTGTACCTCGCCGGTGGCTTCGGCTCGCGCGGCCTGACCTGGGCACCCCTGGCCGCCGAGGTGATCGCAGCCTGGATCGATGGCACGCCGATCCCGCTGGAGTCCGACCTGCTGGACGCGATCGACCCGGCGCGGGCGCTGGTGCGCCGGTGGCGGCGGACGCCACCGCCGGCGGCGGCAGGCTGAACCCCGAACACCATCCAGATGCCGACCCCGCCCCTGCGCGCGCAGCAACGGGCCTCGGGTGCAAGCTACTCGCTCACCTGCCGCACCACGCGCTGCGGGAAGGGAATCGGCACCCCCGCTTCGTTCAAGGTGCGCAGGATCGCCAGGTTGACGTCGCTGCGCACGTTGCCCTCGCCGTTTTCCGGGTCGCTGATCCAGAACATCACGGCCAGTTCCAGGCCGTCGGCGGCGAAGCTGCTCAGCAGCACGCCGGGCATGGGGTCGGACAACACGCGCGGCACCTGGGCCACCGTCGCGCGCAGCCGCGGCATCAGCGCGTCGAGATCGGTGCCGTAGGCGACCTGCACCGTCGTGCGCAGCACGATGCGCGGGTCGGACAGCGAGGCGTTCTCGATGCGCTGCGTGATCAGTTGCTCGTTCGGCACGATGGATTCGCGCCCGTTCAGCGCCCGGATCACCGTGTAGCGGGTATGGATGTCGGTGATGCGGCCCTCGAAGTCGTCCACGCGCACGGTGTCGCCGATGCGCAGCGAGCGCTCGGCCAAGATGACGAAGCCGCTGACGTAATTGGCTGCGAGCTTCTGCAAACCGAAACCGATACCCACGCCCACGGCACCGCCCAGCACGCCGAGCGCGCCCAGCGGAATGCCCGCGGCCGACAGCGCGAGCAGCAGGCCGACGAAGACCAGCAACGCGCGCGTGGCGTTGGCGGCGATCTTGCGCAGCGACAGGTCGCCGCCGCCGTCGGGCGCCCCGGCGAGCAACCAAGTCTCGATCGCCGAGGACAGCCACAGCACCACCAGCAGCACCGCCCCGGCCGTGAACGTCCCCTCGATCAGGCTCCACACCGAGACCTCGGCGCCGCCCATCTTCCAACTCACGCTGTCGAGCGCGTCAATCAGCACCGGCATCAGCCCGGAAATCCACAGCACCACCGCGCCCCAGGCGATCCAGGAGATGGAGCGTTCGGCGACCTTGACCAGACGCGAGCGCGGGAAGGCGGCATCCAGGACGCGCACGCCGATGCGGATGGCCACCAGGCTGGTCAGCACTGGCACCGCGATGCGGAAAGCGCCCTGCCCTCCCGTGGTGTGCAGGATCCAGCGCGCCACGAGCACGGTCGCGAGCGCCAGCGCCGGGAACAGCACGCCGTCGAAGATGCGCTGTCCGAACCAGATGCCCGGCCGCGCACGCGGTCCGCGCGCCAGACGCACCAGCAGCGCCGACAGCCCCAGGCAGCCGGCGATGACGCCCAGTTCAACCAGCGTGGCCGGTGTTGCGAGCGAGTGCAGCCAGCTCAGCAGGCCGCTCCAGTCCACGCCACTTTCGGGCGTCACGCCTGCACCCCGGCCAACACGCGCAGGTGCGCAGCCACGCTGCGGGCGAGCGCGCCGAGGTGGTAGCCGCCCTCCAGGCAGGACACGAGGCGCCCGCGCGCGTGACGTGCGGCCACGGCGACGAGTTGCTGCGTGATCCATGCGTAGTCGGACTCGACCAGACCGAGCTGGCCGAGCTCGTCCTCGCGATGTGCGTCGAAGCCGGCCGAGACGAAGAGCATCTGCGGCGCAAAGGCGTCCAGCGCCGGAATCCAGCGGTGCTCGACCAGTTCGCGGATCGCCCCGCCACGGGTGTAGGGCGGCACCGGCACGTTGACCATGTTCGTGCCCCGAGGCTCCTCCCCGCAATAAGGATAGAGCGGGCTCTGGAAGAAACTGCACATCAGGATGCGCTCGTCGTCGGCGACGATGTCCTCGGTGCCGTTGCCGTGGTGGACATCGAAGTCGACGATGGCCACGCGCTCGAGCCCGCGTACGTCCAGCGCGTGGCGCGCAGCGACCGCGACGTTGTTGTAGAAGCAGAAACCCATCGCGGCGTCGCGCGTGGCGTGGTGGCCGGGGGGACGGATGGCGCAAAAGGCGTTGCCTGCCGTGCCGTCGATCACCGCGTCGGTGGCCGCCAGCGCGGCACCCGCCGCCGCGACGACGGCCGCGTACGTGCCGGGCCCGATGGCAGTGTCGGGGTCGACCGCGCGACGCTGGCCACTGCGGGCCGCCGCGCCCATCAGTTCGCCGATCTCGGTCACGTAGGCCAAGCTGTGCGCCCGGGCGAGCGCGCGCTGCAATTCGTCCGCGGCCAGCGCAGGCGCCTCACGCGCGTCCAGTGCCAGGTCCAGGCCGGTGGCAATGAGGTGGTCAGCGATCGCAGACAGCCGCTGCGGACACTCGGGATGGCTCGATCCCATGGCATGGCCGCCGCAGGCGGCTGGTTGGAAGTAGGCAGTGGTCATGGCGAGTTCGAGCGCGACGCCAGTGGATTGTCCACGGACACCGACGCCCCTACGGTTCACGGTTTCGCCCAGCGCCAGACTCTGCGGCGGGGTCACCGCTGCGAGGGCGCAATCGAGCGCCGGTCTTGTGCTTTCGGGTAAGGTGTTGGCGATGCATGATGAACTCGCTCAGGGGCTCGCTGCGCTCGTGGATCAGGTCGGCTCCGTCGTGCTGGGCAAGCGCGCCCAGGTCGAGGACTGCGTGGCCTGCCTGGCGGCCGGTGGTCACCTGTTGATCGAGGACCTGCCCGGCGTGGGCAAGACCACGCTCGCGCAGGCGCTCGCGCGCTCGCTCGGCCTGCAATGTGCGCGAGTGCAGTTCACCGCCGACATGATGCCGTCGGACCTGCTCGGCTCCAGCATCTGGCAGCGCCAGGACGAGACCTTCGTCTTCCACCCTGGCCCGGTGTTCACCCAAGTGCTTCTGGCAGACGAGATCAACCGCGCCGGGCCGCGCACCCAGGGGGCGCTGCTCGAGGCGATGGAGGAGGCGCAGGTGTCGGTGGATGGAACGACGCGGTCACTGCCCCGCCCCTTCTTCGTCATCGCCACCCAAAACCCGCGCGACCAGCACGGCACCTACCCCCTGCCGCAGGGGCAGCTCGACCGCTTCCTGATGTGCATCACGCTCGGCCTGCCCGACCGCGCCGCCGAGCGCGCCCTGCTGGCTGGAGAGGACCGCCGCGCCGCGCTGCAGCGCCTGGAGCCGGTGCTGGGCGCCGACGCACTGCAGGCAGCGCAGCAGGCCGTGCAGCGGGTGCACGTATCGGACGCGCTGCTGGACTATCTGCAGACCTTGGTGGCGGCCACGCGCGACGGGTCCTGGTTCACCGCCGGCCTGAGCCCGCGCGGCGCGCTGGCGCTGCTGCGGGGCGCGCGCGCCCGCGCGCTGATGGCCGGGCGCGGACACGTCGTTCCCGGGGACGTGCAGGCGGTGCTGCCACAGGTGCTGGCGCACCGCCTCGAGCCGGCTCCCGGCAGTGCACTCGGCGCACGGGCGCAAGCCCAGGCCCTGCTGCAGGCCCCACCGGTGTGATGCGGACGCCCACGAGATGATGCCGCCGAACCCGGCAGCCCGCACCGCCCATCCCCCGCGCACCACAGGCCCGCACGCTGCGGACCTGCCCTCTTCGGCGGGGACCCGGTCGACCGCACTCCCCCATCTTGCCGCGCGCCTGCTGCATCGCCTCCTGCCGGCCATCCCGCGCGCTTCGGCGCACCGGCTCGGCCACCGCAACGTCTATATCCTCCCCACGATCTCCGGCATGGTGTTTGCGGCCCTGCTGGTCGTGCTGCTGCTGGCCTCGATCAATTACCGCCTCGGCCTGGGTTACGGGCTGACCTTTCTGCTGGCGGGCGTCGGGCTGGCCTCGGTAGGCATGACACACGCGAACCTTCGCGGACTGACCCTGACGCTGCGCTCGCCGGGCCCGGCGTTCGCCGGTACGCCCGCGGACGTGGAACTGCGGCTGGAGAACCCCGGTCGCACGCGCCACGGCGTCGCGCTGCGCTGGCGCGGCAACCCGGCGCCCCCGGCCTGGGCCGACCTGTCCGCCGCCAGCGTAGTGACCGTCGGCATGCGCTTCGTACCGGCCGCGCGCGGCTGGCAGGATCTGCCGCCGCTGGTCGTCGAGACGCGCTTTCCCTTCGGCTTCATGCGCGCGTGGACGGTGTGGCAACCGGCGGCGCAAGTGCTGGTCTGGCCCCGGCCGGAGCCGGCCCCGCCGGCGGTACCACTGCAGCACCGGCGCGGGGTCGAGGCGGGCACGCCGGCGCTCCGGGGCGAGCCCGATCCGGGCTTCAACGGCCTGCGTCCCTGGCGCAGCGGCGACCCGGCGCGCGACGTCGCCTGGCGCCACTGGGCGCGCAGCGGCGGGGCCGAACTGCTCAGCCGCGATGCCGCAGCCACTGCAGGCTCCGCCCTGTGGCTGGCGTGGCACGACGCCGGCCCGGCATCGGCGGATGCGGAGTTGCGCCTGTCCCGGCTCACGGCCTGGGTCGAGCTGGCGCATGCCCAGGGGCGTGCCGTCGGACTGCGACTGCCGGGCCGGCAGATCGCGCCCGCCGCCGGCGACGCGCATCGCCTGCAATTGCTGGAGACCCTGGCGCTGTGGCCCTGACGACCGTTGGCGCCACGATCCGTGCCCGCACGCTGCCGCGCGAGCGGCGCGACACGCTGTTCCTGCTGCTGATGTGCGCCGCCACGATCGCGCCGCTGCTGCCGCACCTGGCGCTGTGGTGCGGCGCATTCGCTGCTGCCGTCATCGGGTGGCGCGCCTGGCTGGCCTGGGGCGACCGGCCGCTGCCGGGGCGGCGCAGCGTGGTGGTCCTGCTCGCCGCGACGGTGGCGCTGACCGCTGGGCAGGAGGGCACACTCCTCGGGCGTCAGGCAGGCGTGACCCTGCTGACCCTGCTGATGGCGCTGAAGACGCTGGAGTTGCGCAGCCGCCGCGATGCCGGCGTCGTCTTCTTCCTCGGCTGTTTCCTGGCGCTGTCGCTCTTCCTGTACGACCAGTCCCCCATGACCGCGCTGGCGGCCGTGCTGTCGAGCACCGGCCTGCTGACGAGCCTGGCGCTCGCCCACATGCCGGCGGGCCGGCCACCGTTGCGGCAGGCGGCGGGCGCGGCGGTGCGGGCCTTGCTGTGGGGCCTGCCCGCGGCCGCAGCGCTGGTGCTGCTGTTCCCCCGCATCGGCCCGCTGTGGTCACTGGATGACGACGGCTCCGGCCGCAGCGGGCTCGCAGGCCGCCTGCGCCTGGGGACCGTGGCCGAACTCGCCCTCGACGACGGCGTCGCGCTGCGCGTGCGCTTCGAGGGACCCCCACCCCCGGTTTCGTCGCTGTACTTCCGCGGCCCGGTGCTTTCGCGCTTCGACGGCAGCCTGTGGACAGAAGAAGGAGCCCCTGACCTGCCCTCGAACGGCTCGCCGGCACAGCCGCTGCCAGAAGACGCGCAGCCGCTCGGGCGGGCCCTGCCCTACACCCTGGTGCTCGAGCCCGGCCGGCTGCCGGTGCTGCCACTGCCCGAAGCGACGGTCGGGCCGCTGGTGCTGCAGCCGCCAGGCCTGGTGGGTGCCACCCGGCGCGGCAGCGACCTGCAGTGGCACACGACGCAGGCACCCACGGCGTCGCTGCGCATCACGGCCGCTGCCCACCCGCAGGCCCGGCACGGCGCCAGCGCCGGGGCCGTGGCCCTGCGCGACCTCGTCGACCTGCCCCCCGGCCACAACCCGCGCACACTCGA
>CAIRBF010000336.1 GCA_903876715.1 uncultured beta proteobacterium
CATGAACGCCAACCCGCCCAGACCGGGCATCGCGTCGTCCACGAGCACCAGTGGCGGGCACTCGGCCAGGCACCACTCGAGCGCTGCCAACGGATCGGTGAAGAACACGGCATCTTCGAGCGCCGCCTGCCCGAGCAATGCAGCCAGTTGATCGATCACCACCGCGCTGCCGTCAACGACGCAGATCGGCACGCGCTTCGAGCCCAGGCTCACCGACGCCGTCGGCGACGAAGCCCGCGCGAGCGACGCCTCGGGAAGCGCATGCGCTCCACGCCGCGGTGTGCAGTGCTGCGCCGGATCAGAGGGCGTGCTGAAGTCCATGCCTGCGCAGGCCGGGAAAGACGTCACACGAACGCTGCGCTGGGTTGATTGTAAACCGCGTAAAACGTTCTTTTGTCACCAGGTCACGAAAACTCACGCTTGCGGTGCCCGTCCGCACCGAATCGATCGATCCAAGGCATCGTTGATCCCGCGCATGGGACAGGCCGCTGTTGGCGGGGATGATGGCTGATCGACAGGGCGCGCACGAGCGCTCCGCCCCGTGCGAAGGCAGGTCCACTGAAAGAACCGCATGGACGCCCCGGCAAGGCAAGGAAAAGTCAGGAAGGCCAACCCGATGTGCGTGGCCACCACACGGCAAGCGCGAGATCGGCGCGCTGCGATCCAGCGAACCAGATCGAATCATCTTGGTTACCCTACCTTGTTTATCACAAGCTTGGTTTAGTTATCCGATTACTGGAAAGTATGTTTACAATTGCATACAGGCGTCAGCGCTTGACGGAACCTGTTTCGAAGTGAGGATTCCATGGCTCGTCCCAAATCTGCGCAAGTCAACCTCGGGAAGGGATACCTCGGCACCAAGGACGTCGCAGCCATACTCGGCGTCTCCGTCACGAGCATCCAGAAGATGGTGACCGCCGGCACTTTGAAGGCGTTCAGAACGAGCGGCGGGCATCGGCGGATCTCGATCGAATCGGTCAAGTCGGCCGCCGAGCAGATGGGCGTGCCGTGGAAGGACCGCATCCCGGCCGCGGCCGAGGAAGCCTCCGCGGCCGCGGCCAGAAGCAGCGCCGGGGTGGTCAGTGCGGGCACACCCGCCAAGATCCTGCTGGTCGATGACGGCACCGTCACCTCGCGCCCGATCGCCAACGTGATCAAGCGTTACAACGGCAACGTCGATCATGTCGTCGTCAGTGACAGCGCAGAGGCCCTGGTGCGGACCACCGAGGAACGCCCCGACCTGGTCGTGACCGAACTGACAGTGCAGCCGCTGGACGGGTTCGGGCTGATCAAGGCCATCCGCAGTTCGCCGCGCCTGCACCATGTGGGCGTGGTCGTGGTGACGTCACTGACCGCCGAAGAGATCGCCCAGCGTGGCGGACTGCCGGACGACGTCGTCGTCTACCACAAGCCTCTGGCGTCCGAGCGTCTGGCAGGCTTCCTCGACGCCATGCTGCACATGCGCGGCCGCCCGGTCGTCTGAAGCTGCGCGCCGGCGGCGGCGCCTGACGCGAGCCCCTGCAAGACGCGCCGGGGACAACACCCACCAGCGTCCTGCGCCCCGCCGCGCGGGAGAGGATCGCCACCGCCGCGCTCACCGAGCGCGCCGCCCTGTGGGCAAGGTCGGTTGTATTATGAGTGTTTCGATCGATTCACTCATTAATGCGGACAACCCCGATACCGCCTGCCGCGAGCCGCATGCGCGACGCCTGGACTGCGGCCCATCCTGTCCTGCGCCGGGCCGCCCTGGCAGCCTTGGTCATCGGCAGCCTGGGCTTGGCCGGGTGTGACAAGCTTGGGCTGGGCAGCGCGCCTCAGGACAAGCAACGGGAAGCCGAGGGCCGGGCCATCGGCGGCGGCTGCCGGCACGCCGGCCGCGCGATCGAGGACTGCTTTGCGCTGAACCGGCAGGCGGACAAGGCGGCTGTCTTCGCCGGCTGGCGCGAAATGAACGACTACTTGAGGAAGCACAGCGCGGTGCCCGCGGCCGCCGCCAGCAGCGCCGGGAACTGACCTCACAGGCTGGCACGGTCGAGGGCGGCTCGATCGGGTGTGCAGCGGCCTCACCCCGGGGGTGCGGCAGGCCCTGGGCGGCATCTTCAGCGTGGTCCAGCATTTGCCGGTGGAGACCAGCGATCAACTGCCGGATCTGGGCTGAAGCCCAGGCTCCCGACACAGGGATCGTCGGCCAGGACTTCTGCCCTGGATGGGGTTCCCGGCCCGGCCGTCTGCCGGCTCGGCGACCGATCAGGTGCGTCGAAACAGGCGGTACAGCACCAGCCTGCCCCTGGCGCTCAGGCCGTGACCGTC
>CAIRBF010000337.1 GCA_903876715.1 uncultured beta proteobacterium
CCTGCGGTGGCGGTGGGGGTGCCGGCGGCACCGGTGGCGAAGGGGGCGTCGGTACCCTCAGCCTGGCCCTGACCGATGCCCCGGCCTGCGGCTACAGCGAGGTGTTCGTGACCGTCGAGCGGGTGCGTGTGCACCGCAGCAGCAGCGCCGAGCCCGATGACGCGGGCTGGAGCGAGGTCGTGCTGCCCACGCCGCAGCGGGTGGACCTGCTCGCGCTGACCAATGGCACCCTGCTGCCGCTGGGTGAGGTGGAACTGCCAGCCGCCACCTACACGCAGATGCGACTGGTGCTGTCGCCCAACACGGCTACGGCGCCGCTGGCCAATGCCGTGACGCCCATCGGCGGCCCGACCGTGGCGCTGACGACGCCCAGTGCGGCGCGCAGCGGACTGAAGATGAACGTCCATGTCGAGGTGCCTGCCGGCAAGGTGGCGGACTTCGCCGTCGACTTCGATGCCTGCAAGTCCCTGGTGCGCGCGGGCAACGCCGGCAAGGTGCTGCTCAAGCCGGTGCTGCGCGTGATCCCCATCGTCTCGGCGGCTGGCCAGCGCGTCGTTGGCTATGTCGATCCGCAACTCGCCACGGCCGGCACCACCGTGTCGGTGCAGTTCGCCGGCGTGCCTGTGCGCGCCACTCCGCCCGAGCCGACCGGCCGCTTCGTGCTGTACCCGGTACCGGCGGGTCGCTACGACCTGGTGGTCACCGCCCCGGGGCGCGTGAATGCGGTCATGACCGACGTGCCGGTGACCGACACCACGACGACTGTCGTGGGCAGCATCAACTTGCGCATCAACCCGCCGGCCACGGCGCTGAGCTCGCTGGTCTCGGGCGTGATCACAGTGCGCGGTTCAACGGCCGACACCGGGGGCACCGTGCGCGCCCTGCAGGTCCTCACCGGCGGCCCGACGGTCGAGGCGGGCCATGCCGCGGCTGACGACGTGACGGGCGCCTACTCGTTGACATTGCCGGCCGGCGCTCCGGTGCGTGCCGTCTACGCCGCCGGGGCGACGAGCTTCGGCTTTGCCGCCGACGCTGCGGCCGCGGGGCGCGCGCGCCTTGAAGCCAGCGTGCCGGGTTTCGCCGCGCGGACCGTCGAGGTCGAGCTGACGGGCGACCTGTCGACGAGTTTCACCTTCGGGCCTTGAGGGCGGGGCGAGCGGGGGGCAGGGCTGCAGGGCGGTAGTGCGGCGCCAGGCGAGGTTGCTACCCGGCGGGCGCGAAGGGGCTCCGACCCGGTGGCACACTCGCGATCCCCGGCCGCCATCCGGCCACCCCTTCCCCCCGTCGGAGTACTTTCGATGCTCATGAAGACTCTCTCGGCGCTGCTGGGCGCCGCCACTTTGCTGGCTGCAGGGCCCGTCGCGGCCCAGAGCTACCCCGCCAAGCCTGTGCGGCTGATCGTCCCCTTCGCCCCCGGCGGCACAACGGACATCGTTGCCCGCGTCGTGGCCGAGAAGGTGGGCACCGCCTTCGGCCAGAACATGCTGATCGAGAACAAGGCCGGAGGCGGCGGCTCGATCGGTGCGCTCGAGGTCATCCGCGCCCAGCCCGACGGCTACGTGCTGGGCATGGCCACGGTCTCGACGACTGCGGCCAACCCGGCGATCAATCCGAAGATCGGCTATGACCCTCAGACGGACATGACGCCGATCATCAATATCGCTGCCACGCCGAACATCATCGCGGTGCACCCGAGCTTCCCGGCGCGTGACCACCGTGCCTTCGTGGCCGAGATCCAGAAAAACCCGGGCAAGTACAGCCACGCAAGTTCGGGCACGGGCGGCATCGGGCACGTCATGATGGAGCTCTACAAGGGGTTGACCAAGACGACGATGACGCACATCCCTTACAAGGGAGCGGGCCCGGCACTGAATGACACCGTGGCCGGCCAAGTGCCGATCATCTACGACAACATCCCCTCGGTGCTGCCCTTCATCAAGGACGGGCGCCTGATCGCCATCGCTGTGGCGGCGCCAGAGCGACTGGCGGTGCTGCCCAACGTGCCCACCTTCAAGGAACTGGGCCTGGAGCCGATGAACCGCATGGCCTACTACGGCGTGCATGGGCCCAAGGGTCTGCCCAAGGATGTGATCGACAAGGTGGCGGCAGCCGTGAAGAAGACCTCCGAGTTGCCCGACGTTCGCAAGCGCATCGAGGACACGGGCTCGCTGATGGTGCTGAACACACCGCAGGAGTTTGCCGCGCAGATCAAGGCTGAGTTCGAGGTCTACCGCAAGGTGGTCGTCGAGCAGAAGTTGAAGCTGGACTGAGCGCCACCCGGGCTGCCGCCCGGAGCGCAAGGGGCCGTTGGCGGTACGATAGCCAGCGGCCTTTTTCGTTTCTGATCTGTGCTCCGGTCTCTTTTCCGCTCTTGGCTCGACGTGACACCATGAGCCCGTCCCCTGGCGATCTGCAACGCTACGCTCGCCGCGTAGGTTTCGGCCTGGCGCCGGGCGAGCGCATCGGCGACGACCCCGTGGGCTGGGCGGTGGCGCAACTGCGTGTCGTGCCGCCGATCGCCATCGTCGAGCCGGACGGCAGCCCGCGCGCGGACCTGCCGGGCGGCCTGGGCCTGCGGGACTCGGGCGACGGCTTGATGCAGGCCTGGCAGCAGGCGATCGACACCGTGGCCGCGGTGCGCGCGCGCAGCGCCAGCCTGGGCGAGGCCGCCTTCCGGCGCGAGCAGACCGAGCGCGTCCTCATTCCGTATCAGCGCCTGGAGCACTGGAAGGAGGTCCAGGCCCGCGCCACCACCGCCGTGTACGGCCCCGCACCGGTGTACGAGCGCCTCTGGCACTTCTGGACCAAC
>CAIRBF010000338.1 GCA_903876715.1 uncultured beta proteobacterium
CCAGCGCCCCGGCGCCAGCCACCAGGCCAGCACCAGCATCGGCACGCCCAGCGCAAGCTCCTGACGGAAGGCCGACTCGTGCCGCACCGCCGCGCGCAGGCCCGCCCAGGAGTACCCCGCCGCGGCGACGATGCGGCGCCAACCGGAGCGGCTCTTGAAGGGGCTGGAAGGCCCCTCGCCGGGATGGGGCAAGGTCATGGGTACGGTCCTAGGCCAGCTCTCGGTCCCGGGGCCGGGGCATGGCTCAGCTCTCGGCAGTGAAGCCGATGGACTTGACGATCGGGCCCCACTTCTCGGTGTCGGCCTTCAGCAGCGCCGCCAGCTCGGCCGGCGTGGAGGACTTCGCCTCCAGACCCATCACCGCCAGCCCGTCGACCGTCTCCTTGTCGGCCAGGGCCGAGCGCAGCGCCGTGTTCGCGCGCTGCACCACCTCGGCCGACGCACGCGCCGGCAGGTAGAAGCCGAACCACTCGCTGAAGCTCATGTCGCGCAGACCCTGCTCCACCAGCGTGGGCGTGTCGGGCGCGAAGCGGCTGCGCGTGGCGCCGGTGGCGGCCAGCAGCCGGCACTTGCCGGCGGCCACGTGCTGCGTGAACTCGCCGACCGGACCGGACACGGCCTGGATCTGGCCACCGATCATCTCCAGGATGGCCGGCTGTGTGCCGCGGTAGGGCACGTGCTTGAGATCGATGCCGGCGCTGCGGCCCAGCAGCACGCCGATGAAGTGCGGCACCGAGCCGGCCGCCGGCGAGCCGAAGTTGGCCTGCGCGGGGTTGGCCTTGCACCAGGCCAGGAACTCCGGCAGGTTGCGCACCGACGCCGGCACGGCCGGGCCGACCGCCAGGCCGAAGTCGAAGGTGCAACCCAAGGTCACCGGCGTCAGGTCCGCTACCGGGTCGTAGGGCAGACGGCGGTAGATGTGCGGATAGATGCCGAGCATGGACATCGGCGTCTGCAGGATCGTGGCGCCGTCGGGGGCCATCGTGCGCACGCCCTGGATCGCGATCTGGCCGCCCGCGCCGGTGCGGTTCTCGACGACGACGCTGCGCCCGTAGCCCGGCGCCATCTTCGCCGCGACGCGCCGGCAGATCGTGTCCGAGGTGCCACCCGGTGGGAAGCCGGTGATGATCTTCACGTTGTCGAGCGCAGCCTGGGCGAAGGCCCGCGAGCCGAGACCGAACAAGGCCGATGCAGCAGCGGATTGCAGCAAGGTGCGACGGGTGAGGCTCATGGGCAAGGTCTCCTTGGGGCGGTAAAAAAGGCGGGAAGGATAGCCGGGCCCGATCCGCAGCCAGGACGTGCACGGTGGACGGGCCTGCCGCCAGAGGGGTCAGAGGCCGAGCGGTTCTCCACCGTGCGCCCAGCCTCTCAAGCCGGGCGGGGCGACGGCGCCATGCGCGCGAGCAGCCAGCCCACGGTGCTGCCGTAGACCGGCAGGTAGAAGGCCAGGCTGACGGCCTGCTTGGTCAGGTAGTCGGTGGCCGCGAGCGTGGGCCAGTGCTCGGCCATGAAGGCATCGGGGCTGCCGTGGAAGGCGGCGGCGAAGAACACCAGGGTGTCGATGAAGCCGCCGATCACGGTGGAGAAGGCGGGCGCCACCCACCATGGGCCGCGCCGCTGCAGGCGCTGGAAGACCAGGATGTCCGTCAACTGGCCCACCACGTAGGCCGCCAGGCTCGCACAGGCGATGCGAAAGACGAACAGGTTGAACTCGCCCAGCGCCGCCCAGCCGGCGAAGGCGCCCTCCTGGAACAGCACCGAGACGACGTAGGTCGCCACCAGCGCCGGCACCATGGCCAGCAGCACGACGCGGCGCGCGACGTCCTTGCCCAGCACCCGCACCGAGAGGTCGGTGGCCAGGAAGATGATCGGGAATGTGAACGAGCCCCAGGTCGTCAGCACCGGCCCGAGCTCGAGCGGGATCTGCACCAGCACGTTGCTGGCGATGATGACGGCCACGTGCAGGGCGGCCAGGGTCCAGAGGATGCGGCGGGGGCTCATGGGCGTCGCGGGCTCGCGGGGAGCCCGGGGGCAAAGACCCGATTGTCGGTCAGGGTTTCCAGGACGGGTTGCGGCCACGGGCTTCGCCGCCTGCGCTGGCCGGCGCAGCGGCTCCCCATTCGGCGCGGGCCTGGGTCAGCGCCGCCGCCACGCGCAGGCGCAGCGCGTCCCGGCGTCCGGCGTCGAGCCAGCAAGCGTCCACGCCGGCCAGGCACAGGCGCTCGAGCGCGTCCAGGTCGGGCTCGGGCAGGGCACGCTCGTAGGCCTCGCCCAGGTCGGTGGCGAACATCGCCGGGTCGTCGGTGGCCAGCGTCACGCCCAGGCCGGCGGTGCACATCGCGGCGATCGCGCCCAGGCGCAGGGCGTCGCGCTCGCGCGTCGAGGGCTTGGGGCAGCAGGTGAAGAACGCGCCGTCGGCGCGCGCCCGGGCGACGACCGTGGGGTCGGTCAGCAGGCGGTAGCCGTGGTCGAAGCGCTCGCAGCCCAGAAGGTCGTGACAGGCCAGATAGTTGGCCGCCGGCGTGGGCGCGTAGTCCTCGCAGACGTGCGCCGTGCGGCGCAGGCCCGCCGCACCAGCGCGCTGGAACAGCTCGGTGAAGCGCTCGGGCGGGCCGCGGTCCTCCGGGCCGTCCAGGCCCAGGCCCACGACCTCGTCGCGCCGGTCGGCCAGCACCTCGTCGACGACGCGCTGCGCGACGTCGTCGCCGAACTCGCGGTCGATCGATGGGATCAGCAGCACGGTGACGCCGAAGTCGCGCTCGGCGGCACGCGCGCCGGCCAACAGTCCTTCGAGCTGGGTGCGGTAGGGCACGCCCTGCGCGTACAGGTAGCTCGGGTTGAAGAAGAACTCCACGTGCGCCAGCGCGCCGGCGCGCTGCGCGTCCTGCACGTACTCGTGCACCGCGCGCTCGAAGTGCGCGGCGCGGCACATCGATCGGGCCGCGAGCCGGAAGATCTCGATGAAGTCGTAGAAGCCGCGGTACTGGTACAGCGCGTGCGCCGGCCGCGGCAGCGCGAGGCCGGCCTCGGCCGCGAACGCCGCCAGCGTCGATGCGCGCAGCGAGCCGACCACGTGCACGTGCAGTTCCACCTTCGGGATGCGGCGCATCAGCACGCCCCAGGCCGCGGCCCGCGAGCCGGCGGACGCGGCGCCGGGCTGCGCGGCGAACGTGTTCCTAGAATGGTCCGTCATCCACTGCCACGACCCGAGGCCGCCCCATGAAGCTGTCGTCCCTGATGAAGTCCGCCATCGCCGCCACCGCGGCCCTGGGGGCGCTGTGCGCCGCGCTGCCCGCCGCGGCCCAGGCATCGTATCCGAGCAAGCCGGTCACGCTGATCGTGCCGTATGCCGCGGGCGGCAACGTTGACGCGGTGGCGCGCTGGGTCGCACCGGAACTTGGCAAGCGGCTCGGCCAGCAGGTGGTGATCGAGAACGTGGCGGGCGCGGGCGGCATCATCGGCACCGACCGCGCCGCGCGCGCGCCGGCCGACGGGCACACGCTGCTGCTGTCGGTGGAGAGCACGATCGTGATCGCGAAGATGGTCTCGCCGTCCACGGTCAAGTACGACGGGCTGAAGGACTTCGCCCCCGTGACGCTGCTGTCGAACTCACCGCTCGTGCTGGTGGGCCGGCCCTCGCTGCCGGCGAACACGCTGGACGAGCTGCTGCAGCTGTAGCAGCGCGAGCCGGGCAAGCTGAACTACGCCACCTCGGGCATCGGCACCTCGCTGCACGTGGCCGGCGAGATGTTCAACCAGATCGGCGGCGTGCAGATGACGCAC
>CAIRBF010000339.1 GCA_903876715.1 uncultured beta proteobacterium
AGCCGTGCCGCCCTGGCTCGTCGACCGAGCCCTGCGCAACCTGCTGGTCGACGTGACCGGCAACACCCACCGCAGCGAGTTCTGCATCGACAAGCTCTACTCGCCCGACGGCCCCGCCGGGCGCCTGGGGCTGCTGGAGCTGCGCGCCTTCGAGATGCCGCCGCACGCGCGCATGAGCCTGGCGCAGCAACTGCTGCTGCGTGCCCTCGTGGCCCGGTTTTGGCGCGAGCCCTACACCGGCGGCACGCGCACGCGCCTGACGCGCTGGGGTACGGCGCTGCACGACCGCTTCCTGCTGCCCACCTTCGTCCAGCAGGACTTCGAGGACGTGATCACCGAGCTGCAACGGGCCGGCTTCGACTTCGACGCCGCCTGGTTCGCGCCGCATTTCGAGTTCCGTTTCCCGGTCATCGGCGCGATGGCCGCGCTGGGCATCGGCCTGGAACTCCGCGGGGCGCTCGAGCCCTGGCACGTGATGGGAGAGCAGGGCGCTGCCGGTGGCACCGTGCGCTACGTCGACTCCTCGCTCGAGCGGCTGGAGCTGAAGGTCACGGGCCTGAACGACAACCGCCACGTCGTCACTGTCAACGGCGTTGCCGTGCCCCTGCAACCCACGGGGCGTGTGGGCGAGCACGTGTGCGGCGTGCGGTACCGCGCCTGGCAACCGGCGTCGGCGCTGCATCCCACCATCGCGTCGCATGCGCCGCTGACCTTCGACATCGTCGACGCCTGGCTGCAGCGCTCCATCGGCGGCTGCCGCTACCACGTCGCCCATCCGGGCGGGCGCAACCACGAGGTCTTCCCGGTCAACGCCTACGAGGCCGAGAGCCGTCGCCTGGCGCGTTTCTTCCGCTTCGGCCACACGCCGGGCGCGATACAGGTCGCGCCGGCACGGGCCAGTCTGGAGTTCCCGTTCACGCTGGACCTCAGGCGGGCGGGGTGAGAATCTGACGCCGTGCCCACCGTCCAGAGCCCGCTGCCGTTGATGCCTGGCGCCTTGCCGCCTGCGGGTGAGGTGCTGGCGCGGCGGGTGTTGCCGGCCGACGCAGGTGTCTGGGACGAGCTGCGCGGCGCGCCGGGCGCCGCTGGCGGACGGCCCGTGGGCCCCGCCGCGTTGCGTCCTGTCTGGCAACGCTTTGCGGCCCTCATGCCCGCGCCCGAAGGTGATCCCGCGGCGGATCTCGACGCGCGGCGCGCGCGCATCGGTGAACGCATCCGTCGCGACGGGATCACGCACAACGTCTTCGGCCCGGACGGCGCTGCTGCGCGGCCGTGGTCTCTGGAACTGCTGCCGCTGCTGCTGGAGCCGGCGGAGTGGGCGGTCATCGAGCACGGCCTGCGCCAGCGCGCCGAATTGCTGGAGGAGATGCTGGCCGACCTCTACGGCCCGCAACGCCTGCTGCATGAAGGCTTGCTGCCGCCGGCGCTGCTGCTGCGCCACCCCGGCTACGTGCGCGCGATGCGCGGCGTGCGGCCGGCGGGCGGGCAGCACCTGCGCATCGTCGCCTTCGACATCGCGCGCAGCGGCGATGGCGGCTGGCGGGTGGTGGCGCAGCGCACACAGGGGCCCTCGGGGCTGGGGTACGTGCTGCACAACCGGCTGCTGGTCTCGGCGCAATTCCCGCAGGCCTTCCGTGAATTGGGCGTTCAGCATCTGGCCTCGAGCTATCGCCATCTTCTCGATGGCCTGGAGGAGGCCGCGCGCGGGGTGGCCGGCGGCGCCGCGCCGCGCATCGCGCTGCTGACGCCTGGTCCGTACAGCGAGACCTGGTTCGAGCAGGCCTATCTGGCGCGCTACCTCGGGCTGCCGCTGGTCGAGGGCAGCGACCTGACGGTGCGCCAGGAGCGCCTGTACCTTCGCACCGTCGAGGGGCTCGAGCCCGTCCACGGCCTGCTGCGGCGTGTCGACGACGACTGGTGCGATCCGCTGGAGTTGCGCCCTGACTCCGCCCTGGGTGTGCCCGGCCTGGTGCAGGCCGCGCGTGCCGGCACCGTCGCGATGGCCAATGCGCTGGGGAGCGCCTTCCTCGAGTCCCCGGCGCTGCAAGGCTTCCTGCCAGGTGTGTGCCAGCGCCTTCTCGGCCAGGCGCTGGCGCTGCCTTCGCTGCCCACCTGGTGGTGCGGCGAGCGTGCAGCCTGGGACGACGTGCGCGAGCGGCTCGGGGGCAAGCTGCTGCGCAGCACCTTCCCGCACGGGGGGCGAACGTCGCAGGTGCACGACGCGGCGCAGGTCCATGTCGACGACGACCCCGATGCCTGGACGGTGCAGGGTCGGCTGCGTTTCGGGCGTGCACCGATCTGGGGCGACGGCGCCGTGACGCCCCGCCCCGCGATGGTGCGTGTTTATGCGATCGCCGGGCCCGGTGGGCGTTGGCGCGTGCTGCCAGGCGGGATGACGCGCGTGGCACAGCGCGAGGACCAGAGCGTGTCCATGCAGCGCGGTGGCACCAGCCTGGACACCTGGGTCCTGACCGACGGCGAGGTCGACACCTTCTCGATGTTGCCGCAGCCCTTGCGGGTGGCGGACATCGCCGGTCGCCGCACACCGGTGGGAAGCCGCACGGGTGAGAACCTGTTCTGGCTCGGACGCTACACCGAGCGCAGCGAGCAGGCGGTGCGCCTGGCGCAGCGCCTGCTGCCGCTGTGCCGTGCTGCCGTCGAGGCGCCCGCGCCGCTGCAGCGTGCCTTGTCGGCGCTCGCCGTGCGCCAGGGCCTGGCACCCTTTGGCGTGCCGACGCTCGCACAGTCGGCGCTGTTGTTCGAGCGCGCCCTGCTGGCCGCACTGGGCGATGCCGATGGCGCCTTCAGCATCGCCTTCGATCTGCGCGCGCTGCAGCGCTCGGCGCAGGCGCTGCGCGAGCGCCTTTCTCCGGAGCAGTGGGATCTGGCGCGGGCCCTGGGCGAGGGCTTCGTCCAGGCGCTGTGCCCGGCAGGTCCGGGCACTCTGCCGCGCGTGGAGACCGCGCTCGCGGCCCTGGACCAGGCGGCCCTGCAACTGGCTGCCGTCACGGGTGCGCAGACCGACCACATGACGCGTGACGCCGGCTGGCGCCTGCTGACCGTGGGCCGCCTGCTCGAGCGGCTGCTC
The DNA here is from genome assembly GCA_903876715.1 of uncultured beta proteobacterium. Taxonomy (GTDB): domain Bacteria; phylum Pseudomonadota; class Gammaproteobacteria; order Burkholderiales; family Burkholderiaceae_C; genus Rubrivivax. Next base: position 3,089 of record CAIRBF010000339.1, read on the forward strand.
GGGCTGACGGCGACGCTGGAGGAACTGCTGGCCGCCGACGCACTGCGGCACGACCATGGCGTGGACGTGCTGCTGGAGCTCTTCGACAGCGCGATCACCTTCCGCGCCCGCCACCAGCGTCACGGGGACCTGCTGGCCCTGGTGGACGTGCTCGTGCTCGACGACACCAATCCGCGCAGTCTGGCCGGCGTGCTGCGGCGGCTGCGCACCGAGATCTCGCGGCTACCGGCGGTGGGCGACGACGACGGCGGGCCGCGGGCACTGCTGGGCGCCCTGCCGTCGCAGGGGGCGGGCCTGAGCTTGCGGGACCTGGCGACCGCCGGCGACGCCGGTCTTGCCCAGGCCCTGCTGGGGCGGTGCCGCGACCTGAACCAGGCGGCGCTCGGCTTGGCCGATGTCGTCGCGCAGCGCCATTTCACGCTGGCCGAGGGCCTGGCCCAGGTGCGGGCATGATCCGGGCGCATGTCGTGGGATGCGAGGCCCTGCCTGCAGTGCAGCGCATCGAGGTCGTGCATGTCACGTCCTACGCCTATGTCGCGCCCGTGTCCCTGTCGCACCATGTGGCGCATCTGCGGCCGCTGGTTGACGCCTATCAGCAGCTCGACCGTTTCGCGCTCGACGTCGAGCCGGCGCCGGTGCTGCGCAGCACAGGCGCCGACGCGTTTGGAAACGCCTGCACGCGCCTGCAACTCGCCCAGCCGCATGGCAGCCTGCGCGTGCGCGCGGCCAGTGTCGTCACCGTGCGCTCGCGCTTCCAGGCCTTGGCGCCTGCGCGCTCGCCTGCATGGGAGGCGGTGCGCTTGCGGCTGCGCTACGTGGCGCGTGGCGATTTCGAGCCCGCCGTGGAGTTCGTCCAACCCTCGCCCTACGCACCGCGCCTGGCGGCGTTGCGCGACTGGGCGGCGCCTTCTTTCTCGCCCAGACGGCCTGTGGCCGAGGTCGCGCTGGAGCTGATGCATCGCATCCACACCGACTTCGCCTACCGCAGTCGCAGCACCGAGATCGACACCCCGCTGCAGCAGGTGTTGCAGCAACGCGCCGGGGTCTGCCAGGACTTCGCCCATCTGCTGGCCGGCGCGTTGCGCATGGGCGGATTGGCAGCGCGCTATGTCAGCGGCTACCTGCTCACGCAGCCGGTCGGCGGCGGGCAGGCGCTGGTGGGAGCCGACGCCTCGCATGCCTGGGTGCAGCTGTGGTGCCCGGACACACCCGGTGTGCCCGCCGACGGCTGGCTCGACCTGGACCCGACGAACGACTGCGTACCCGCTCTCGACCACGTGCGCGTGGCCGTGGGCCGCGACTTCGGAGACGTGGTGCCGCTGCGTGGCGTCATCCGGGGCGGTGGACGACACCTGCTGCAGGTGGGCGTCACGACGCGCCGGCTCGGCGCTGCGACGCCCGCCGCCTGGTCTGCCCCCACAGCGCCGGCCCGATAGTTGCTTTTCCACCGGCAGGAGGCCCGCTCACGATGAAGCACCCCTACGACGAGATGAACCTGGCGACCGCAGGCGTGGGCGCACTGACAGTGCGCGAGCACTACCGGCGCTATGCGCGCTGGCTCGAAGGCCAGCCGGCTGACACCATGCGAGCCCGGCGCGACGAGGCCGAGATGATCTTCCGCCGCGTGGGTATCACCTTTGCCGTCTATGGCGCGAAGGACGAGGACGGCGCCGGCACCGAGCGCCTGATCCCCTTCGACCTGATCCCGCGCGTGATCCCGCGCCAGGAGTGGCGCGAGATGGAGGCCGGGTTGCGCCAGCGCGTGACGGCGCTCAACCGCTTCATCGAGGACGTCTACCACGGGCAGGAGATCCTGAAGGCCGGGGTGGTGCCGGCTGAAGTGATCCTGCGCAACGCCCAGTACCGCCCTGAGATGGCGGGCGTGCACGTGCCCGGCGGCATCTACTCGCACATCAGCGGCATCGACATCGTGCGCGCCGGCAACGCCGACGGCTCGGGCACCTACTACGTGCTCGAGGACAACCTGCGCGTGCCCAGCGGCGTGAGCTACATGCTCGAGAACCGCAAGATGATGATGCGGCTGTTCCCCGAACTCTTCAGCATGCACCGCGTGGCGCCGGTGGCGCACTACCCCGACCTGCTGTTGGAAACGCTGCGCGCGGTGGCGCCGGCGGGGGTGAACGAGCCCGTTGTCGTGGTGCTGACGCCCGGCATGTACAACAGCGCCTACTTCGAGCATGCCTTCCTGGCGCAGCAGATGGGGGTGGAACTCGTCGAGGGCCAGGATCTGTTCGTGCGCGAGGACTTCGTCTACATGCGCACGACGCAGGGCCCCAAGCGGGTGGACGTGATCTACCGCCGCGTCGACGACGACTTCCTCGACCCGAAGGCCTTCCGCGCCGATTCCACGCTGGGCTGCGCCGGACTGCTGGACGTCTACAGGCGCGGCAACGTCACGCTGTGCAACGCCATCGGGACCGGGATTGCCGACGACAAGAGCATCTACCCCTACGTGCCGAAGATGATCGAGTTCTACCTCGGGGAGAAGCCGATCCTGCACAACGTGCCGACCTGGCTGTGCCGCGAGCGCGACGACCTGGCCTACGTGCTGGACCATCTCCCCGAACTTGTCGTCAAGGAGGTGCATGGCGCCGGTGGCTACGGCATGCTCGTGGGCCCGGCGGCGACGAGGGCGGAGGTCGAGGTCTTCCGCGCCGTGCTCCGAGCCAACCCCGAGAACTACATCGCCCAGCCCACACTGAGCTTGTCCACCTGCCCGACCTTCGTCGACAGCGGCATCGCGCCGCGTCACATCGACCTGCGCCCCTACGTGCTGTCTTCCGGCAAGGGGGTGCAGACGGTGCCTGGCGGGCTCACGCGCGTGGCGCTGAAGGCCGGCTCGCTCGTCGTCAATTCCTCGCAGGGCGGGGGGACGAAGGACACCTGGGTGCTGGAGGACTGACCATGCTGTCGAGAACCGCAGACCACCTCTTCTGGATGTCCCGTTATATGGAGCGCGCGGAAAACACCGCGCGGATGCTGGACGTCAACTACCAGACCTCGCTATTGCCGCAGTCGGCCGACATGGCCGAGCAGGGCTGGCGTGGGCTGCTGAGCATCTCCGAGCTGAGCGGCTACTTCGCGCAGCGCTACGGCGAGGTCAACGCGCACAACGTCATGCGCTTCATGGTGCGCGACGAGGACAACCTCTCCAGCATCTGGAACTGCCTGCGCGCGGCGCGCGAGAACGCACGAGCGGTACGCGGCACCCTGACCACCGAGGTCTGGGAGACGCAGAACCAGACCTGGCTCGAGTTCAACCGCCTTCTCAAGGAGGGTGCCTTCGAGCGCGACCCGGGCGCCTTCTTCGAGTGGGTGAAGTTCCGCTCGCACCTCAGCCGCGGCGTGACCGTGGGAACGATGCTGATGGACGAGGCGTTGCACTTCATCCGCATCGGCACCTTCCTCGAGCGCGCCGACAACACGGCGCGGCTGCTCGACGTGAAATACCACGCCCTGACGGGGGGTGAGTTCTTCGGGGCCGGCGGCACCACGAGCCCGGCGCAGGAGGTGGACTTCTACCACTGGAGCGCGATCCTGCGCTCGGTCTCCGGCTTCGAGATCTACCGCAAGGTCTACCGCAACGTCATCCGCCCCGAGCGCGTGGCCGAATTGCTGATCCTGCGCCCGGACATGCCGCGCTCGCTGGCGGCGAGCACGAACGAGCTCGTGGCCAACCTGCAGCTCGTGGCCAACCAGCAGAGCGGCGAGACGCTGCGCCGCGCGGGCCGCCTGAAGGCCGACCTGCAGTACGGCCGCATCGACGAGATCCTGGCCACCGGCCTGCACGCCTACCTGACGCAGTTCCTGGACCGCGTCAACGACCTGGGCGTGGGCATCAGCCGCGACTTCCTGGTGCCGATGGCGGCCTGACGGCGGCGGCCCTGCCATTGCGCGGGCTGCGGCCGGCGGCGGATGCGCATCATTCCGCGGTCTGCGGCAGGCGATGGATGCGCCTGTCGGGAGCAACCAAGCAGTGCCATCGGCGCCACCGAATGGTGCCCGGGACCCGGCGTGACTTGCATGCCCATCTGGCGGGGGAGGGGCTGGGGAGCGGGCCACGAACGCCTGGACCTCAGCGTTCCCCCTGGTCCCCAAACCCGCTCCCGCATGGGGAGAGGGGCTGAAATTCGGGCGCCTCGCGTGTGCTTCCTGGGTAAGGACGCGCCTGGATCTTGGCTCAGCGCGACGCCTCCAACGGCATCGCCTTGGCCACGGCGCGGCCGAGCTCGATCACGGCCAGGGCGTAGTAGCTCGACCAGTTGTAGCGCGTGACGGCGTAGAAGTTGCCAGTGCCGGCCACGTAGCTCGGGGCAGCGTCACCGTTCTGCAATTCCACCAGCGCCAGCGGGCCCGTATGGCGGGCGCCGTCGTCCTTGAGCACGGCGCCGCGTTCGGCGAACTGCGCTGTGCTGAAGGTGGGCACGATGTCGGGGGCCAGCAGCACGGCCCGGTCGGCGGTGTCCACGGGCGCCGCCACGGCGTAGTGTGTCGGCAGATCGCGCTGCCAGCCGAAGGCGGAGAGGTAGTTCGCGACGCTGCCGATGGCGTCGGCGGGGTTGCCCAGCAGGTCGATCCGGCCATCGCCGTCGAAGTCCACCGCGTAGCGGCGGATGCTGCTGGGCATGAACTGCGGCAGCCCCAGCGCGCCCGCGAAGGAGCTGCGGTACTGGTCGGGCTCGATGCCTTCGCGCCGGGCCAGCAGCAGGAGTTCCTCGAGCTCGTCGCGGAAGAAGGCGCTGCGGTCGCGCCGACCGGGCGGGAAGTCGAAGGCCAGCGTGGCCAGCGCGTCGATGGCGCGGAAGCCGCCCATATGGCGGCCGTACAGGGTCTCCACGCCGATGATGCCGACGACGAGCGAGGCCGGCACGCCCCAACGGGCCTCGGCCAGGTCCAGCGAAGCCGCGTTTTGCTGCCAGAAGGCCACCCCGGCCGCGATGCGGCGCGGCTCGACGAAGCGCTCGCGGTAAGCCGCCCAATTGCGTGCCGTGCCCGCCGGTGGCGGCATGATCAGGCGCTGCACCGTCGGCAGCAACTGCGCCTGCGTGAGGTGCTTCTCGGCCCAGCCGGGCTCCAGGCCGTGGCGCTGCGTCAGCAGCGTGGCGAACTGCAGGATGTCGTCGCGCCTGCCGTAGGCGGTACCCGTGGCCGTGCTCACCGGCGTGGGGCGCGCCTGTGTGGTCTTCTGCGAACGGGTCTTCTGGGGGCGCTTCTGGGCCTGGCGCGCCTGCGCCTTGCCCTGGCGTCCCTGAGGCGCACGGGCGGTGCTGCCTGCGGTGCTCTTGCGCTCACCCGCCTGAGCCGGCGCTACCGCGGCCGTGCCCTTGGCCGTGCCGCCTGCCGCCTTGTCTGCGCTTGAGCCCGCTTGTGGCGACGGTCGCGGTGCCTGAGCCGGCCCGTCGCCCTGTGCTCGGGGCACCCCCGGCAGCGTCGCCAGCGCGATGCCGAGCAGGGCCATCGCCAAGGGGCCTGCGGCGCGGGTCCCAGGCGCTGCGGCCGCGCGGGCGTTGCTGCTGGCGTCTCGGGTGGCGTCTCGGGTGGCGTTTTGGGCAGCGCGACGCAGGGCTGCGGCGCTCGCGCGCCACGCAGTGTCGAAGCGGTGTTGCCACGCGCGTGGGCTGGCAGGTTCGCCCCCGGGCGCGTAGCGCGCCTGCTCGAGGCGGTCGAGCACTTCGGCCAGGCCAGCGCCCGCTGCCCCGTGCGCCTCGCGCAGGCGCCGGGCGCGCTGACCCGGGCTCTCGTGCGCAGCCACCGTGACGCCGATGCGGCCCAGACGGCGGGCGACGTGCTGGTGCAACGCCGGCCAGTCCCTAGGCGCTGGGCGGCGCCACCCCAGCAGGCACAGGCTGAGGAAGGCGGCCAGCGCCGCGAGCAGTGCGAGCGCGCGCGTCAGCGTCGCGGCGTCGGTGTGGGGGATGCCGAGCAGGTTCATGAGGCGCGATTGTTGCTGCATCGAGTAACCCACGACCCAGACGTTCCAGGTCGCCCGCAGACTGTCGCCCGTGCGCCGCCAGGCCGCGACCCATGAGGGGTCCAGCCCCAGGAGCGCGCGGCTGAGCAGCCCGGGCTCGGGTTGGAGCGCCCGGCTCTGCGTCACACGCTCGGGAGCGACCACCGCCGTCGGGTCCACACGTAGCCAGCCCACGCCCGGCTGCCATACCTCGGTCCAGGCGTGAGCGTGAAGGTGGCGCACGGTCCACCAGCCGTCGACCGGGTCGGGGTCGGCCCCCTGGTAGCCGGTGACCACGCGCGCCGGCACGTCCAGGGCGCGCATCACGACGACGAAGGCGGCGGCGAAGTGCTCGCAGAAGCCGAGCCGGCGGTCGAACCAGAATTCGTCGATCGCATGCCGTCCGTAGGGGCCGGGGGTGAGCGTGTATCGGTAGTCGCCGCGCCGCAGGTGTTCGAGCACGGCTGGCACCAGCGTGGCGGCGTCGGCCTGGGTGTAGCGCGGGTCGCGCCGTAGGGCGGCGGCCCATTCGAGTGTGCGCGGGTTGTGGCCGGGGGGCAGGTCGACGAGGTCGCGCAGGGCCACGGCCCCGGCGCTGGCGCCGTGCCGGGCCTGCGGGTGGGCAACGGCCGTGATGCGCAGCGACGCCGTGGGCGCCTGCGTCGTGTGCCACTGCAGGTCGCTGCCGCGCCGGGCGGCACCCACCAGGCCTGGCGGCTGCAGCACCAGCGGCCCGACCGTCGCTTCGGGCAGTGGCAGCACCGGCAGCCGGCCGGGCTCGAGCATCAGGGTGTAGGGCAGGGCCCGCCCGAGCGGCTGCGCGTCTTCGGGCAACGGCTGTGCCGGCGAGCCGTTCGAGGGCAGGTCAGGGGCTCCTTCTTCTGTCCACAGGCTGCCGTCGAAGCGCGAAAGCACCGGGCCGCGGAAGTACAG
>CAIRBF010000340.1 GCA_903876715.1 uncultured beta proteobacterium
CGGCAATGGACTGGGCCGGCCCCATTTCGAGCCCGGCGTCGGCCACCCCGGTGGCGTTCCAGGCGAGTGGCTTGCTGAGGACGGAAAGCTCCTTGCGGCTGCGCGACACCCAGGACGACTCGCCGGTGCCCGTCGGGCTGGAAAGCGTGGCGACTTGCGGCTTCAGTTCGTAGTCGACAAAGGAACGACCCGTGCCGTTCGCGCGGACCTGCACCGAGGCCTCACGCGAGAGATAAGCGTTGATCGCTGCCGCGGTGCCCGCGAGCTGCAGGCTCGGGCCCGAGCCGTCGGCCACCACGCCCACCGCCGGATCTGCCAGCCAGCTCAGCGTCTGCTGGGCATTGAAGCCGCCCGCCGTCAGCGTGAGCGTCACCAGCGCCAAAGCCGGTGCGCGGACGACCGGACCCGTGTCCAGGGACCGATAGGCATCGGCCGGCAGGGACAACGTGCCCTGGATCGGGCCGAGCGTGGGCACAGAGGCGTAGCTCACCGCCGCTTGCGCAGGGTCCGCCGTGACCGCCACGACCGCCAGCGTCGACTGCACGATCGCCGTCTGGCTCGCGCCGTCGTCCAGCTTCAAGGTCAGGCTCACCGTCGAGGCCGGCCCGCGGTAGACGACCGAGGGCGACGCCGCCAGGGCGTTGATCTCCGCCACCGTGCCGCGCAGCGTGAGGCTGGCAGTCGTCCCGCCGGCGCCCAACTTCACACCCGCGGTGGCAGACGCCAGCTCGAGCACCACCTTCGCGCTGTCGGGCAGGCCGGTGATCAGCGGGTTGGCGGGCGTCGCTGCGAGCGTCAACAGGCCGCTCACGGCTCCGGAATTGTCCAGGCCCAGCACCGAGGTCGCCGCATGCGCCAGCGCCGGGATGGCGACGGTGATACCCCCGGCAGCCGCTGCAGCCATCTGGTAGCCGACAGGTGCGCGGACGGTGACCGTGGTGGCCGCCTCAGAGATCTGGTAGGGCGAGAGGAACTGCGCCGGCAGCACCGATTCGATGACGCCGTCGGGCCGCTCCCAGCCCAGTTGCAGACCCTGGCCGGCACCGACAGCGGCGTCGAGGTGGCGGATGTCGATCAGCACCCGGTCGCCAGCGGTCCAGCTCAGCGGCTCGGACACGGCCACGCCCGGCGCATTGCTGCCGAGGACCTGGCTGAGTGCAAGCGACGCTTCCGCCGCTCCGGGCGGCTGGAGGTACACCGCCGCGGCGGCGTTGCTGAGCAGGCGCAGCTTGTAGGCACCGGAGGCCGGCACCGTGAGGTAGCCCCGCAGGCGCTGGAAGGTCGAGACCTGTCCGTCCTCGACGGCGCCGAACGGCGCAAGGTTGACCTGACCGACCCGCCCGTTGAAGGCCGGGGTCGACAACGTGTCGGGCAGCGTCGCGAGCGTGGCGAGGACCGCCTGCGGGTTGTCGAAGGCCCAGTCGTTGGCCGAGGTCTCGGACATCGTGGCGAAAGCGCCGCTCCAGCGCTCGATACCCAGGCCGCCGAAGACCGGGAAGTCCAGGGGCACGGTCGCGCCCGCGGCGATCGACAGCGCAGCCGGCGTGGAAAGCGGCTCCGACGACAGCGTCGGAACGGTGGTGCCCGCGAGGTCGCGCAGCGCGATGGGCAGCACCGCCTTCGACCAGACGCCGGTGACGTCCCTGATCATGATCGGGGCCGCCGTCGGGTCCACCCCGTCGTCGAAGCGGACGCTCATCTCCGCCGCGTCGACCGTCAGCTCGGCGTTGGCGGTGGCAGCGCGGTAGCGCAACGGGCCGTTGCCGCCCAGCCACTGGTTCACCAGGGCCACTGGGCCCTCGATCTCGACGCTCAGACCGTCAGCCGCGAGGTCGAAGCGGTAGAGAGCCGCGGTGCCGGCACCGTCGGCCAGGGAGATCTTGCCGTCGGTGACGCTCAGCTTGACGCGGACCGCCGTGGCGTTCGACGACAGCAGCGGGGCCGGCAGGCGCAGATCGATCTCCTGGTTCGTCTTCAGCGTGTAACTCTGCGGCACGTTCAGTTGCAGCGGCATCTGCTGCACGGGCTCGCTGGCGACGTGCTGGTCGATCGTGAAGCGGGTGCCGGCCGACCGCGTGCCGTCGGCCAACGACAGCGTGACGTCCACCGGTGTGCTCTGCGCACTGGCGGTGAAGCGCACCTTCCCCTGGGTGCTCAGATAGGCGTTGAGGGCCTGGACACCACCGGCCAGCTCGAGCCGGCGCCCGCCGTTGCCCAGCGTCGCCGTGACATCGCCGATCGGCGTGGTGGCCGAGGCGGCGGCGAACTGGCCCGACGCGGCTTCGAACACGAGCGTGCCCGAGAGCCTGCCGATCAAGGCGTTGGCAAGGATGACGCTGCCGTCGAACATCAGGTTGGACGGCTCACCGACGATGACCGACTGCGCCAGGGCCGGCCGCAGCAGGGGCGAGGTCTCGAGACCGCTGCCAACCAGGGTCTTCAGCGTGAGGCGTGTCGTCGCGCTGGCCGCGGCGGTGACGGCGCGCAGCGTCAGCGTCTGGTTACTCTCGACCGCGGAGAAACGCAGCTTGCCGGCGCTGGCCAGGTAAGCGTTCAGGTCGTCGGCCGACCCCGACAACGTCAGGGCGGACCCGGATCCGGTGACCGTCACGCCGTTGCCAGGCACAGCCGCGAGCGTGCCCGCGCCGACGCCGAGCTCCAGCGTGACCGTGCCGTTGCCCGCGGTCAGCGTCGACGGCGGGAAGACCAGGTCGTTCGCGGCGCCCGCGAAGACCTCGAACGCCTGCGGCACCCGGATGGTGGGCGCGAACGAATAAGAGACCTGCCCCCCCGCTGCAGCACCCGGCACCGCGGCGGCCACATTGCCGCCCTCGCCGAGCACGACGGTAGTGCCCCCGTTCGTGTTGACGCCGGCCTGGAGCTGGACTTCGAGCGCGTCGGCGCCGGCAGCGTTCAACCATCCCGGGCCGACCGGCGCGACGCCCGCCGACACGAGCTCGAACGACGACGCCAGGTTGCGCGTGGCCACCACCGTGACCACCGCGCCGTCGACGCTGACCGATCCGATCCCACCCAGGTTGGCCCCGCGCAACGCCTGCGCCGCGCGGGCGGCGACGCCCGCCGCGTCGAGCCCGGTGAAATCGATGCGCGAGACCACCGAGACCGCGCTCGGCAGGCGCAGGTTGAGGGACAGATCGAGCTCGCCCATCAAGCCCTGCGGGGCGCCGAAGGCCAGCGTCCAGACCGTGGGCAGGTAGGCCCCCGCGCCGGCCAGGTCGTTGCCGGCCTGCACTTTCGTCAGCGTGGTCGGGATGGACAGGCCCGCGGCCAGCGGTGCCCCAGGGGCGTGGAGCCGGCCCTTGTTCGAGCCACTGCCGTCGGCGGCCGTGGTGCGGTAGAAGTGCAGCTGGCCACCGCTGCCACCGGTGCCCGCGATCAGGTCGGCCGCGAGGTCGCCCCCGTCCCCGGGAAGTTCGGTGACGACCGGGTCGAAGGCCGAGCCGATGGGCGCGGACAGCGACAGGTAGAGGTCATTGCCGGCTTGCGCACGACCGATCTGCATCGCCTGGCCGGCCGCGTCCAGCGACAGGTCGGTGCCCGCCTGGGCATCGACGACAGTCAGGGAACCGCCCGCCGAGGCGACCACGGCCGCCACGGCGAGCGCAGACTCGAGCCGCAAGTCCCCGTCGGCGCTCAAGCGCACTTCGCCCGGCACCGCGGCGGGCGTGCTGCCCGCGGCGCCGGCACGGGCGATGGTCACCGAGCCGATGTCGTCGACCCGGATCGAGCCGCTGCCGCTGCCCAGCGCCGCCGCCGGGGCAGAGAGGGTCGCGGTGATGGTGTCGGCGTCGGTGCGCAGGCGCAGGTCGACACCGGCCTGGGCATCGATCGCCGCCGCGGTCACGAGGCCGGTGCCCGCGACCCGGATCGCCCCGGCCGCGCCGGTCTGCAGCGCGACCGTGCCGCGCTCGGCCGCCAGACGGGCGGCGCCCAGATCCAGCCCGCCGCCAGCCTTCAGCGACAGCGTCGGCGTGCCGGCGGTTTGACCGTAACCCGCGATCAAGCTTCCGTCGGCAACCTCCAGCGCTGCCGCACCGAGGTCGACGCGCAGGTCCCCCGCGGCGTGCAAGACCAGCTCGTCAGCCGGCGGCAGCGCCGTGCCCGCTGGGACCGTCAGGTCGGAGGCCGTCTCCAGTTGCAGACGCGCGAGGGTGTCGCCGGCGTACAGCGCGCCCAAGGTCCAAGGCACCGCCCCGAGGTCCAGCGCCTGGGTCGCACTGGCGCCACGGCGCGTGACCGAAAGTTCATCTTTGGCGCGCAATTCGAGGACGAGGCTGTCCGGCAGGTCGCCGGCCAGGGCCACCGACGCGGCGCTGCGGATGCTCAGGCGCTCGGTGCCGACGCCGGCCGTGCCGAGGTCGAAGGCGAGCGAATCGCCCGAACGCAGATCGGTGCGGCGCGAACCGGTGAACAGGCGGCTGCTCATCAGCACACCGGCCGAGGCCAGCGTCAACTCGCCCAGCGTGCCCGACACGGCGGCAAGCGCCTGGTTGCCGAGCAGGGTCAGGGCATCGGCGCTGCTCTCGAGCAGCACCGCGGCATCGTTGCCGGCACGCACCTGGGTCACCCGCAGTGCACCGGCGCTGCGCACCGACACCCCGCCGGTCGTCGCCTGCACGTCGGTCAGCGCCAGGCCAGCGCTGGCGCCGCCCAGGGCGGCGTCGATGTCGACGATGTCGATGCTGCCGCTGGCGGCATGCGCCGACAGCTCGTCCGCCGCCACCACCAGGGCATCGATGCCCTGCCCCGCCGTCAGGTTCATCCGGCCGGCAGCGAGCAGCGGCTCGCTGCCCGGCTGCAGCCCCGACGCCAGGCGCAGACTGCCGCCGGCGTCGAGCGTCATGGCGCCGGCCGAGCCACCGGCCCCAGGCAGGCCGCGATCGGCGAAGCTGCCGACGAAGACCATGGCCTGCACACGGCCGACCGTGATGTCGCCGCCGGCCTTGACCGTGATCGCCGAGTGGCCGCTGACCAGCGACGAGGCCGCGTCCATGCGCACGTCGCGGCCGGCCTCGATGCGGATCGCACCCGAGGCCGTCCACAGCGCGCCGCCCGCGACGTCGACCGTCGCCAGCGACGTGCCCGCGATCGCGACGTCACTGTCGGCGCCGCCGGCCACCAGCGTCAAGCCGCCGGCACCGGCGCGCACCGCCACGCCCTGGTCGAGCAAGGCGTCGCCGCGGACCGTGATCGAGCCGGCCAGCGTCGTCAGCGAGATCGCGCCGGAGGCGCCCGTGCGCAGCCCGGAGCGCGCCGCCACCCCGTCGGTAACGGCGACGCCAGTCTCGCGCACCACCGACAACGTCAGCGCATCCAGCGGCACGATCTCAAGGCCGTCCTTCTCGAGGATGCGGATGTCGCCCAGGCCACTGCCATCGCCCGCCTGCGCGGAAAACCGCGCCACCGCGGTCCGCAGGCGGCTGGCGTCGGTGCCGCCGCCGATGCCGGCTGCACCGAGCAGGACGACGTCGTCGCCGACGAGGTTCCAGTCGGTGCTGCCCGCCGGCAGCGCGCTGCCGAGGGCCCCGGTGCCAGCGTCGACGACGAGGTCGCCCGCCGTGCCCGCCGATCCGGCGGTGCGACCCGCGTCCACGCGCGCCAGCAAGATCCCGGTGGCGAGCAGCCGCACGCTGCCCCCGTCGGTGCTCAGGACCGCATCGGGGGCCATCGAGAAAGCGCCGTTGGCGATGTCGATCGCCACGTCACCGCCGCCGCTGTCGATGCGGCTGCCCGCCGCCATCGAACTGCCGGCCGAAGCCGCGATGCCGATGTCGCCCCCGTCGGTCTTCGCCTGCGCCGCCGCACCCAGCACGACGCCCGCGGCGCCGCCAAGGAACAGATTGCCGCCGACGACCGACACCGTGTCGGCCAGCGTCAGCGCACCGGCGACGGTGCGCACCGAGGCGCCGGCCGGCGACGTCACCGTCCCCGCCACCAGTCCCGACAAGCTCATGCTGGAGCCGATACGCCGCCCGCCCGCCTGGACGAAGCCGTCGGCATCGACCTCGATCGCCGACACGCGGGCAAAGACGCCCTCGATCTCGCCCACCGTCAAGGCGCGGCCCGACACGAGCGCGACGTCACCGCCGCTGCGCACGGCCACGCGGTCCACGGCGACCTCGAAGGGCGCGGCCCGGCGGCCGAGCGCGCCCAGTCCCTGCGCGCTGTCCACCATCAGGGCGCCCGCGACGACCTCCTCGTCGGCGTCGTCGCCGCGCTCGAGCACGCGGCCCGTCGTGGTGACCAGCGCCACCGTCGCGTCACCAGCATCCACCAGGTCGACCGTGATGTCACCGTCGGCCCCGATGCGCACATTCCCGCCCACGCCCTGGGCGCCGCGGGTCTCGATCAGCGCGCCTTCGTGCTGCACGAAGTCACCGCCGCGCGCCTCGATGTCGACCATCCCCTTCGGGTTGAGGATGGTCGAGCCCGCCAGCTGGACCACGTCCTCGCCGGCGATCAACGACAGCACGCCCTCAGCGACGTCGATCACGTCGGCCACCGTGAGCGTGCCGGCCACGGCCTCGAGCAGCACCGCGCCGCCGGCGTCCGCCGCCACGCGCAGCCGCGTCTGCAGCGTCAGGTCGGCGCCCGCGCGCACGACGAACTGGCCCTGCCGGTCGACCACCAGACCCTCGCCCGCGATCGTCAGGTCGTCGGCATCCTCCACGGCAATGACCGCGCGCAGCGCAGTGTGCGTGCGCGCTTGCAGCGTGTCGGCATCGATGTCCAGCGCCGCCAACAGGCTGCCGATGTTGCGCAGCCCCGGTGCCTGCTGGGCGTCGATGTCGTTGCCGGCCTCCAGCGACAGGGCCTGGCCCGCCACGTGGACGATGCCCCGGTCGAAGGACCGCGCCGAACCCAGGATGCTGCCGTCCCAGGCCTGGAGCGTGACATCGCCCGCCGACGAGGCCACGCCCGCCAGCAGCAGCGGGCCGCCCAGGGCCACGATGTCGATGTCGCCCTTGGCGCGCGCCTGCAAGGTGCCCGGCAGCCAGCCGTCATTGCCGGGCAGCTGCAGCCCGTAGTCGCCGATCTCGACCCGCAGCGCGCCAACGTTGCTGGCGATGACGCCGCCGGTGACGCCGGCCACCCCCTGTGCGACCAGGATCATGTCGCCGGCGCTGCGCAGGATGGGGTCGCTGCCCGCGTGCTTGGTCAGGATGGACCCGGTGGCCTCCAGCCGCATGCGCGCGCCGGATTCGATGCCGCGCGTGGACGTGTCCTGCTGGTCACGGATGCGCAGGTCGCCCTGGGCGTGCAGCACCACGTCACCGGAGCTCTTCACGGCCACCACGCCGCTGGCAGCGAGGTTCAGGTCGTCGAAGGCCTGCAGCGTGAGGCTGCGGATCTCGCGGCGGTTCTCCACCCACTGGCCCGCCTTGACCTGCACGATGCCGGCGGTCGAAGCCAGCACCGGCGTGGACTGCGGCGCGAGTTCGCCCGGCTCCACCTTGCGCCAGTTGTCGCCGTAGAACAGGCCGTCGAAGGCCAGGTCCAGCGTCTCGTCCGTGCCCATCCACTGGTAGCGCTGGTAGTCGACGTCGACGATGTCGCGCGGCGCGGCCTGGGACAGCGCCCGCAGCCAGGGCTCGGGCAGCGCGCTGAAGCGTCCCGGGTTGACGATGGTCAGCCGCTCGCTGGACGCACCGACGCCGCCCTGGGCCGAATGCGCCTTCAGGAAGACGTTCATGCCCTGGATGTTCAGCGTCTCGGGGCCGGTCGCCGGCACGTCGATCTTGTCGTGCGGGTAGAGCGCGGCGACGAGGGCCGGCGAGATCGGGTACTTCGCCAGTGTCGCGAGCGCGTCGCCGGTGGGCAGACCGGCGCGGCGCAGCTGCGTCTGCGACCAGCCCGTGGCGTTGAGGTGCGCGAGCAGGTCGGCCGCGGTGGCCGACGAGCCCTCGCGGATGCCGTCCAGTATTTCGCCGTAGGTCACCTCCAGCCGCACGTCGCCGGCCGTGGAATGGATCGACACCGGGTCGTTCTTCCACGCCGTGGGCGCGCTCAGCTTCAGGTCGCCGTCGGTTTCAGTGATGTCGATCGTGCCCGCAGCGCGCGCCGCGAAGCCGCCGTTGCCCTGCACGTCACTGTCGACGCGTGCGTAGATCGAGCCCGTGCCACCGTCGATCTGCACCGTCTCGCCGAAGACGCGCGAGGCGTTCAGCGCCGCGCTGACGCCGTTGAGCGAGAGAATGGTCACGTCACCGGCAGACACCAGACCGCCCGCACCGTCCCACACGCCCGAAACGACCTGCCCGACCTTCAGCACATTGATGGTCTTGCCCACGACCTGGCGCACGGTGATGTCGCCCGTGGCCTGGACGTTCAGGCGCCCGCGCGGGTCTTTCACCGTGATCGTGACGTCGCCCTTGGCCCGGATGTCGGGCACGGCGCCGGTGAACTCCACGTCACCCGCCACCGTCAGCGCGTCGGCGGCGAGCGCGATCGGCTTGAAGGGCTCGGGGGCGTTGTCCGGGGCCTCCACCAGCGGCGTGTTCTCGCCGAAGTTCACGTCACCGGTCAGCATCAGTCGGCCGACGGTGCGGATGTCGATGCTCGGCGCGGTCGAGCCGACCACGGTCTCGACCTTGATCGGCCGGTCGGCGCGCAGCGCGTAGGTGTAGAAATCCTTCAGGCCGGTGACGGTGGTGACCTTGGTCGTCACCGTCTTCTCGCGCAGCCAGCCGCCGCCCGTGGTGGTCGGGCCGTCGACGGTGATCTCCTGATTCTGGAAATCGCTGTCGAAGCGATCGTTGGCCTTCTTCGCCAGCCACGTCTCGCCGCTGGCGAGCTTCCAGGGGCTGTCCTTGGTGGCCTCGAAGCGGTAGGTCCACTTCGATGGGTCCGAGATCGATGCGAAGAACGAGGCGGAGTCCAGGATCTTCTTGCCCCCGCCCAGCGTCTCCAGCAGCTTCCATTTCGCCGTGTCGCTGAAATCGGTGACCGGGAACTGCTGCTTGCCGTTGTCGCCCACCCAGAGGTAGAGCTGGTTGGTCTGGATGTCGCGCACCTGCGACTTGTCCTTGACCATGTCCACCGCGGCATTGCGCTTGGTTTCGAACTGGACGAAGAAAGCGTCATCGCCCTGCAGCCCGGCCATCGTCGAACCCTGGAGCACCAGTTCGGACTCCAACAGCGGCGTGCCGTCGGTGAAGCGCGTGTCGGCGAAGTTCGCCTGCTCGTCGGCAGCGAGCGCGTCCCAGTCGAAGCCCAGGAGGTTGAAGCTCTTCTGCTCGTAGATCTCCAGCAGCGTGCTGGTCTTGGCCTGGCCCTCGGTCCAGACGTAGTAACGCCCCTGCTCCGGCTGGTAGGACAGCGGTGTGGCGGCACTCTGCACCACCGTGTTGCCGACCTGCGTGTAGCGGATCGAACTCGGCCGCCCGTTGGCCGCGGGTGTCATCACGCCCTGGCGCCGTGTGATGCTGACCTGGCCGTTCTCGTAGACGTACTCGTCCTGCTGCAGCGTCGTGCTGTCGGTCACCGAGATGCGGCCGACGCGGTTTTCCGAGACGTCGATCTTGCCGACCTCGAGCGCGTAGTCCGTCTGGTTGTCGATCAGCACCGAGGCGTAGCCGCTGGCTGCGCGCAAGGTGCCGTTGCCGGTGCTGACGATGGTGCCGGTGATGTTGATGCGACCGGCCTCGGGCTGGATGGGCTCGACGATGATCTTCTGGTTGGTGGCGTCGAAAGCCCCGTCCACGGTGCCCAAGCCCGCCGCCCCCATGCTGATGCCGGGCTGCAGCCGACCCTGCGTGTCGGTGAAGTTGACCGTGGCGGTGGGCCGGAAGTCGCGGCTGATCGTGAGCTCGATGTTGTCGACGCCGCTCTGCACCAGGCCGTTGATGTTCAGGAAACGGGCGTTCAGGTTGATCGCGCCCATCGCGAACACGCGCGACTTGGACACCGCGATCGCGCCGTCGAGCGCCGCGAGCGCCGGATCGCCATAGTCGAAGTTCAGCCGGCGCAAGGTGCCGGCGTCGTTGTAGACCTGCTGGCCGAAGGTCTTGTTGAAGCCCAGGTACTGGCGCGGGTCCCGGTTGGTGTGGTACCAGTCCGCGCTCGCGAGGTTGAAGTCGCCCGAGGCGGCGAGGTCGACCTGCCCGGCACGGATTTCGCCGGTGACGTCGATGCTGCCGTCCTGATTGGTCAGCTTCAGCAGCCCGGCGGCGTTGACGATGCGGCCGCGCACGTAGATGTCCTGCGGCGCGTCGGGCAGGTTGAAGCCGGCCAGCGAGGTGTACATGGATGCCGGGTAGGCGTCCTGCAGGATGTCGATGACGCTGTCCGCGCCGCCGGGGGTGCCGCCGACGTTGCGGCCGTTGAACCACACCACCCCGGGCTGGAGCACCACGCGCTGGCCGTCGACGCGCTCGGTCAGTTCGGTGGAGCGGATGCTGACGTCCGTGATCTCCATGCCGAAGGGCGTGTTGTTGACGACCTGGATGCTGGCGTCGCCATGCGCGACCAGGCGCTTGCCCGTCGCCGCGGCTGCCACCGAGGCCTGCGATGCCGCGTCGGCCAGGATGTGGATCAGGCCGGGCGCGGCCTGGATGGTGGGCATCTCCAGGAACAGCAGGTCCAGGCTGTCGCGTGCCACGACCGTGCCGGCCGGCGCGCTGCTGTCGGTCAGGCCGAGCTTCTTCAGCTGCTCATCGATCTTGTTCAACAGGGCCTGGTAGCGCGTGATCGCCTCGGCGTTGCCGGCGTGGCTCTCCATCCAGCCGAGGATCTTGGCGCGGTCCTCGAACAGGTTGTTGGCCAGGTTGGCGTACTTCAGCGTCGGCAGCGCCAGGTCCTTGGGCTTGACGACGTAGAAGTCGTCGCTGAGCTCCTTGGCGAAGACCGCGCCCTTGTCGCTGCGCGTGGTGGCCATCACCTGCCAGGCCTGCTTGTCGGCGTAGGTCTCGGTGGAGGGGTTGACCGTCGCCGCCTGGCCGATGCGGACGTACCAGCGACCGTCCGCGGTGCGGACGGTGTCACCCGTCTTGACCGCGAGCGAGGTCGTATCGAAGGTGGGGCTGTGCGTGGGCGTGATCAGCGTCCAGCGCTTGGTGTCGGTGTAGTCCTGCGACTCGAGGACGAGGCTTTCCTCGGTGATGCCGGCACCGGGCGTGAAGCGGTAGGCCTTGCCGGCCACGCCGGCCTTGAAGTTGCCGGGCACGAGCTCGACCACGGAGTTCGCCGCGATCGACAGCGACACGTCCTCGAGGTCCAGCGCTGCGTACGCGTACTGCTGGTCGGCGTCCAGGCCCAAGGCCTGCTTCTCGGCTGCGGTCAGGTCGCTGCCGACCCGGCTGGTGCTGAGCTTCTCCTCGCCGTTGACGACGTAGGGCAGCAACTGCACCAGCGTGCGGTAGTTGACGCCGGCCTCGATGCGGGCCTGGCTGCCCACGGTGACGGTGTTGCGGCTGTCGTCGGCCGTGTCCTCGCGCGGGTCGAACACGATCGGCGCCGGGGCGATGACCAGTCCGTCGACCGTGGCGCGCTCGCCCTTGCCCAGCCCCGGCTGCGCCAGCAGCGAGACATTGCCGATGGCCTTGACCGAGCTCGTACCGGCGATCTCGATGGCGTTGGTCTCGGTGATCTTCGAGCTGCCCAGCGGGATCGCCCCACCCAGGCCCACGAGCGAGGCATCGACCTGCGCCGTCGTGAGCAGGATGTTGGGCGTGCGCAGCCGGTCCTGGCCGGCCAGGATCTTCACGTCGTTGCCGAGCAGGCTCGCATCGCTCAGGCGGATGGTCTGGTCGGCATCGACGACAGCGTCGGCCGTCGCGTAGGCGCCGGCGATGAAGGCCACCGACAGCACGTTGGCCGCCGATGTCAGGTCGGCGTCGCTGCGCGTGGCAAGCTCGAGGTCGCCGCTGAGGTTGCGCAGCTTGGCGCCGTCGACGCTGATCGTCGAGCGCATCTTCGCCTGCTGGTCGGCCTGCGCAGTGGTGATGGCGAGCCCGCCCACGCCGTCCACGCGCACCTTGTCGGTGACGTTGGCATTGGCATAGGTGCCGATACGGAAGAGGCCGGTCTTGCCCGGCTCGGCCGACACCGTGAGGTCGGCGCCCTGGCCGATCTCGACCTTGGCGCCGAACCTGCGCGCCGAGGTGCCGATGTCGGTGTCGGCCATGATCGCGGTGACAGCCCCCAGGCCCGCAGAGCCCGAGCGCAGCGTGTCCTCGGTGGCCGAGTAGCGGTTCTTGTCAGCGGTGTTGTCGGCCTTGATCGTGATCGTGCCGGCCGTGACCTGGCTCGAGCCGATCTTCACGTCGGCCGAGCCCGTGACCGTGGTGCTCATCGCCGCGCCGCTGCCGGCCAGCAGGCCGATGGCCAGGTTCTTGGAGGTCGCGTCGAAGTTCTGGGTCCGCGTGGATTGCAGGTCGAGCAGCCCGACCTGGTGCACACCGCGGTCGCCCATGCGCACCAGCGTCGTGGCGGCGATCGCCAGCGTGGTGTCCGCGCCCGCGATGCCCACGAACAGGCCGCCGCTGGAGGCGCTGGCGCGCTGGAAGACCTCATCCTGCCCCGTGGCGCGCGCCGCGAGCACGGCGGCCTTGACGCGCGCGTCGTCGCCGATTTCGGCCGTGACCGAGCCGCTGTCCACGGTCTTGGCCGAGGACACGCCCACCGACGCCCCGGTGCTGACCGCGAGCGCATCGGACTTCGCCATGCCCTTCTGCGTGCCGCGTGCGAGCACCTCGACGCGCGTGGTCTCGGTCGATCCTTCGACCGCGGTCGCGCGCAGTTGCGCCAGCACCACCGGCGCGAGGAGGTTCTCGGTCACCGTGCCCGCCGCCGCGGCGGCGATCAGGCCGAAGCTCAGCGCCGCGGCCTTGACCTCGGCGTTGGTCTCGGCATCCTCGAGCGCCTGCACGCTCAGCGTCTTGCCGGTGCGGATCTGCGTCAGCCCGGTGTCGCTGCCGGTCACCCTGTCAGTCGTGCTGCGGTCGATACCCGCATAGGTGTTGGTGGCGATCGTGTTGAAGGCGTTGGCCCCACCGCCGGCAAACGACACGCCGATGCTGATCGACAGGGCGAAGGCGATCGCGGTCGACTCGGCGTCGATGCTCGCGTCGTCGATGGCCTTGACGGTGATGTTGCCGTCGGCCTCGAGCAGCGCGCGGTCGACATGGGCGTCGACGGTGCTGTTGATCTCGTTGGTGGCCGTCGACACGCCGATGGCCACCGAGCCGCCGAACATGCCGAAGGAGGCGGCCACCGAGACCGCGAAGACCGAGGAGTCGATGGCCGAGGTGTCGGTCGCGAGTACCGACACGTCGCCATCGACGTCGATGCCGGCGCCGGTGGTCTGGGCGATGAAGGCGCGAGTCTGCGAGCCCACACGGTTGACGGCGCTCGCGCCGGCCCCGCTGAGCGCAGCCGCGATCTGCCCGCCCGCGGCCGCGACCGAGCCGGAGAAGACGGTGGAGTCGATCTTCTGCGCCGTGTCGGCGCGCACCGACAGGTCCAGCGTCGTCGCCGTGTCAGGCAGCGCCAGCACCGACGAGCGCTCGATCGAGGCCTCGATGCGGTTGGCCGCCGGGTTGACCAGGTGCTTCCACTTCTTCGTGTCGGCGTAGTCCTGGCTCAGGATCAGGTCTTCGTCCTTGCCGTCCTTGTCCTTGTCCTGGGCCTGGAGATCGTCAGAGCCGATGTACTCGTAGACCTCGCCAGCGCGGCCGCCCGAGGCCGGGCCGAGCTTGATGACATCGCCCTTGCGGATGCGCTTGGGCTGGTCGGTGCCCGAGGTATAGGTGACCGCGCCCGTGTAGCCCTTGGGGTCGTAGCCGATGTAGTTGCGCGCGATCGACAGGCCGATCGAGGCCCCGACGCCCACCTGACCAACGCCGACGCCGAGTGCGGCCGAGACGATCCAAGCATCGATCAGGTTCGTCGCGGCCGCATCCACGGTCACGTCGGAGCCGGCGCGCACAAGACTGTCGTCGACCTTGGAGATCACGTCACCCAGGATCACGTTCATCGCCGCCGCGCCGGCACCGGCCACGCCGATGCCGGTCTGGCCGGCGGCCAGCGCCATCGACGCCGCCGCCGCGCGCACGCGGATCGTGGAGTCCGAGCTCGCGAGCACGTCCACCGTGCCGCGCGCGTCGAGCTCGGCGCCCTGCAGGCTCGCCTCGACGACGCCGTCGATGATGTTGCGTGACAGCGAGACCCCGATCGACACCGCGACCCCGGTCTGGCCGAAGGCCGCCGCGATCGTCGCCGCGCCGGCAAAGGCGTTGATCAGCGAGGTGTCGGTCGCACGCGCCGTGGCGTCCTGCACGACGATGCGCGAGGGACGCGCGCCGACCGTGGCCGAGGCGGTGTCCACCCCCGACTGCACCCGCACGCCGATCTGGTTCTCGGCCCACACACCCGAGCCGCTGACCGCCACGCCGGTCTGGCCGGCCGCGATCGCGGCCGAGCCGGCGACGACGAAGGCGTCGATGGTCTGGCGCGTGGTCGCCGACAGGTCGAGGTCGCCGCTGGCGGTGATGTCGCTGTCGACCACGAGGGCGCGCACGGTGGAGATCGCATCGTCTGCGACCTTGCCGAAGCCTTCCTGGCCGATCAGGTTGCGCGCCACCGACACGCCGATCGAAGCGCCGACCGCCGTCTGTCCGGCGGCGATCGCCACTGACAGCGCGGCCACACGGGCTGCGATCACGGCGTCGCTGCGGGCGCTCACGTTGACGTCGCCCTGCGCCTGCACCGTGCTGTCCAGCAGCAGCGCGTCGGTGTCGCCGGCCATCGAGTTGACGGCCACCGCGCCCGCGCCCGAGATCGCGATCCCGGTGCGGCCGATGCCCACCGCCGCCGATGCGGCGACCGCGATCGCGTTGATGTTGCTGCGCGTGACCGTCAGCGTGGCGCCGGTCTTCTCGATCTCATAGGACTTGCCGTGCCCATCGCTGGCGAGCCAGCGCTGGCCGGCTTCGAGCACCGAGATGTCGAGCGTGGGCCGGACGATTTCCCACTTGACGGAATTGTTGTAGTTCTCGGTGCCGAGCTGCAGATCCGACCGGTTCGGGCCGACATAGCGGTAGACCAGCCCGCCAGTGCCGCCCGCCACGTGATCGGCGCTCACCAGCACCGTGTCGCCGCGGAACAGGGTCTTGCGCTCGACCGCGACCCGCTTCCATACCCTGGCATCGTTGAAGCTGGCCTTGCCGAGATCGATCTTCTGGGTCTTCGTGCCGATGTATTCGTAGATGCGGCCCGCCAGCTCCCCCGTCTTGACGCCGACCCGGTCACCGGTCTTGAGGCTCTGCTCGCCGTCGTCGTTGTCGTAGTCCCATTGCGCGCCGTCGGAGCTGCGGTAGAGGTAGGAGGCGCGGATCAGATCGGACTTCGGCAGGCTCAGGCCCTCGGCCTCGAGCAAGGACACCAGCGCCGCGCCCACGCCTGGCGCAGCGAAGTCGGTGGCCAGTTCCCAGCGCGTGGTGTCGGCGTAGTTTTCCTTCCACAGCGCGATGTCGGTCTCGATGTCCTGCTCGTCCCACAGGTCTTCGTCACCGAAGTCGGTGTCGCTGAGGTCCACCATCGCGGTCGAGCCGACGTATTTGTAGACCTTGCCGATGCGGTCGCTGTCCTCGTGGTTGGACGCCACGCGCACGACGTCATCCTTCGAGACGGTGCGCTTGCCCTCCTCCGTGGTGTAGTCGGCCTTCACGCCGATGAAGCGGTAGACGTAGCCGGGCAGCCCGCCTGCGGTGTGGGCCGCATTCACGCGGACGGTGTAGCCCGCCTTGACGGTCTGGTCATCGGTCTCAACCTCCTCCCAGGACGAGGTGTTGAAATCGATGGCGGCCAGGTTGACCAGCTTCTTGTCTTCGCCGGTGTACTCGTAGATCCGGCCGCTGCTGGCGCGCACCTGGTCGCCGGTGCGCATGAATTGCACGCCCTCGCCAGTGGCGAAATCCCACTCCTGATCCTCGGTGCTGGTGTACGAAGCCTTCTTGCCGGCATTCGCCTCGGCATCGAGCTTGGCGGCAGTGATGCCACGGCTCTCCGCCTTCGACCATCCGAAGTTGGCGAGTTCGACACCACCGGCCGTCGCGCCGATGTCGAGGTCGCCGCTGCGCGTCTCGAGACGCGCGCCGCTGACGGTGGCGGTAACGTCGTTGTCCAGGCTGTTGAAGGCCAGCGACAGGCCGACCGAGATCGCCAGCGAGGTCTGGCCCGAGAACGAAGCCGCCAGCGACGCCGCGCCGGAGACCGCATCGATGGACCCGGTGCCGTCGGCGCGCACGGCGATCGACTTCGCCGCGACCGTCCTGGGATCGGCCGCCGGCGCATCGATGCGCGCGTCCAGGCTCGAATAGATGCGGTTCTCGGCATAGGACCCGGCGCCGCTGAGCGACAGCGCCGACTTGCCGCTGGCACCGACCGCGGCGGCCAATGTCTGCACCCAGGCCGTGATCTCGCCCGAGGATGCGGCGTCGACCTTCAGGTCGCCGTGGGCCACGACGGCGGCGTCGTCGATGCGGGCCCGCGTGCGCGAGGTGTCCGGCGTGTAGCTCAGCAACTTCCAGCGGCTCTCGTCGCCGTAGTTCTCGTTGCGAAGGTCGATGCCCTTGTCTTTGCTGAAGGTGTCGCCCAGGTACTCGTAGACCTCGAAGTTGAGCAGGCCCGTGTCGTTCAACACGCGCTTGCCCTTCTCCAGCTTGGTGAGCTTGCGGTCGGCGTCGTATGCCGAGGCCTTGTAGTCGTGACTGACGGCCACCGGCCGCTGGCCGATGATGTTGCGTGCAAAGGACAGGCCGAGCGCGACCGCGGGCGCGGACTTGCCGGCGGCCGCCGAGACGGCGACCGCCAGCGTCTTGACCGTGGCGTCAATGACCGAGGCATCGACCGCCTCGATGGTCACGTGGCCAGTCTGGCCGCCCGCGCCCGTGGTGGTGAGCGCGATCTGCTTCAGGGAGGCATCGGCCGTGCCGTTGATCTGGTTGAACACCAGCGTGCCGCCGCCGCCGACCGCCGGCCCGCCATCCGGGCTCGCCGACACCGCCACCGCCGTGGCGCTGCCCGCGGCAAGGATCTCGGCGCTGCGGTCGATCGCGATCTTGACGTTGCCGCCCACACGCGCCGTCGAACTGCCATCGGCCCGGCCGGTCAGCGTGGCCTCGATGTCGTTGTCGACGTCGTTGCGGCTGAAGGCCACGCCGACCGAGAACGAGGTCGAACCACCCTTGACCGACGCAGCGATGGCGATGGCGCTCGCGGCCACCTCGGAGGCGATCAGCGTCAGGCCATCGGCATCGATGGTCAGGTTGCCACCGGCCACCAACGACGGTGTGCCGGTGATCGTCGCGCGCGTCTGCATCGCGACCTTGTTCATCGCCACGACCGGGGCGACGGTGATCGACAGCGCCTCGTCCTTACCCGGCTCGACGTTGAAGGAGAGCGCCGAGTTCTCGATCTTCGCGTCGATCTTACCGATCGCAGCCGCGGTCACGGAGACATCACCCGCGACGTCGATGCGCGTGCCCTCGATCGACGCGATGGTCGACAGCGGCTGCTTGCCGGCGTAGCTCGAGCCGGCGATCGAATCGGCGATGTTCTTCAGCACGTTCACCGGCTGGTAGCCGATCGTGTTGAAGGCCAGCGTCACGCCCACCGAGACGCCGGCAGACACCGAACTGTCGACCGTGGCGTCGATGGTCGAATCGTTGAGCGCGGCCAGCTTCAGGTCGGCCGTGCCCGTCGTGGCGAGACTGCCGTTGCGAGCCAGCGCCTTGGCGCCGCCGAGCACGGTGTTCGTGGCCACCACCAGATTCAGGCCGACATCGCCGGCCGAGACTGCGCTGCTGTCCTGGGCGGCGATCTCGGTGGAGTCGGTCGCGCGCAGGGCCAGATCCCCCCCGGCCTTGGCGCTCGCCCCATCCAGCAGGGTCTCGACCGCGGAGCGCACGTCGTTGCGCACGACCAGGCCGCCGAAGCCGACCGAGCTGCCGCCCTCGCCGCCCGGGATCAGCGTGTCGATCAACTCGCCCGCGAGTTCCAGCCCGAAGGCGTTGAGGTCCTTGACGTTGAACTTCAACCAGCGCTTCGAGTCGGAGTAGTCCTCCGACCCCAGGTCGATGTCGTCGCCGCTGGCCACCCGCATATAGGTGACGCCTGTTTCGCCTGCGAGCGCGCGCCACAGCGTGGAGTCGGAATAGTTCTGCTCGCTGAAGTCGACCTTGCTCAGCGGCGACGCGCCGGTGTATTCGTAAGTCCTGCCCGCAGTCGCGCCACCCACCGACTGCAGCATCCGCACGCGCTGCCCACGGAGCATGGAGTCCGGGCGCTCGGTGGACTTGTAGTCGGCCGGGCCGATCAGGACCAGATCGCCCCGCTTGACAGGCTTCTTGCCCGAGCGGTCGGTGAAGCGGACCTCGAACTGATCGCCCACCGCAAGATCGATGACGCTCGAGCCGAGCGTCGTGCTGGCCACGGGCGTCAGCGACGCCGAAGAATCGATCCCGGACGCATTGCTGGAGTCGAAGCTGAGCGCTCCACCCGACTCGAGCACGACGCCCGTGCCCGAGGCGTAGGCCTTGGCCTCCGAGCTCACCATGTTGCTCGCGATCGCCATGCCGATGCTGACCGAGGCCCCGGTCTCGTTCAGGAAATCCAGCAGACCGCTGGTGTTGCCCGACTCGTTGCTGAGATCGGCTTGGATGTGGGCGTCGGTCGTTGCGTCGAAGTCGATCGCGCCGGCGGCACGGATCGTCGAGTCGGTGACCGCCGCGCGCGAGCGCACCGGCTGCGCGGTGCCGAGCTCGGTGTTGGCAATCGCATCAGCGGCCAGCTTCAGAACGTTCTGTGCCTTCCAGCCCACCGTGTTGAACGCGAGGGTGACGCCCACCGACGAGCCCTGGGACTTCGTCACACTCTTGTTGGTCGCTTCGATGGAAGCGACCTCCTCGGCGCGCACCGAGACGTCACCCCGGGTGGTGACCACGGTGCTGGACTGGATGTCGGCCAGGGCTTCGGACAACACCATGTTGGTGGCGATCACGCCGTTGGCCGCAAGTCCGCCACCCTTGAGGCCGCCGGAAGCCACCACCGTGGAGTCGACCCAGGCCTCGATCGCCGCCTCGTCGGTGGCCTCGATGGTGAGCGCGCCTGTGGTCAGGTCGGCCCGCAGCAGCAGTGCCTGGGCCGTGCCGCGGACGTCGTTGCGTGTGACCAGGCCGCCAACCGAGAAGCCCCCCGAGGGGGAGAAGTCCGACAGGATGTCGGTCAGCGTCCCGAGGAAGCTGGGGTCGCACTGCCGCAGCTTGAACCCGGAGATGGTGCGGTCCTTCGCGCCGCCGAAATCGACCTTC
Organism: uncultured beta proteobacterium; assembly: GCA_903876715.1. GTDB lineage: Bacteria > Pseudomonadota > Gammaproteobacteria > Burkholderiales > Burkholderiaceae_C > Rubrivivax. The sequence continues at coordinate 19,332 of CAIRBF010000340.1, forward strand.
CAGGCCGACACGCCGTCCTTGGCAACGACCAGCGCCACCTTGACACCCACACCCTGGTCCTCGAAGCGGGCCCCCTGCGCGGTCTTCGCCTTCAGCAGGGCCTGCTGCAACTGGTTCTCGGTGGCGTCGCGCGGCACGCCCTCGGCCGTGTACGAGGCGCCGCCGTAGGTGAACGAGAGGTCGAAGCGGCTCACGGTGGCCGGGTCGGCGAGCCGGATCGTGTAGCTGGCACCGGTCGACACCGCACCCGCAGCCAGGGTCTCGGCGGTGCCGGACAAGCCGACGGTCGGCTCGAGCACCCGCAACTGCGGGCGATCGCCCTGCTTCTGGAACTCGATCTCGAAGCTCAGGGCGGAGCCGGCCACCGAGCTGACCTTGAGGGTGGGCTCGCCGAGTGCGGCGCGCAGCGCCGCCTCGATGCGCAAGGCCTGGTCGGCGCGGGTCGGGGCGGCCATGCCGTCCTGAAGGGTCTGGGTGCGGATCGCCAGCCGGTCGGCGCCGACGTTCTGCGCCACCCGGGCGCTGATCGCAGGAACGTTGCGGCCCAGATCGAGGCCCGCCCAGGTGATGTCGAAAGCCCATCCGGCGGCGCGGCCCGGCACGGCCGTCACGCCGACGTTGCCGGCCCCGAACCAGGCCTCCAGCGCGCGCTCGAGCCGGTCGGCAGTGTCTGCTGCCGTGGCGTCGATCTCGAACTCGACCTCGGTCCTGCCCTCGATCGACAGCCTGACGCGGCTGCCCGTGGTCGTCTGCGGATGGATCAAGGTCAGCCGCTGGACCTCGGCCACCGGGCGGTCGATGGGCAGCAGCGGAATCGCATCGGTCAGCACGTCGCCAACGCCCAGCCGGAACTGACCACTGCCCGTGGTGGGAGGCACCAGCGTGAGCTTCTGCCGCTCGATGGAGCCCGCCGTGCCGCTGCTCGTGGGCTGCAGCGACCGCCAGTCGCCGGCACCGCCTACAGGCGCGGGCAGCTCGAAGACCAGCACCACGTTCTCGAAGAGATCACTCAGCACGTTCAAGGTGCCGGGTAGGCTGTTGCGCGGCTTGAGCTCGAGCCAGTAGCTGGTGTCGGCGTAGTCCTCTTCGCCGAGGTCGATGGTCCGCGACGCACCGCCCTTGTACTGGTAGACCTTGCC
>CAIRBF010000341.1 GCA_903876715.1 uncultured beta proteobacterium
CTCGCCGTGGGGCTGTACGTCGTGTTCGCGCTGTTCGGCGGGCCCGGGCCGCTGCTGGAGCGCGCGCGCGCCGTGCCCGAGGCGGCGCGGCTGCTGCAGGCCCCGGCGGGCTTCGACCACGGCGCATGGCTCGCGCTGATCGTGCTCGCGGGGCTGTCGGTCCTGCTGCTGCCGCGGCAGTTCCAGGTCATGGTGGTGGAGAACGTCGACGAGCGCCACGTGCGACGCGCGGCCTGGCTCTTCCCGGCCTACCTGTTCGCCATCAACCTGTTCGTGTTGCCGATCGCGCTGGCGGGTATCGTGCACTTCGGCCCCGGCGGCGCCGACGCCGAGATGTTCGTGCTCTCGCTGCCGCTGTCGGCCGGCGCGCAGTGGCTGGCGCTGGCGGCCTTCGTCGGTGGGCTGTCGGCAGCCACCGGCATGATCATCGTCGAGGCGATCGCGGTCTCGACCATGGTCTGCAACGACCTCGTGCTGCCCTGGCTGCTGCGCCACCCCGCGCTGGCCGGGCGGCCCTGGCCGGGCCTGCTGCTGGGCATCCGCCGCGCCGTCATCGTGCTGCTGCTGCTGCTGGGCTATGTCTACTTCCGCGTGGCCGGCGAGGCCTACGCCCTGGTCAGCATCGGCCTGATCAGCTTCACCGCCGTGGCCCAGTTCGCGCCGGCGCTGCTCGGTGGCCTGTACTGGAAGGGCGGCACGCGCAACGGCGCGCTCGCCGGGCTGGCGGCCGGCGCGCTGCTGTGGGTCTGGACGCTGATGCTGCCCTCGATCGCCAAGTCGGGCTGGATGGACGCAGCGTTCGTGCGCGACGGACTGTTCGGCTGGAGCTGGACCCGGCCCGAGGCACTGTTCGGGCTCACCGGCCTGGACCCGCTCACCCACGCGCTCGTGTGGACCCTGCTGGCCAACACCGGGCTTTACGTGGGCATCTCACTGTGGCGCCCGCCCTCGGCGCGCGAAGCCGGGCAGGCGCTGCAGTTCGTCGACGTCTTCGAGCGCGGCGCCGAAGCGCGCGTCTTCTGGCGCGGCCGGGCCGAGGTCGGCGACCTCGTCGCGCTCGTCGGGCGTTTCCTCGGCGCCGAACGCGCGCAGGCGCTCTTCCTCGGCCATGCCAGGCGCCTGGGCCTGGCGGCCGTCAGCCAGATCCCGGCCGACGCCCGGCTCGTGCACTTCGCCGAGACACAGCTCGCCGGCGCGATCGGCAGCGCCTCGGCACGCGTGATGGTGGCCTCGGTCGTCGAGGAGGACGCCCTCGGGCTCGACGACGTGCTGCGCATCGTCGAGGAAGCCTCCGAGCTGCGCCACCTGAACGAGCAGCTCAAGAGCCTGGACCGGCTCAAGGACGACTTCATGTCCTCGGTGACGCACGAGCTGCGCACGCCCCTGACCTCGATCCGGGCGCTCGCCGAGATGATGGCCGACGACCCCGACATGCCACAGGCGCAGCGCGCCGAGTTCCTGGGTATCGTCGTTGCCGAGGCCGAACGCCTGAGCCGCCTGGTCAACCAGGTGCTCGACCTGGCGAAGATAGAGTCCGGCCACGCCGAGTGGCACAACAGCGACGTCGACCTCGCCGCGCTGCTGGGCCAGGCGGCTGCCACGCTGCAGGAAGTGCTGCGCGAGCGCGGGGCGCGGCTCGTCCTGGAACTGCCCGATAAGGCCAGCCAGGCGCTGCCCACCCTGCGCGCCGACGCGGACCGTTTGACGCAGGTGGTGCTGAACCTGCTGTCGAACGCGGCGAAGTTCACCCCCCCGGGCGAGGGCCTCATCACACTGCGCCTGATCGCGGACAAGGACGACGTCACTGTCGAGGTCGAGGATAACGGCCCGGGCGTGCCGCGGGAGCAGCGTGCGCTGATCTTCGAGAAGTTCCGCCAGGGGGGCGACGGCAGCAACCGGCCGCAGGGCACGGGCCTGGGCCTGCCGATCAGCCGCCAGATCGTGGAACATTTCGGCGGACGCATGGCACTGCGGCCCGGCCACGCCGGCCGCGGCGCCTGCTTCGCCTTCACCTTGCCTTGGCGGCAGGCCCCGGCAGCCGGGCCTGGGGCCGCCGCCCCGCAACGAGGAGACGACCGATGGGAACCAGGATCCTGATCGCCGACGACGAGCCCAACATCCTGATCTCGCTGGAGTACCTGATGAAGCGCGAGGGCTACGAGGTCCTCGTCGCGCGCGACGGCGAGGAAGCGCTCCAGGTGCTCCAGCGCGAGCGACCGCGCCTCGTGCTGCTGGACGTGATGATGCCCAAGCGCAGCGGGCTGGAGGTGTGCCAGGCCTTGCGCGCC
>CAIRBF010000342.1 GCA_903876715.1 uncultured beta proteobacterium
CCATCAGCATCAGGGCCAGCAGCCAGTGCAGCACCACGAGGGCGGGGTGGTATCGGGAGACGGTCATGCGGGATGAGTCCGTGGGAAAGGTCCGGCGCGTTCAGGCGGCAGCGCCGCCGAACTCCTCGAAGGCCTGCAGCGCCTTGGCCGCGTACATCAGCGAGGGTCCGCCGCCCATGTAGATGCACATGCCCAGCATCTCCTCGAACTCCGCACGCGAGGCGCCGAGCTTGACCAGCGCCTCGGTGTGGTAGCCGATGCAGGGGTCGCAGCGCGCGCCCACCGACAGCGCCATCGCGAGCAGTTCCTTGGTCTTCTTGTCCAACGCCCCCGGCCTGGTGGCCGCCTGCGCGAGCGCACCGAAGCCGCGCGTGGTGTCGGGCAGGTCGGCGCGCAGGCGCGCCAGCGTGGCGGAGATGGAGGCGGTCAGGTCGCGGTAGTTGTCGGTGCTCATCGGGGCGTGCGGGGGGAACCATCGATGAGCCCACTGTAGGTCGTGCGCCTGCCAGGGGGCTTGACCTGGATCGAAGCCGGCGCGTGCGGCCGGCACGCCCTCAGCCCCGCCGCGCCAGTAGCATCGAATCCCCGTAGCTGAAGAAGCGGTAGCGCTGCGCCACGGCGTGGCGGTACAGCGCCATCACGTGCGCGTGGCCGGCGAAGGCGCTGATCAGCATCATCAGCGTGCTGCGCGGCAGGTGGAAGTTGGTGACGAGCAGGTCGACGACGCGGAACTCGTAGCCCGGGGTGATGAAGATATCGGTGTCGCCGGTGGTGGGTACCAGGCTGCCGCCGCGTGCCGCGGATTCCAGCGAGCGCACCGTCGTCGTACCCACGGCGACGACACGGCCGCCGCGCGCGCGCGTGGCCTCGACGGCGGCCACGGTGTCGGCGCCCACCTCGAACCACTCGCTGTGCATGCGGTGCTCGGCGATGCGCTCCACGCGCACCGGCTGGAAGGTGCCTGCGCCCACGTGCAGCGTCACGCGTGCCGTCTGCACGCCGCGCGCGGCCAGCGCCGCGAGCACGGCGGCGTCGAAGTGCAGCGCCGCGGTCGGCGCCGCCACCGCCCCGGGACGGGCGGCGAAGACGGTCTGGTAGCGACGCTCGTCCTCGGCGTCGTCGGCGTGCGTGATGTAGGGCGGCAGCGGCACGTGGCCGTGCGCTTCCAGCAGCGCGAAGGGGTCGCCGGGAAAACGCAAGTGGAACAGCGCGCCGTCGGGTCCGGCGCGCCCCAGCACCTCGGCATCAAAACCCTGCCCGGGCACGGCCTGCGGGCCCGCGCCAGTGGCTGCCCCCGGCCCGCCGAAGCGCACCACGCTGCCCGGCCGGGGTGACTTGCTGGCGCGCAGGTGGGCCCAGACCGCGTGCGGCGCACCGGGCGCGGCGGGCAGCACACGCTCGACCAGGGCTTCGACCGCGCCGCCGCTGTCCTTGCGGCCCCGCAGCCGCGCCTTGATGACGCGCGTGTCGTTGAACACCAGCAGGTCGCCCGCCGCCAATTGGGCCGGCAGCTCGCGGAACACGCGGTCGACGGGGGCCGTCCCCGTGCCGTCGAGCAGCCGCGAAGCGCTGCGCTCGGCTGCCGGATGCTGGGCGATCAGCTCGGGCGGCAGCTCGAAATCGAAATCGGCGGGCGCCCAGGCTCGGGGGGTGTCTTGGCTCATCGTCAGCAGGCTGTACCGGCCTGGGGGGGGGGACGTCTGGGGGTGGCGCCGGCAGGACCACCGACGCCAGCCCGTCGCGAAGCGCCGGGAGGGGGAGAATTGTGCGATGACCTCCCCGCCCGCCGCGCCCGAGCCCGCGCATGCCCCTGCGTCCGGCGCGCGCGATGCAGCGGCCAGCGGCAGCGCCGGCTCGCGAGCCGGTGCCGAGCCCGGCGCAACCGGAAACGCGCGCACGCCGACGCCGACGTCGGCGTCCCAGTCTCGCGCAGGGCCGGGTCTGGGCGCCGGCGCTCACGCGCCCGCGCCGGCGTTGTCCGGGCCGCAGCGCGCGATGCGCAAGCTCGGCCTGCTGCGCGACATCGACCTCGCGCTGCATCTGCCGCTGCGCTACGAGGACGAGACCCGCATCGTCACGATCGCCTCGGTGCGCGATGGCGACACCGCGCAGGTAGAGGGCGTCGTGCGCTCGTCCGAGGTCGAGGGCCGCACCCGGCGCCAGCTCGTCGTGAAGCTCAACGACGGCAGTGGCGACCTGGTGCTGCGCTTCCTGAACTTCTATCCCGCGCAGCAGAAGACGCTGGCGCGCGGCCAGCGGCTGCGTGTGCGCGGCGAGGTGCGCGGCGGCTTCCTCGGGCGCGAGATGGTGCACCCCGCCTTCAAGGCGGTGGAGCCGGGCGCGCCCCTGCCCGCGGCGCTGACCCCGGTCTACCCCGCCAGCGCCCAGCTGCCGCAGGCCTACCTGCGCAAGGCCATCGGCTCGGCACTGCTGCGCGCGCCGCTGGAGGAGATCCTGCCCCCGGCCGTGCTGCCGCCCGGGCTGCCGGCGCTGAAGGAGGCGGTGCGCCTGCTGCACCAGCCGCCGCCGAGCACGCCGCCGGCGGTGCTGGAAGACCGATCGCACCCCGCGTGGCAGCGCCTGAAGTTCGAGGAGCTGTTGGCCCAGCAGCTCGCGCAGGCCCAGGCCGTGGCGCTGCGCTCGAAGCTGCGCGCACCGGCGCTCTCAGGCTGTGTGGGCGACGACAGCCCGCTGCACGGGCGCCTGCTCGCGGCACTGCCTTTCGGGCTGACCGGGGCGCAGCAGCGCGTCTGCGCCGAGATCGACGCCGACCTCGCCCGGCCCCTGCCCATGCACCGGCTGCTGCAGGGCGACGTCGGCTCGGGCAAGACCGTGGTCGCAGCGCTGGCTGCGGCGCGCGCCATCGACGCCGGCTGGCAGTGCGCGCTGATGGCGCCCACCGAGATCCTGGCCGAGCAGCACTTCCACAAGCTCGTGCATTGGCTGCAGCCGCTGGGCGTGACGGTGGCTTGGCTCAGCGGCAGCCGCAAGGGGAAGAAGCGCGCCGCCATGATCGAGAAGATCGCCAGCGGCGAGGCAGCGCTGGTGGTGGGCACGCACGCAGTGATCCAGGACGACGTGGTCTTCGCCCGCCTGGGCCTGGCCATCGTCGACGAGCAGCACCGCTTCGGCGTCGCACAGCGCCTGCAGCTGCGCCACAAGCTCACCGAGCAGGCCGCGCTCGAGGCCCACCTGCTGACGATGAGCGCCACGCCGATCCCGCGCACGCTGGCGATGACCTACTACGCCGACCTGGACGTCAGCACCATCGACGAGCTGCCCCCCGGGCGCACGCCGGTGGTGACCAAGGTCTTCGCCGACGCCAAACGCGCGCAGGTGATCGAACGCATCCGCGACGAGGTGGCGCGCGGGCGCCAGGTCTACTGGGTCTGCCCGCTGGTCGAGGAGAGCGAGCACCTGGACCTGCAGAACGCCACCGCCACACACACCGAGCTCAGCACCGCGCTGCCGGACAGCAGCGTCGGGCTGCTGCACGGCCGCATGGCCGCGGCCGAGAAGGCCGCGGTGATGGCGCAGTTCCACGGCGCGCAGATCGCCGTCCTGGTGGCCACCACGGTCATCGAGGTCGGCGTGGACGTGCCCAACGCGAGCCTGATGGTGATCGAGCACGCCGAGCGCTTCGGCCTGGCGCAGTTGCACCAGCTGCGCGGGCGCGTGGGCCGCGGCGCGGTGGCCAGCGTGTGCGTGCTGCTGTACACGCCGCCGCTGTCGGACACCGGCAAGGCGCGCCTGAAGGCGATGGCCGACACCACCGACGGCTTCGAGATCGCACGCCGCGACCTGGACATCCGCGGCCCGGGCGAGTTCATGGGCTCGCGCCAGAGCGGCGATGAACTGCTGCGCTTTGCCGACCTCAACGGCGACAGCGGGCTGCTGGAGCAGGCCCGCCGCGTTGCGCCGCGCGTGCTGGCCGAACGTCCCGAGGCCGCGCGCGCCCACGTGGCGCGCTGGCTGGGCGGGCGGTCGGAGTTCCTGAAGGCTTGAGCGGGCCGACGAAGCCCCTGGGCCGGATCGGCTGCGCGTTGATCCCCCCGCTCGTACAGGCGGCGCTGGCGCTGGCGCTGAGCCTGGCGTTGGCCGTCGGCCTGTTGCCCGGCGACGCGGCGCTGCTGATGGTCCTGTCTGCAAGCGCGTCCTGCATCGTCGTGCCGGCCGTGCTGCGCTACGCGACCCCCGAGGCGAACCCCTTGCTGCGCTTCGGCCTGTCGCTGGGAGTGACCTTTCCGATGAACCTGCTCGTGGGGATCCCGCTGCACACCACGCTGGCGCAGCGGCCGGGCGCGCCGCTTTCCGATCTGCAGGACGCTCACGGGGTCGCATACTGCGGTTGAAAATGTTCGAGATCGTTACCTTGGCTTACCGCTGAGGCGGCACCACCGGATCGATGATCCTGCGCTCGATGCCCGAACCCTCCGAACTCCGCCGCATGGCCACCGCCGACCGCCCCCTGTCCGGACACGCGACCTTGTTCGCCCGCCTCTGGCATGGCCGGATCGAGCTCAGCGTCGAGCAACTCGTGCTGGCCGCGGCCGTGTTCTGGGCTGTGGCCGCCAACCGCGGCTTCTTCGCCGGCGCGCTGGCCGGGCGCGGTGGCGGCGAGGCGGCCACCTGGGGTTTCGGCGCGGCGCTGCTGCTGCTGGTGGTGGCGCTGCACGTTTTCCTGCTCGCGCTGGTGGCCAACCGCTGGACGGTCAAGCCGCTGCTGGCGCTGATGTTCGGGGTGACGGCCGCATCCTCGTACTACATCGACAGCTTCGGCGTCTACCTCGACCCGTCGATGCTGCGCAACGTGCTGCGTACGAACCCGGCCGAGGCCGGCGAGCTGCTGAACGCCTCGTTCTTCTGGCACCTCGCGCTCCTGGCGGGGCTGCCGATGCTGCTGCTGCGCTGGGTGCGTGTGCGCAGGCGGCCCTGGGGCCGGGCAGCGATCCGGCGCGCGGCTTGGCTGTCGGGAGCGGTGCTGCTGATGATCGCCGCTCTGCTGCTGGTGTTCCAGTCCTTCTCGTCGCTGATGCGGCAGAACAAGGAGCTGCGCTACCTGATCACGCCAGCCAACGTGGTCTGGTCCATCGGGGCGGTGCTCGCGGCCGACGCCCGCGGTGCGGCACGGCCGCGCCAGCCCATCGGCCTGGACGCCGCGCCCGGCCCGTCCTGGGCGCAGCGCGAGCGCCCGATGGTGCTGGTGCTGGTGGTCGGCGAGACAGCGCGCGCGGCCAACTGGGGCCTGAACGGCTACGCGCGCCAGACCACGCCGCAGCTCGCGCAGTGGCCGGTGGTGAACTTCAGCAACGCGACCGCCTGCGGCACCAACACCGAGGTCTCGGTGCCCTGCATGTTCGCGCCGGTGGGCCGGCGCGACCACGACGAGGAGCGCATCCGCGGCCAGGAGTCGCTGCTGCACGTGCTGGCGCGGGCCGGCGCCGCCGTGCACTGGCGCGACAACCAGAGCGGCTGCAAGGGCGTGTGTGCGGGCCTGCCGGGCGACACCGTGGCCACGCTCGGCCAGCCCGCCCTGTGCCCGGGGGGCGACTGCCTGGACGCGGGCCTGGTGCACGACCTGCGCGAGCGGCTGCAGCAGGCCCGCGGCACCCAGGTCTGGGTGCTGCACATGCTGGGCAACCATGGGCCGAGCTACTTCCGCCGCTACCCCGCGCCCTTCGCCCGCTTCCAGCCTGAGTGCCGCAGCGACGATCTGCGCAAATGCGACCTGGAGCAGATCGTCAACGCCTACGACAACGCGTTGCTGTACACCGACCACGTGCTCGCCACCGCACTTTCGGCACTGCAAGCCGAGTCGGCTCGGGTGGACACGGCGCTGCTGTACGTCTCGGACCATGGCGAATCGCTGGGTGAGAAAGGCCTGTTCCTGCACGGCATGCCCTATGCCATCGCGCCCGAGGTGCAGAAGCGCGTGCCGATGGTGTTCTGGGCCAGCCCCGGCTTCGGCCCGGCCGCGGGCCTGGCGCCGGGCTGCCTGGAGTCCGAGCTCCAGCGCAAGGCCGCCAGCCCGGTGGCGCACGACCATCTGTTCCATACCGTGCTCGGTTTGCTGGACGTGCGCACCGCGCTGCACGAGCCGGCATGGGACCTGGCGGCGGGGTGCCGCGCGGCCGGCACGACAGGCGGAGCGGGTCCGGGCGGCACCACCGCGCCGGCATCCCCTGGTGCCGCACCTACGCCCCGTCCGGCGGGCGCGCCCGCGCGATGACGGCGCCGGCATCGACTGAGACACTCGCGCGTCCCGCCCCCGGATGGCGCCGCGACCTGACGGTCACGGTGCTCGCCCTTGCGGCCGTGCTGGCTTGGGACCTGACCGGCCTGGACCTTCCCCTGACGCGCCTGTGGGGTGATGCCGGCGGCTTCCCGTGGCGCGACCAAGTGCTCACGGCCATCATCGTGCACGAGGGCGGCCGCTGGCTCGCCGGGCTGGGACTGGCGGTGCTGGCCTGGGACGCCTGGCGTCCGCTGCGGCCCGGGCCCACACGCGCGCAGCGCGCCGCCACGCTGGCCTTCGTCGTCGCATCGATGGCGCTGGTGCCGCTGCACAAGCGCATCAGCCTGACGAGCTGTCCCTGGTCGCTGCGCGAGTTCGGCGGGGTGGCCGAGTACGTGTCGCACTGGCTGCCCGGGGTGGCCGACGGCGGCCCCGGAGGCTGCTTCCCCTCGGGCCACGCGGTGGCGGCCTTCGGTTTCTTCGCGGTGTACTTCCTGTGGCGCGGCCACCGCCCCGCGCCGGCGCGCGCCGTGCTGGCGGCGGTGCTCGTCGCGGGCGCGCTGTTCGCCTGGGCCCAGCTTGCGCGCGGCGCGCACTACCTGTCGCACAGCCTGTGGTCGGCCTGGCTGTGCTGGGCGCTGGCGGCGCTGGGGTTCCGCTGTGTGCCGCTGTTCAGCCGGGCCACCTAGGCCGCGCCGCCGAACCCCTGGAAAACCCGCGATCCGGCGAAGCGGCCTCGGAGATACCCTTGGGCAGCAGGGGTCTTCGCTCGAGCAGCGCGCCCTCGTCTCCTCCATTCACGCGAGCGACCCGGAAAACCTCCGCCGTGCTTCCCAGCCCCGAGGCAGCGTGAGGTCGCATTGACTTCACCTCCATCGATCACTTGCCTTTCTCGGCTGATGTCCACCTGGCGTATCCCGATCGTCATCACAGAGCTTTCATGAATCACAAGCACGTGCTGCTGCAGTGCCTTGCGGCGTTGGTCCTCTTTGCAGGCCCTGCGCAGGCCCAGACCGACCGCCCCATCCGCGACGTGATCGTGCAGGGCTATGGGAAGGATGTCGCCGACGCGGCGCAGAACGCCGCCCAGAATGCCTTGACGCAAGTGGTCGGCTCCTTCATCGACGCGGAGAAGTTCCTGGCCAAGAGAGTCGAGATCCAGGACGGCGTGCGCAAGGAGACCCGGGACATCCGCACCAACGTGCGCGAGTACAGCCAGGGCGTCATCAAGAGCTTCGAGGTCGTCGACGTCAAGCAAGAGGGTCTGACGGTCGTCACCGCAAGGGTTGCGGTGCGCATCGACGATTTCCGTGTGCTGGTGAAGCGCGTGACGGAAGGGTCGGCCGAGATATCCCCCGGCTTGTTCGCGCAGATGAAGACGGAGGAAAGGCAGTCGGGTGATCATGCAAAGATCCTGCACCAGAGGATCTTTCGCCCCCTCATCGACCGTGAGTACCTCAGGATCAGGATCGACAACGTTCGGCCGCTGACGCAATCGGGTTTCGACCGCACCCATCCCGTCATGGCTGCGCTGTCGCAGCTCGAGTTTTCACGGCGACACAGCCCGACCTCGATCGTTTCCCTCAAGACCACGATCTCCTTCGACGAACAATTCCTGGCCGACATCGCCAAGACCCTGAACGAACTGGCGTCGCAGAACAAGCGGGTGTCGGTGATCCACAGGGACCGGTACCAGAGCAGCTGGCTTTTCGCCTTGAACCGGGAGATCCAGCGACGTGACGGCCCCGATCGACAAGACCCGAACGACCTGCGGATCGCGGTCGCCGAGCCGAACGAGCGCGTCAACTTCGTCACGCTGAACCAGAACGTCATCAACCTGGTGCCGGCCAACCACACGCCGGAGGATCTGGCGGGCGACCGCAACAGCCGCAGCACCCTGGGCCTGGATTTCACGGTCTACACCGTGTCGTCGGCAAACCTTGCGCAGAACCTGCAGGCCTTGTTCGGCGTCGACAGCCGGCCCTTGTTCGCGCTGGCGAGAGCGCTGAACCGCGGCACGCTCACCGTCGAATTGAAGGACCGTGATGCCCGGGTGATCAAGACGATGGCCATCTCGGGCAACGACAGGACGAACCACCACATCATGATCCCGGAGCTGGGCTTCAATCTCGGCAACACACCGAACACGCCCTGGAACCTGGCGTACGCGAACTTCGGCACCCGCGAGCTCGTCATCACCCCGCAGCGCTCGTTCTACGTCTTCTTCGCGGTGGACGACGACGTCCTGAGGAACACTGCCAGCGTCACCGCCCGGCTCGAGAAGTGAGACCCCCGATCACGACTGGTGCCGGCCACAACCCCCAGACCCACGCACCCCCTCCCCATCAGGAAGCATTTTCATGACCCGAGATTCGAAGTTCGCCCTCACCGCCTTGTGCCTCGCGCTCAGCCTGCCCGCCGCAGCCAATGAAGGCTGTGCCGCCTACCCTTACACCGAGGGCTTGAACGTCGAGGCCGTCGATGGCGGAACGAAGATCCTGGCCACAGGGTCGGCCACCGTCTCCTTCGATGATGTCGATTCGATCAAGGACGCGCGCACCGAGGCTGAGATGGAGGCCAAGGCCCTGATCTCGAAGTTCATGCAGGAGGGCATCCAGAGCGACACGACGATCACCAAGGTGGTCCAGGAGTCGAAGTCGACGACGGCGGAGGGTCGGCGGGCCGACCGCCAGGAGCTGATCAAGCGCGTCCAGGCCATGAGGAGCACGACCCAGTCGCTGCTGCGCGGCGTGGTGCCGCTGTCGAGCTGCTACACGAAGGGGCGCGAAGTCCGCGTCAGCGTCGGCATCAAGCCGGAAACGATCCGGGCCGCCGGGGCGATGGCGGGGTCCATCTCGTCCTCGCTCGGCAGCCAGCCGACGCCGGGCACGGCGAGCAGCCAGTCCGGCACGGCCGGCGGGGCACAGGGCGCCACGGCCCCCCGCGGCGGTGCCACCGAGCCGCACCGTGGGACGAACAGCTGGAGCGACGCGGAACGGGCGAAGAAGTTCTGATGCGGGCCAGCGCGTTCGCGCTTCTGCTGCTGCTGCTGCCGCCCTTGTGCGCGCCGGGCGCCAGCCTGGGCGCCCCGACCTGCCCACCCAGCCCGCTGGGCGTGCATGTCGAGCAGGTGAACGGCAAGCGGGTGGTCAAGTCGGTCGCACGCGAGGAACTGCCTGACGAGGACGACTTGGAGACGGCACTGGCGGCAGGCCTCGCCGAGCTGAGGGCCAAGGCCCTGCTCGCCGGCAGGTCCGCCGACACCGTGCCGCTCTCCGGCGTCGTGCGCGACTTTGCATGCACCGCCGAAGGCTTCGTCTACGTCGGCGTGAAGCTCGGCAGCGAACAGGCGCAGCAGGCGTCCACGCTGAGGCGGGCCATGGGCGACTCGATCCGATCGAGCCCGACCCCCGGCGCCGAAGCACCGGGCCGCCCACGGCGCGCCGACTGACTGATCGCACTCCGCGACAGCCGGGCCAAGGCGGGTGACGGGCCGGGGCCAGCGCCGCCATCCGACCGGCTTGCGCAGCGCCCTTGCGCGCGCCTCACCGCCGCACAGGCCTGGCCAGCAGTCCTGGACGCCGACGGTGACCAGCGTTCCGCTACGTGCCGCTGTTCAGCAGGTCCACATAGGCCGCGTAGCTGAACAGCCGGTTCTTCTGCTGCCCGGTCAGCTCGGTCAGCAGCCCCAGTTCCTGCAGCAGCTTCACGACGGCTGTGGCCGTGGGGAAGGTGGTGTCGAGCTTGCGCCGGGCCTGCTCGATGGTGAAGCGCGGCGTCACGGGCAGCAGCTCGAACAGGCGCAGCGCGGCGGCCCCGGCGCGTGGCGCGGCGAGCAGGCGCCGGCGGTCGGCGTTGACCAGGCTCGCCAGCGCGACGATGGCGCGCTCGGCCTGCGTGGCCGCGGTCTCGACGCCGTCGAGGAAGAAGGCGACCCAGCCCTCCCAGTTGCCCTTGGTGCGCACGGCGGACAGGCGCGAGTAGTACTCGGCCTGGTGCTGCTTCAGGTAGCCGCTGAGATAGACGAGCGGCTCGGGCAGCAGGCCCCAGTGCTCGAGCAGTGCCGCGATCAGCAGTCGGCCGATGCGGCCGTTGCCGTCCAGGAAGGGGTGGAGCGTCTCGAACTGCACGTGCACCAGCGCCAGGCGCACGAGGGGCGGCAGCGTCGGCGAAGGGTCGTGGATGTAGCGCTCCAGGTCGGCCAGCAGCCCGGGCACAGCAACCGGGGCAGCCAGTACGCGGGCCACGCGACCATGGCCAAGCTCGCCGAATACGGCAGGACCGCCTCGATGGGCCGCAAGGGCAACTGCTGGGACAACGCCCCGAGCGAGAGCTTCTTCAACAGCCTGAAGAGCGAGCGAGTGCATGGCGCGACCTACCCGACGCGAGCCGATGCACAGGCCGACCCGTTCGAGTACCCAGAGGTGCTCTACCACCGGAGTGGTCGCCACTCCACCCTGGGCTACAGCTCGCCGGTGCAGGTCCCGCAGGACTGGATCGGCAAGCATGCTGCTCAGGACCCCATGGCGGCATAGGCCCGGCCCGCTGGAAGACGAAGTGCAAAGGGCACCTCAATCGGAAGTCGAAAAACGGCTGGCAGCTCGCTGTGCAGCAGTCAATAATGAGTAATCCGAAATTTGACATAAAACTACGAAATTCCATGCGCAGACTCACCAACCCCGCCCCAGCCGTCCTCTACGCCCCTGGTCAAACCGACCTGAACAGCGGCCGCCAGGAGGTGGTCTTCGTGATGGATGACGTGGCCGACTGGCAAACACTGGCCGCCGGCGTGCGGCCTGGCGTGGAAACGGTGCTGCTCAACAGTCAGGGGGACGGCCTGGTGCAAATGGCCGACTGGCTGGCACAAAAGGCGCCGGGCAGCGTCAACGCCATTCACCTGCTGGGGCATGGCAGCAGCGGAGCAATCGGCCTGGGCGCGTTGACGCTGACCAGCAGCAACCTTAGCGACCACGCAGATACGCTGGCGCGCATCGGTGTGACGCTGGCCGATGATGGTGACTGGCTGGTGTACGGATGCAACGTGGCAGCCGGAGCCTTCGGGCTCGACTTTGTCGAGCGCCTGGCGCAAGTCAGTGGGACCGATGTTGCGGCTTCGGACGATCCGACCGGGGCTGTTGCCCTGGGCGGCAATTGGCTGCTGGAGGCACAACACGGCAGTATCGACACCGAGAACGCTTTCGTGCCGTTTGCACTGGATTCCTACGGGGAGATGCTGGCGATCAGCGATCAGAACTTCGATAGCGAATCTAAAAACGTGAGCAATGCCACCAGCCGGGTCTTGGGGACCTGGACTTTTTCCGGCATTGGCGCCACGGCCATGGATACGGGGGTCATGAGCTTTTCCCCTCTCGGGCTTGCTCAACTGGCCAACGATACCGGCGACCTGTCGTTTGTTTGGAACGCGAATGGTCTCACCATCAGCAGCTTTGCATTTCGCTCTACGGACGGCACGAACTTTGACCTGAATTCTTTCAGCCTGGCCTCGGTCGACGGCGGCAGCATGTCTGTCACCGTGTCGGGCTGGCGCGACAACCTGCAAGTTGTCAGCGGCGAGGTGGTGGACCTGACCGCCAGCGACAGCGCAGGCAACATCACCTACGTCCTTGGGGGAACGACGCCCCTTCTCGGCAGCTTTGGCCAGTTGAGCTTCGGCTCCGCATTCGACAACGTCGACGAGATCCGCCTGGCGTTCAGTTCGGACGCGACGGTAGAGATCGACGACATCGACATCTCGCCGGTGGTCACCAGCCCCACCGTCAGCGTGACGGTGGCCGACACCGCACTGCGCGTCGGCGAGACCTCGCTCGTGACCTTCATCTTCAGCGAGGCGGTCAGCGGATTTGGCAACGCCGATCTGACCATCGCCAACGGCTCCCTGAGCAGCGTCAGCTCCGGTGACGGTGGCACAACCTGGACTGCCACGCTGACGCCCACCGCCCCGGTCACCGCTGCGACCAATGTGATCAGCGTGGATATGAGCGGTGTGGCAAGCATCGCCACATCGAATGTCGGCACCGGATCCACCAACTCCAACAACTACGCGGTGGACACCGTGCGGCCCTCGCTGGCCTCGGCCATCACGGTCAGCGACACGGCGCTGCGCATCGGCGACACCGCCACAGTCACTTTCACCTTCGCCGAGGCGGTGTCCGGCTTCACCATTGCCGACCTGAACGCTCCCAACGCGGTACTGTCCAGCCTGGCCAGCAGCGACGGCGGCATCACCTGGACCGCCACGCTGACGCCCAGTGCCAGC
>CAIRBF010000343.1 GCA_903876715.1 uncultured beta proteobacterium
ATTCGCATCCATTGCGGTTGTGGCGCTCGGGCACCATCTTGATATCGAGCATGCCGGCGTTCGCGGCCGTGCTGTGGATGGTGTCGTCGAGGTCGAGCTCCTCCTCGGAGCCCTCGCGCGCGAAGCGGCGCAAGCGGCGTAGCGCGACCTTGATGTTGCGAGTGCCCAGCTCCTTGGTGTCGTCGTAGTCCTTGAAGGCGCGCTGGTCCCAGACCTTGACGGCGCTGCGGTGGCGACCTTTGTCCTGGCCGATACGCACGCCCTGCGGGTTGTAGCCCCAGGCACCGAAGGGGCTGGTGCCCCCGGTGCCGATCATGCGGTTACCGCCCTCGTGGCGCTCCTTCTGTTCTTCGAAGCGCTTTTTCAGCGTCTGCATGAGCTCGTCCCAGCCCATCTTCTCGATCGCCGCCTTCTCCTCGGGGCTGAGCTCGAGCTCGAGCGTCTTGCGCAGCCACTCCAGGGGCAGGTCCTGCGTGAAGTCGGCCGCCAGCTCCACGCCCTTGAAGTAGGCGGCAAAGGCGCGGTCGAAGCGGTCGAAATGCGTCTCGTCCTTCACCAGGGCGGTGCGGGCCAGGTAGTAGAACTTGTCCACGCTCGGGCCGCCGTCGTCGTTCAGCACGCCTGCCTTCAAGGCTTCCAGCAGCGTGAGGTACTCCTTGACCGAGACCGGCAGCCGGGCCGAGCGCAAGGTGTAGAAGAAGTCGATCAACATCGCAGCGCTCCAGGGCCGGCAGCCCGGCCTCCGATGGGTCAGCGGTGGTTGCGCTGCATGAACACGAGCTTCTCGAACAGGGTCACATCCTGCTCGTTCTTCAGCAGCGCGCCCACCAGCGGCGGCACACTGACCTTCTCGTCCCGGCTCTGCAGTGCCTCGACCGGGATCTCCTCGGCCACCAACAGCTTCAGCCAGTCCAGCAATTCCGAGGTGCTGGGCTTCTTCTTCAGGCCGGGCAGGTTGCGCACATCGTAGAAGGTCTTCAGTGCCGCGGCCAGCAGTTCCTTGCGCAGACCCGGGAAGTGCACGTCGACGATGGCACGCATCGTGTCGGCGTCCGGGAACTTGATGTAGTGAAAGAAGCAGCGACGCAAGAATGCGTCAGGCAACTCCTTCTCGTTGTTGGAGGTGATGAAGACCAGCGGACGGTGACGCGCACGCACCATCTCGCGCGTCTCGTAGACGTGGAACTCCATGCGGTCGAGTTCGCGCAGCAGGTCGTTCGGGAACTCGATGTCGGCCTTGTCGATCTCGTCGATCAGCAAAGCGACGGGCTGCTCGGCGGCGAAGGCCTGCCACAGCACGCCGCGCACGATGTAGTTCTGGATGTCGCGCACCTTCTCGTCGCCGAGTTGGCTGTCGCGCAGACGGCTCACCGCGTCGTACTCGTACAGGCCCTGCTGCGCCTTGGTGGTGCTCTTGATATGCCACTGCAGCAGTGGCAGCCCCAGGGCGCCCGCCACTTCCTCGGCCAGCATCGTCTTGCCGGTGCCAGGCTCGCCCTTGACCAACAGCGGTCGCCTCAGCGTGATGGCCGCGTTGACCGCCAACATCAGATCCTGCGTGGCGACGTACTGCTCTGAACCCTGGAATTTCATCTTCGAAGCCCTCGTCGGGGCGCCGCGGACAGGCGGCAGAAAGGACATGGCGACAGGCACGCTGCGCAGCCCTTTGGCCGATGGCATCAAGGCGGCCTGACCGCCGGCAACGCTCCCGAATCAGTATAAGGCCCCCCCTATAATCAAACGAGCCCCGCGACCCCGGCCGTTCGAGGAGAGGTCGGTCGCCCTTGAGGTGGCTTTGCCGAGACATAAACCATGATGAAAGCGCTCACTCTGTCGCTGGCCCTGGCGGGCCTGTGCTCAACGGCTCTCGCCCAGGACGTCAAAGCCGGTGAGAAGAAGGCCGCGATGTGCATAGGCTGCCACGGCATCCCCGGCTACCAGGCGAGCTTCCCCGAGGTCCATCGGGTGCCCAAGATCTCCGGCCAGAACGCGAAGTACATCGTGGCATCCTTGGTCGCCTACCAGAAGGGCGATCGCAAGCACCCCACTATGCGCGGCATCTCCGTCTCGCTGACCGAACAGGACATGGCCGACCTGGGCGCCTTCTATGAGCAGCACGGCCGCAGCAGCGTCGCTGCCGTGTCCCAGACCGTGCAACAGCCGTCTGCCGAGGTCAAGGCCCTGCTCGACAAGGGCGCGTGCGCATCCTGCCACGGCGCTGACTTTGCCAAACCGGTAGATGCGTCTTATCCCAAGCTGGCTGGCCAGCATGCAGACTACCTGCTCGTCGCACTCAAGTCCTACAAGGTCCAAGGCAATCCGCACGTCGGCCGCAACAACGCCATCATGGGCGCTCAGGTCCAGCAGTTCAAGCCCGCCGAACTCAAGGCGATGGCAGCCTACCTCGGCTCGCTGCCCGGCGACCTGAAGACGGTACCGCAGTCGCGCTTCCGCTGAAAGAGCCCGCGCCGCGCGGCCTGCCACGCACCGCCCCGACCGACACCGACCCCGCCCAGGCTCGCGATGACGATCGAGTTGGAACTGCCGGACATGACTTGCCAGCACTGTGTCCGCGTGGTCACTGAAACTGTCCGCAAGACGGATCCGCAAGCCGCGCTCTCGATCGATCTGCCTGCGCACCGGGTGACGATCGATTCGCAGCAGCCGGCACAAGAATTCATTGCTGCGCTCGCTCAGGTGGGCTACCCCTGCCGTTGAGGCCGGTTCCCGGCCGTCGGTCCGCGCGCGCGGCGGCGCACCGCCTCGAGATAGGCCAGCCCATCGGGCGGCAGGCCGCTGCGCTGGGACGTCCACAGCATCTCGCCCAGACACTCCATCACCGCGTGATGGGCGATGTGCAGAGAACCCAGTCGCGCCGCCAGCAATTGCACCGCCTGCCGGATGCCTGCCGGCTGGTCGATGGCGACCTGCTCACTGATGCTCAGGTGCATGCTCAGGTGCAGGAAGGGATTGCCGCGGCCGTTCTCGACCCGGTAGTCGGCGCCGAGCGCCGCCTCCTCGTCCGACAGGTCCATGTCGTACTCGGGATGCTCGGCGATCCATGTCGCTGCCTGCGCCTGCATCGGATCCAGCGCCAGACCTTGGCGCTGGCGGCGCCAGACCTGGCAAAAGAAGCGGCGCACGTCGTGCTGGGAAGGCTGGAACATGTCCGCATTGTCCGTCGCGACCGCTGAATCCGGGTTCATGATGGCCAATGACTGGCTCATTGCCGATCCGCTGTTCTATGCGGTGGCGGTGCCTGCAGTGCTTCTGATGGGCCTGTCCAAGAGCGGTTTCGCCACCGGCTTCGGTGCCCTGGCCGTGCCACTGATGGCGCTGACCGTGCCCGTGCCGCAAGCCGCGGCGATCATGATGCCGCTGCTGCTGGCCATGGATGTGGTCACCTTGCGGCGGCTGCGACACCACCCGGATCGCCGTCTGCTGAAACTGCTGCTGCCCTGGGGACTGGTCGGCTCGCTGCTGGGCTGGGCCGTGTTCGGTCTGCTGTCTGCAGCCTGGGTGGCGGCGCTGACAGGCGCGCTCGCTCTGGCTTTCGTCGCCTGGCAACTGCTGTGGCGCCCCACAGGCCGACGTGTCGCGCCCGACGGCGTGGGCGCAGCCTGTGCGGTCGCCTCCGGGTTCACCAGCTTCGTCGCCCACGCCGGTGGTCCGCCCGTGCTCGCCTACCTGCTGCCGCAGAAACTGCCGCCGCTGGTCTTCAGCGCCACGATGGCCGTGTTGTTCGCCGCCCTCAACGCCTCGAAGTGGGTGCCGTACGCACTGTTGGGCTTGATCGACCTCCCCACCATGACCACCGCGCTCGTACTGCTGCCGCTGGCGCCTGTCGGCGTCTGGATCGGCGTGCGCTTGACGCGGCACATTGCGCCGACGTGGTTCTACCGTCTGGCCTGGGCCGGCATGCTCCTGACCGGAACCAAGCTGCTGTGGGACGGGCTCGCCGGCTGAGGCCGGCTCGAGCCGAAGGCTCCGATCCACACCGCGCTGCGGCGCGTTCCCCGCGTTCTCATGTGTAGACCAAAGCTGTCGCGCCAAGGCGACGTCGGTGTCGCAATCATCGCTTTGCGACAGCAGTGGCTTCACCGACAATATCCATTTATGATGAATGTAAAGGTGATTCGATTGGCAAAGGTCTAGGCCTCACCGTCGATCTTCATGGCCCGCCTCCGATGATCCCGAGCAGGTCGTGTATCCGAGGCCTTTTCAACCGTCTTCTGGCGGGGCCGTGCCGTGATGTCGTTTCTTGAGGAGCACAGATGATGGAAAAGCGTACTCTCCATGCCGCGGCCCGACTGGCCGCAGTTGCTGCTGCAGCCGCCCTGGTCGTGGGCTGTGGCTTGAAGGAAGATGACCCGGTGACCGTGGCTGCGCCCGGAGGCGCCGTGGTTCAGGGGCCGGTCAGTGGCGCCATCGTGTTCGCCGACAAGATCCCTGCAGGCCAGGCCCGGGGCAACGGTACCGTCGATGCCGACGAGAAGGCCTACTCGACCACGACCGACGCCAGTGGCAACTGGAGGCTCACCGCGGTGCCCACCTATGACTACGAGATCGTCAGTCTCGGCGGCACCGACACCATCACCAGCCAGCCCGCGATCACGATGCGGGCCGAAGGTGGCAAGGCGGGGCAGACGGTCACGGCCCAGGCCGTCACGCCGTTGACCACGCTGGTGCAGCTGACCCCGGAAACGGACCGCGCCGCCTTGAAGGCCACCATCCAGTCGCTCGGCGTGGCTTACAACGCCAAGATCGACGAAGGCATCACGCCTGCGGCGGCGGCGCTGGTGAAGGCGGTGACGACCACGGCGAGCAAGGTCGTCGAAGTGCTGAATTCGGCTGCTGGCGGCAACGATACCAACCGGCAACTCTCGACGCAGACGGTGAAGTCCGTCCAGACTGAAGTCCTGGCGGCACTGGCCACAAATCTGGTGGGCAAGACGGCGGCACAGCTGGACTCGGGCGCCGAGATCGCCACGATCACCCAGACTGCCACGACCACGGCTGTAACCGCCCTTGTGGCGGACCCGACCAAGGCCGGGGGCGTGACACTCGGGATCAACAATGCCGCAGTCGCCCAGGTGGCGCAATCGGTGGCCGCCTCGACGACCGCGGTCGTGAACGCAATCGAAACAGCATCTGGTGGGTCCCTGGCCACCACCGCCGCCTCGATCAAGCCCGAGGCCCAGATCGTCACTCAGCCGGTGTCTGCCGCCATCGAGGTACAGACGTCCGCCGCTGCCGCCGAAACATTGCTGCAGAACGTCACGGTGACCGTGACTCAGCCGACCAACAATACCCCGACGATCTCCGGCGCCGCGTCGGCCTCTGGAACGGTCGGCGTCTCGTTCACCTACGCACCGACGACCGCCGACGTCGATGGCGATCTGCTCACCCTGTCGATCTCCGGCAGCAAGGCCATTCCTCCGGGCCTGACCTTCAACCCGCTCACCGGCGCGATCACCGGCATACCGACCGCCTCCGGCAGCGGCACCTACACCATCACGGTGTCGGACGGCCGCAAGACGGCCAGCCTGACAGTGACGCTCAGCTTCACGCGGACCACGGGTGCCACCGGCGCCACGTTCTGATCCGCTGGCGGCGTCCCCTTCACGCAAGAGCCGCGTCGCCGAC
The DNA here is from genome assembly GCA_903876715.1 of uncultured beta proteobacterium. Classification (GTDB taxonomy): domain Bacteria; phylum Pseudomonadota; class Gammaproteobacteria; order Burkholderiales; family Burkholderiaceae_C; genus Rubrivivax. Next base: position 5,647 of record CAIRBF010000343.1, read on the forward strand.
GCGGCTTTTTTTCGTCTCGGATTCGATGGCCTCAACGTCTGAATCGAGTCATTGATGGTTCAAAATAAGTACGTAACCATCATGAGGGCCAGCGCATGAACGTGCTACTCGTGGACGACCATCCGCTGATCCTGGCCGCACTGCAGGCCGTGATCGCCAGTTTCGGCAATGACGACCGCGTCACCTGCGCGCAGAGCGCGGCGCAAGCCCGCGTGCGCCTGCGCGAGCACCCGGACGTCGACCTCGTGCTGCTCGACCTCACGCTGGGTGACGCACACGGTTTCGACTTGCTGGCGGAAATGCGGCGCGACCATCCTGGCGTACCGGTCGTCGTGCTTTCGGCGTCCGAGAGCAAGAGCGACGTGCTGCAATCGCTCGACCTGGGCGCCATGGGCTACGTCACCAAGCGCAGCAGCAACGAAGCGCTGGTGGAGGCCTTGCGCTCTGTGATGTCGGGCGGGATGCACATCCCGACCCACCTCTTCGGATCGGGCGAGGGTCGCAACGCCGAGGGCGGCGCGGCCACGGCGGGCGGCGGTCCGCGCATCGCGCGCAGCCTCGTCGAGCGCCTCGGGCTGACCTCCCGGCAGACCGACGTGCTGGCCGGCATGGTGCGAGGGCTGCCCAACAAGCTCATCGCGCGAGAACTCGGCCTGTCTACGGAGACAGTGAAGGTGCACGTGGCCTCGGTGCTGCGGGCGCTGAACGTCTCGACGCGCACCCAGGCGATCGTGGCCGTCACGCAGATGCAGCACGAGCACCTGGCCGGCTTCTCATGGCGCCGGGGGCGACGTGGCTGAGTCTTGCAAGGACACGGGGGCGGCACCCGACGCACCGCCCGCCGCCGAAGCCGCCCCGCTCGGTGCCCAGGGAACAGCGCGCTCTACCTGGCGCAAGCGCCATCACGACCTGCGCCAGCCGCTGAACGCGCTGGGACTGTTCTGCGCCGCGTTGCGCGCGCGACCGCTCGGCCCCGCCGAGCAACCGCTGGCCCAGGGCATGGCCGACGCGCTTGCGGCGCTGGAGGTCATGATCGACGCCTGGGCGGCCGAGGAAGCTCTCCACGAGGCCGCGAACCTGTCGGTGGCAGGTGCCGGTGCGTCGCCACCCGCAGGCTCGTCGCTGGTCCAGGCAGGCCCGCCCGATGCTGCGCCCCCAGGGGGATCGAATCTCGACACGGCTGTCGAGCGCCCGGCGAATGCTGCTGGCACGTCAGACGACGGACAGAGACCTGACGCCGACACGCCCCCGCTCATCGTGGTCATCGACGACGACCCGGGGTCGCGCCTCAGCACGGCCGTTCTGCTCGAAGCCTGGGGGGCCCGGGTCACCGAACTCTCCGGCATCGGCGAGTTGCAGCGCTGGCTCGACGCCGAAGGCGCGCGCGTCCGGCCGGGACTCGCGCTCGTGGATTTCCACCTCGGTGCCTCGGACAATGGGCTCCATGCCTTGGAACGCCTGCGCGCGGCCTATCCGCAGATCTCACTGCCGGCCGTGCTGATCACTGGGGACGAGGCGGCTGCACAGGCGGCCCGCCATCACCCGGATCTGGTCATGCTGCGCAAGCCGGTGTCGCCGCAGGCCCTGCTCGACACGGTGGAGCGGCGCATCCGCCGCTGAAGCGGCCGAGGCGGAACGCGACCTCAGACCTTGCCGCCGAGCAGCGCGGCGACCTTGCGCCGAGCCCGGATGTTGGGTGAAAACCCGGTGCGCGCCGGTGCTGCAGGCTCCGGCACTGCGGCTGGCGGAACTGCGGCATCGGGCTCGTAAGGGTTGTCGAACAGCGGATCGGAGGGCGCTGGCCGCGACGACCGGCGAGGCGCCGGCCGCACCTCGCTGACCGGTTCGTCTTCGCGACGACGCGGCGGCCGGCGCGGACGATCGTCGTCAAGGTCGAGCACCTCGACGTCCAGCTTGCGCCGGATCAGCTTCTCGATCTCGCCTGTCAGGCGGGCATCGTCGCGCGTGACGAGCGTGACCGCCAGGCCCGAGGCGCCGGCGCGGCCCGTGCGGCCGATGCGGTGGACGTAGTCCTCGGCGTTGAACGGCACGTCGTAGTTGAAAACCGCGGGCAGATCGGCAATGTCCAGGCCGCGCGCGGCAACATCGGTGGCGACCAGGAGATCCACCTCACCCGCCTTGAAAGCCGCGAGTGACTTGAGCCGTTCGTCCTGGCTCTTGTCTCCGTGCAGCGCCGCGGTGCGCAGACCATCGCGCTCGAAGGAGCGCGCCAGGCGAGCCGCGCCCAGCTTGCTGTTGACGAAGACGATCGCCTGCGACAGCGAACGGTCGCGCAACAACTGGCGCACGGCGCTGCGCTTGTCGTCCTCGGCCACGCTGTAGAAACGCTGTTCCACGGTCGACGCGGTGGCATTGGGCCGGGCCACTTCCACCGTCACAGGGGCTTGCAGGTAGCTCTGCGCCAAGCGCCGGATCTCGGGCGAGAAGGTGGCCGAAAACAGCAGCGTCTGGCGCTGCTTCGGCAGGTAGGACAGGATGCGTTGGAGGTCGGGCAGGAAGCCGATGTCCAGCATGCGGTCGGCCTCGTCGAGGACGACGTACTCGACCTGATTGAGCACGCAGTTCTTTGCCTCGATGTGATCGAGCAAGCGCCCGGGCGTCGCGATCAGGACCTCGACACCAGCCTTCAAGGCCACCGTCTGGGGCTTCATGTCGATGCCGCCGAAGACCACGGTCGAGCGCAGCAGCGTGTGCTTGGCGTAGGCCTTCACGTTGTTGGCAACCTGGTCGGCGAGTTCGCGCGTGGGCGCGAGCACCAGAGCACGCACCGGATGACGCGCCGGCGAGGCGCTGGCGTTCTCGTGCCGCAACATGCGCTGAAGCAGCGGCAGCGTGAACGCAGCCGTCTTGCCGGTGCCCGTCTGCGCCGCGCCCATCACGTCCTGGCCTGCCAGCACGATGGGGATGGCCTTGGCCTGGATCGGCGTCATCGCCGTGTAGCCGCTGTCGGACACCGCGCGCAGAAGCTTCGGATCCAGCGGCAAGGTGTCGAAGCGGGGGCCGGGAGCCGGGGCCGCTGCGGCGGCGCCAAACTCGGCGCCAGAGGTTTCAGAGTCTATGGTCACCCTGGGATTATCCCTGAGTACCGGCCTCGCAGCGACAAGCATCGAGGCGGCTGGGCGAGACGGGAGCGACTTCGTTGTCTCGAGACGACGCCGCGCTCTCCGGCAAGGTGTCGCGGTCACGGCGACAGCTAGACTTTCCGGTCACCTTCCTCGCCGTGCCTGCGGCCCGCCGCCATGCGACACACCAGCTCACGCCGTTCACTCGCCCTGGCGGCCACCGGCTGCCTCTGGGCCACCTGCTCCCTGGCCCAGGGGCTGAATGCCACCGGCGTGGTCGGCGGGCTGTCCATCCCGGACGCCCGACCTCTGGGCAGCGGCACGCTGGCCATGGGCCTGGGCAACCCGCGCGAGCCGCAGGTCGTCCAGCAGTCCCAGCGCAGCGTCTCCTATGTGCTCGGCGTGGGTCTCGCCGAGGGCCTGGACATCGTGGGCCGGCTCGCCGAATACAGCACACGTGACACCACGGGCCTCGCCCTGGGCGGCATCAGCGACCTCTCGGCCAACGTCAAGTTGTCCACGGCAATCGGCCGGGGCGATGACGCGCCACGGGTGGCCATCGGCGTCAACGATTTTCGGGGCGGGGCCGTGAACTTCCGCGCCGCCTACGCAGTCGCCACCCAACCCTGGGGGCCCTGGAGCCTCACCCTGGGCGCCGGCAGCAGCCAGGCGCGGCAGATGTCGGGAGCGCGGCGCCCGCTCGATGGCATCTTTGGCGGCCTCGACTACCGGCTGGCGCAAAGCGAGCGGCTCGGCACGTTGACGCTGTCGGCCGAGCACGACGGGCGACAGCCCCTGGCCGGGGCCCGCTGGGCATCGCCGCCATTGGTCTCGATCGGCGGCGCCCGGTTCACCGCGTCGGCGCACCGCACGGCGCAACGCGGCCCGATGGCTGGGAGCACCGCCGTCGCCTTCTTCGTCGCGGTCCCCTTCGACGAAGACAAAGCGGCCGCGGAGCCGGCAGTATCGGTGGCTGCCGCAGCGTTCGACGTGCCCCAGGCCGCCGCCGACAGCAGGCCAGCGCGCCTGGGCCGCCTGAAGGATACGCTGGTCGGCCTGGGCCTGGAGAAGGTGCGCGTGGGCAGTGTCGACAACGGGACCTGGGTCATCGAGTACCAGAACCACCGGTACGGCCAGCACGAACTCGATGCGCTCGGCGTCGTCCTCGGGCACGCTGCCGAAGCTGCGCCCGCCGAGGTGCAGCGCATCGTCGTCACCGCGCTCAAGACCGGCCAGGCCGTCCTGAGCGTCGATGTGGCAGCCGCGGCCTGGCGCGAATTCATGCGCGATGGCCGTGCCGGGCCGGCACGCCAGGCGCTCCAGGTGCAGCGCGGTGGCCGTTTCGACGCCCGCCCTGTGGATTGGTTGTCCGACCAACCCGGCCCGGCCACCGCACTGCAGGTGCGCCTCTGGCCGGATCTGCGGTATGCCGTGGGCACGGAGTACGGCGCCTTCGACTACTCGCTGGCAGCGCGCACATCGATCACGGTCCCGCTGTGGACCGGTGCTCAACTGCTCGCCAACGCAATGGCGCGGCTCGCCGTGTCCGACCAGGCCACCGCGAGCGGCGCGTTCTCTTCGCTGCGTCAGCCCCACGGGTTGCGCGCATTGGCGCTCCACCAGACGCTGTGGCTCGGCAGGCACGTGATGCTCGGCGGGGCCGCGGGCGTTTTCGAGTACGACGCCCCGGGAGTCGAAGGCGAGGCCCTGGTGTTCGTGCCCGGCCGCGATGACGTGCTGCGCCTGCGCGGACGCGAGTTGGTCACCCAGCCGGGCATGCCCAAGGGTGCCGACTTCCAGCAGTGGATCAGCTACCGCTGGGTGCCTGACGGGGACCGTTGGTTGCGCAATGTCTGGGTCGAGTTCGGCGCCCAGCGCTACTCCGACCGCAGCCAAGGGCCCCTGGTCACAATCACCCGCTGGTGGGGGGACCTGGGCGCGCACCTGGTCTACCGCAAGGGTGGCTTGCGCCAGTTCGCCGGGCTGGAGCTGTCCGTGCCCCTGACGCCGCGAGCTGCGCCGCGTACCGGACCCGTCCAGATCCTCGGGGCCTCTCAATGGCGACAGGGACTGCGTACCCGGATCACGGACAAGAACTCGGCAGGCAACTGGGTGGAGCCCGACTCGGTCCGCGAGTACGCTTCGGCCTGGGATGTGGAACTGCGCAGCCTGGACGCCGGGCGGCTGGGCCCGGCCTACCTGCGTGATCACCTCCCGCGCCTGCGTGAGGCGTACCTGACGCTGGGTTCGGTCCGCCCCTGAGCGGGTTCGATGCCTGCACGGGCGGGCGCGCACCCTGCCTGCGGCCGGCGGCGCCGGCGCTGCGGTAGCATCGAACGTCGTATCCGGGCGCGGCCGCGGCGGGCCGTGATGGCAGCCAGGTCGGGCCATGCAACCGATGAACAAACTCCCGGCCTGTACCGGGCATGTCGCCGTGAGCTGGTATCTTGTCCACACGAAACCCCGCCAGGAGCACCGGGCTCTCGAGAACCTGTTCAACCAGGGCTACGAATGCTGGCTACCGCAGTTGCGGGTCGAGAAGGTGCGCCAGCGCAAGCTTGTCGTCGTCGACGAGCCACTGTTCCCGCGCTACCTCTTCATCCACCTGCCACCCGGCGTCAACTGGGCGCCCGTGCGCAGCACCCTTGGCGTGACGACCATCGTGCGCTTCGGGGGCGTTGCAGCGCGGGTTCCCTCAGGCGTGCTGGAGGCGCTGCGCGAGGAGGAGGCTCGGCGCCGCGAGTCCGCCGTGGTGCCGCAGTTCACACCCGGGCAGGCCGTCAAGATCCTGGCGGGGCCCTTCGCCGGGGTGCGCGCCGTCTTCGACATGACTGACGGCCAAGCGCGGGCCTTGGTGCTGATCGAACTGCTCCAGAAACAGGCGCGCCTGCCGGTGCCGGTGGCCGCGCTGCGCGCCGTGGAACCGGGCGACCTCGAAGTGACGGCCGGTGGCGGTTCCTGACGAGCGTTCACAACCACGTCATGCCGCATCGACGTTATGGGAAGCTCAGCGTGTTTGCGGGCGAGCAGCACGGAGTTGCGCTCGCCGCCAAGCCTGGCCGTTGCCCGCCGGGCTGGTTGAGGCCGATTCTGGCCACTTGCGCCCCATCGCCATCCTCGCGCTCCACCATGCGGTCGAACCCTCTAGAATCAAATGAACCCTTACATTTAATTATCGGCATTCTCAAGCCGACCTCATCTTGACCACGGTCCTGATCGCCTTCGTCGCCGCGCTGGTGGCCAGTCTGCTGCTGATCCGGGGCGCGCACGCGCGAGACGGCCAGGCGCTGGACAAGCAACTCGACGGACCGCAGAAATTCCACGCCGTCCCGGTGCCACGAACCGGCGGGCTGGCCATCACCTGGGGCGTGGTGGCGGCGTTCGCCGTGCTCAGCCTCACCAATCAGCAGGACTTGCGATCGGCCTGGTGGCTGTTGGTCTGCGCCGCGCCGGCCTTCGCCGCTGGCCTGGCTGAAGACCTGCTCAAGAGAATCGGGCCGCTGCCCCGCCTGCTGGCGACCATGGCGTCGGCACTGCTGGCTTGTTCGCTGCTGGACGCCGTGATCGTCTCCACGGGCATTCCCGTGCTGGACTGGGTCGTGAGTTTCAGTGTGTTCGGGGCCGCACTGTCGGTCTTCGCCGTGGCAGGCATCGCCAATGCCGTCAACATCATCGACGGCTTCAATGGTCTGGCGTCCATGTGCGCCGCGGTCATGCTGGCGGCCTTGGCCTATGTGGCCCATCAGGTCGGCGACCCCTTGATCATGACGATGGCGTTGGCCGGCATCGGTGCCACCCTCGGCTTCTTCGTCTGGAATTTTCCCGCCGGCCTCATCTTCCTGGGCGACGGCGGGGCCTACTTCCTGGGTTTCTGGTTCGCGGAGCTGGCGCTGTTGCTGCTGGTGCGCAATCCCGGCGAGGTGTCGCCACTGTGCCCGCTGCTGATCTGCATCTACCCCGTCTTCGAGACCCTGTTCTCGATCTACCGCCGCCGCCGCCGCGGGTCGTCGCCGGGACAACCCGACGGCATCCACCTACACTCGCTGATCTACCGCCGGGTGTTGCGGTGGGCCATCCAGGACCGCAGCGCGCGCGCGATGACCCGGCGCAACTCGATGACCTCCCCCTACCTGTGGTTCCTGTGCATGCTCGGCGTCATCCCGGCCATGCTGTTCTGGAACGACACACCCCTCATCACAGCGGCACTGGCTGGTTTCATCGTGTTCTATCTCGCGCTGTATTGGCGCATCGTGCGCTTCCGCTCCCCGGGCTGGCTGCACGCAGCGCGTCGCCGGTTGCTGCCCAGGCGCGTCTAGGCGTGGGCTGACGCGTTCTGTACTCCACTGCATGGCTGGTCCCACAGCGGTCGAGACTGCCCTGGCGGTGGCCGGAGCAAGCGCAACGCTGATGGACGCCGCCACTGCGGCTGCAGGACGACGCCAATGGGACACTGCTGCGCGGGCCTTCGCCGCGGCGGCACAGGCCGACCCTGGCCACGCGCAGGCCTGGCTCGGTCTGGGCGCTGCCGCTCTGGAGCAGAAGCGTTACCCCCTCGCGCTGCAAGCAATGAGCCAGGCGCGCCGCCTCATGCCGCAGGACCCCTACGCCGCCACGAACCTCGCCGGGCTGCTGCGGGTGCTGGGGCGCATGGACGAGGCGCTCGCCCTGGCCACCGAAGCGGCGACGAACCTGCCCGACGACCCCTTGGTGCAGCTCAACCGTTGGCTCCTCGAGCAGGATCTGGGCCGCCTGGACGCCGCGGCGGAAGGCTACTCGACGATCGCGCGCCGCTGGCCGCAATTGCCGGCAGGGCACCACCACCTCGGGCACGCAAGGCTGATCCAGGGCCGGCTCGCCGAGGCCGAGGCCCACCTGCGCGAGTGCCTGCGCCTGGACCCCCGCCAGGATGCGGCGTACCAGACCCTGGTGGGGCTGTTCCTCCAACGCGGCGAGGCGGCGCGGGCACTGGCTCTCGTCGATACCCACCGCCGGCAACGGGCCTACGACGGCTATGACATCGCCCTGCGCTGCATCGCGCTGCGCACGCTCGGCCGTACCGAGGAGGCGGCGGCGGTCGACGACAGCCGGCGCTGGCTGCGCGTGCACCAGCTCGAGCAGGCCCCTGCAGGATGGTCCGACGTGCCGTCCTTCAACGCGGCCATCCTGCAGCATGTGCAGACCCACCCCGAGCTCGGCGCCCACCGCGGCCAGGCCACGCACAACGGCCGGCGCATCGAGAACCTGCTCGAGAACGCATCGGGCCCGATAACGCCCCTGGCATGGTGGATCCTGGACCGGCTGCGCGAGTATCTGGACTGGATGCGGGGCCGTCCGCACCCGCTGGGCCGGCTGGTCGATGCCACGCTCGAGCTGCGCGGCTGGGCCGTGCTGATGCACGAGGGGGGCTACGAGACGCCGCACATCCACCCGGGCGGGCTGCTCAGCGCCGTCTACTACCCGGGCGTGCCGCAGGTCGTGCAGCGCGGCGAAGGCGATGCCGGTCGGCTGTGCTTCGGCGAACCCGATCCGCTGTTTTCGCTGGACGTGCCGCAGGCACCCTTCGGCATCGCGCCTCAGCCAGGCATGCTCGTCATCTTCCCCTCCTGGCACTGGCACCACACCGTGCCTTTCTCCAGTACGCAACCGCGCCTGAGCCTGGCTTTCGATCTGTATCCGCGCCCGGGCACGGCCCGTTGAACCCTGATTGCCCCCATGGCCCATGACACCGTCCTCGCACAAGCCCAGGCCTTCGCTCGGCTGAAGGCTCATACCGACCTCATCGGCCCGGTCTACGGCACCGAGGACTGGTCGATGTTCCTGTACGCGTTGGCAAAGATGCAGACACCGCAGTCCGTGGTCGAGCTCGGCACCGGCCTGGGCGCGACGGCGCTGTGGGTCGCGCAGGCGATGAAGGAGGTCGGCGGCGGCAGGATCTGGACCATCGACAGCGGCCAGGACTGGGCCGGCATCCTGGGCCACTCGCCCGACCTGTTCACGCCGGCGCAGCGCAACATGGACTTTGCCGCCTACATGGCCGACGTCATCGCGGACTTCGGCCTGCGGGGTCACCTGGAGTTCATCGGCCGCACGATGCCGCCCTACCCTGAACTCGGGCAGAAGCTGGACTGGCTGTTCTCGGACTTCCGCCACGGCCCGAACGACATCCTGGAAATCCTTGGCCACTTCCTGCCGCGCATGGCCGACAGCAGTTCGATCTTCATCGACTCGGCGTCGACCTCCTTTCCCTCATATGCGATGCTGGAGTTGCTGGCCGCGCAGCTGAACGCAGGCAAGGTGCCCGCCATGCTGCTGCGAACGACAGCACCCGACCAGCACGAGGCGCTGTGGCAGCAGGTGCGCTGCAGCCGCTACACGCTGATGCACATGGTCGAGCGCAAGGCGCGGGTGCAAAACAGCACGGCATGGCTGAAGATCGAGCCTGCGGATCTGCGCCCCTACCCCGCCGCGCCCTTCCATTGAGGGCCACCCTGAAGAAGACCCGGCTCAGCGGCGGCGCAGCAGCAGCAGCAGCGCTGCGGTGCGCCCCAGCACGGCGAAGTCGCTGACCAGCGTTGCGTGGCGCAGATAGTTGGCGGACTCCTGCAGCTTGGCCGGCAGCAGTACCTCGCAGTACTCGCGCTCGGGATCGGCTGCAGCCGCGAGCAGACTCGCTTCGTCGGCATACTTCAGCGACGCCGGGTCCGTGATGCCGGGGCGAACGCCCAGCAACAAGGCGCGCAACGCCGGTGGGTACAAGGCCACGTAACGCGGCAGTTCAGGGCGCGGTCCGACCAGGCTCATCCGGCCGGCCACCACATCCAGCAACTGCGGCAATTCATCAAGCTTGGTGCGCCGCAGCCAGCGGCCGACGCGCGTGACGCGCGGATCGGCGCCGATCGTCAGACCCGGCCCGAGCGCCGGAGCGTCGACGACCATGGTCCTGAACTTGTGGATGCGGAACAGCCTGCCGCCACGGCCCACCCGCTCCTGGCGGAAGAACACCGGCCCGGGCGAATCCAGAAGGATACAGAGCGCGACCGCCACCAACAGCGGGCTCAGCAAGACCAGACCCGCCGCGGCGAACAACAGATCCAGACCGCGTTTGAGCATGGAGCGCACCGTAAGCAGCGCGCAGTATAGGAGGCGAGGCCCGGGCTGCTGCCCAACCCGCCCGGGCCTGACCAAGCCACGGGTTGGTCCGACGGCACCGACCCGCACTCACTTCACGCGGCGCTCACCGCTTGCGCGCCTTGGGCGTGCGCTTGTCGACCCAGCGCTCCTCCGCCACGTCCCACTCGTGGGTGCGCATGAACTCCCGGGTCTCGATGCGCATCTGCTCGCGGGTGAGCTTGCTGAGTTCGCGCGGGCCCTCGGGGATAGGCTGCCACGCGTCGCCAGAGGGGTCCCACCGGTGGATGCGCATGAACTCGTCGCGCGCGGCCTTGATCTCCGCGCGCGACTTCATGCCGGCCGGGGCCTCGAAGCCCGGCCTCAGGACCCAGTTGCCGTTGGAGTTGTCCCACTGGTGTGTGCGCATGAACTCGTCGCGCTCGATCTTGACCTCCTGGCGCGTGAGGGCGCCCGGGCTGGGCGCCGGGGACTGGGCCTGCGCGAGGGTGGCGGTGGCAGCCAGCACCAGCGCGGCGGCCAAGGAAAGGGAAGGCTTGCGGTTCATGAAGTCGGCTCCGTGCGTCGCGGCGACGCGGCTTGTCGATGGACGACTTCATGTTCGGGGCGGATGGCAGGAACGCGCTTGCGCATGCGCAGCGCTCGCGATGGCAGCGGCCCTGCGGCGCGCGTGCCTGACTACGCTACAGCACTGCCCTCAGAGCCTGGGCCACGCGCTCGACGTCGGCGTCGCGCATGCGCGTGTACAGAGGCAGGCTGATCATGCGCTCGAAGGCGCGCTGGCTGCGTGGGAAGTGCCGCGCCTGCAGACCGTAGCGCTCGCGCCAGTAGGGCTGCAGGTGCAAGGGGATGTAGTGCACGCTGCAGCCGATGCCTGCGGCGTAGAGCCGCTCGATCACACGGTCGCGCGCCACCCGCGCGTCGTCGGCCAGGCGCACGACGTACAGGTGCCAGGCGTGCTGCTCGCCCGGCGGCGCGTGCGCCGGCAGTTGCAGCGGCAGTCCCGACAGCGCCGCGTCGTAGGCCTGCGCGAGCTGCTCACGCCGACGGTGGAAGTCACGCGCGCGGCGCAGCTGGTGCAAGCCGAGGGCCGCAGCGATGTCGGTCAGGTTGTACTTGAAGCCCGGGGCGACGATCTCGTAGTACCAGCTCGGCACCTGGGCGCTGAAACGGTCGAAGGCGTCGCGGCTGATGCCATGCAGGCGCATGACGCGCGCGCGCGCAGCGATTTCCGGGTCGCGCGTGACCAGCATTCCGCCCTCGCCGGTGGTGATGGTCTTGTTGGCGTAGAAGCTGAAGACCGCGGCGTCGCTACCGAGTGTGCCCACGAGCCGGCCACCGCTCGTGGACGGCAGTGCGTGCGCGGCATCCTCGACCACCTTCAGGCGATGGCGGCGCGCGATCTGCAGCAGCCGGGGCATGTCAGCCGCCAGCCCGGCGTAGTGCACGGGCACCAGCGCCTTTGTGCGCGGGCCGACGGCCGCCTCCACCGCGGCCGGGTCGATGTTCAGCGTCGCCGCGTCGCAATCGACCAGCTTCACGTCTGCGCCCAGGTAGCGCACGACCTCGGCCGTGGCGGTGAAGGTATGCGTCGTCGTCAGGACCTCGTCGCCGGGGCCGATGCCCAAGGCCTCGAGGGCCAGGTGCAGTCCCGCGGTGGCCGAATTGACCGCCACGCAGTGCAGCCCCGGCTCGCCGAGGAAGGCAGCGAAGTCGGACTCGAAGCGGCGGGCTTTCGGCCCGGTGGTAATCCAGCCCGAGCGCAGCGTGTCGACGACCTCGGCGATCTCCTCCTCGCCGATCTCGGGCAGCGCGAAGGGCAGGAAGTCGGCAGGGACGGTGGGGCGGTTCACGGCGGGGAACGTCCGGGGTCGGACGCGATACGCTGCCTGGCAACGGTCGCCGCAGCAGCTTCATTGTCGGGCTTTCCCACCCAGGCCAGGACATGCGTGCGCAGCCAGGGCAACGCATTCAGCACGCCATAGGCACCGGGGTGGAACCGGCAGGCCAGGCGCGCCAGCGGCGGAGCCAAGGTCACCCGCTCGTGTTCCAGCCGCCCCTCGGGAAAGAGCGCGGCGATGCGCTGCAGCGGCACGCCGCGGACGTCGGGGTTGCGCGGGTTGTCGATGGTGAAGTCGTACCAGATCACACCGCCGCCGGGCCGGATCCAGCGCCACAAGGCACTGGCCAGCCGCTGCTGGAAGGCATCGTCCAACAAGGAGGAGAAGACCGTCGCCACCAGCACCGCGTCCACGCTGCCCGCAGGCCAGTCCAGCACACAGGCATCCCCCTGGAAGAGGCGAACCGCGGGCGGCAGCGCCTCGCGTGCGGCCTCGAAACGCCCGGGCAGCAGTTCGACGCCAGCCAGGTATTCAGCCCGGAACCCCATCTGCAGCAGGCGCAGCAGGTTGCCACCGGCGCCGCAGCCGACCTCGAGCACCCGCCGTTCGTCCAGGGCCTGCCATCCCTGGCGCGCGAAGCAGCGGCGCAGCGCGCGCTCGCGCTCGTCGAGCATGTGCCGCACCTCGGGACGGGCCGGGTCGTAGCGGTCTGTGGCCGTCCGGCGGGCATAGCGGTCGGCCACCGCCTCGGTCTCGGTGCGCGGTTTCATGACAGGGCGTCCGCAAAGCGCCGCGCCAGCACCGGGTAGGTGTGGTGCGCGAGCACGTGCGCCCGGCCGCGCGCACCGAGTGCTCGGCGTTGCGCCGCCGGCAGCGCGGCCAGCTCGAGCACGCCTCGTGCGATCGCGCCGGGATCCTCCGGCGCGACGGTCAGGCCGCAGCCGGCCTCGGCCACCGGGTCGTTGCCGGCCTCGACCGCGTGCAGCACGGCGCAGCCCGCCATCATGTAGTCCATCAGCTTGTTCGGCGCGATGCCGAAGCGGTACAGCGGCTGCCGCCGCCAGCCGAGGTAGGCGATGTCGAGCGCGCCGAGGAAGCCGGGCACCTGCGCCTTGGGGATCGGCGCGAGCAGGCTCACGCCCGACAACTGCTCGGCCGCGATCCGGCCGGCCAGCCGCCGCCGCTCGTGCCCGTCGCCGACGAGCAGGATCTGCACGGGCGCCTCGCGCAGCAGAGCAGCGGCATCGAGCAGCGTGTCGAGCGCATTGGGCTGCCCCATCGACCCCGCGTAGCCGACGATGGTGCGGCCGGCAGCGCGGCTGTCGGCGAGGACGGCCGCCACGTCAGCGCGCAGCGGCTCGGGCGGGACGGCCCACGCCTGCGGGTCGATACCGTTGGGCACGATCAACAAGCGGCGCAGGTCGAGCCCGTGCGAGCGCAGATGCTCGTGCACCCGGGGCAGGACCGAGACGACGAGATCGGCATCACGGCAGGCGGCGTCCTCGGCCGCCTGGCACAGCCTTGCGAAGGGGTGACGGGGCGACATGCCCGACAGCTCGATGGGCGACAGCGGCCACAGGTCGTGCACCTCGTGCACCAGGCGCGCGCCGCAGCGGCGCGCGATGCGGCGCGCGACCCAGAAATCCATGGGGTAGGTGCTGGAGGCGATGACCGCATCGGGCCGGAACTCGCGCACCAGGCGCGGCGTGTCGCGCCAGACCGCGCCGAGGAAGACGGCAATGTTGCGCGCCCGCGCGACGCCGTTGCCCTCGTAGGCCGGGGTGCGGTACCAGCGCCAGGCGATGCCGTCGATCGTCTCGTCACCGGCGGCAGGCTGGCAGGTGCGCACGTGCGAGAAGTCAGCCGCCAGCACCAGCACGCGGTGGCCCAGGCGCACCCATTCGAGCGCCAGGTGGTAGGGCCGGTACTCCATGCCCAGGGCGGGCGTGCCGGCGTAGTGGTTGATGTAGAGGATGTTCATCGCGCGGCGGCCGCCGGCGTCGGCGGCTCGACAAGGCGATCGTAGAGCCCGAGCAGTTCACGCTCGGCCACCGGCCAGCGGTAGGTGGACAGGACCGCCGCGCGGCCGGCCTCGCCCATCGTCTGCGCGCGCGCCGGGTCGTCCAGGATCGAAACGAGCGTTGCGGCGATGGCGGTTGGGTCGGTGGGATCAACGACGAGGCCGCAGCCGTGGCGCTCGACGATGCCGCGCCACAGCGGGAAGTCCGACGCCACCACCGGCAGCCCGGCCGACATGTACTCGAACATCTTGATCGGCAGCGCATCGCGGTAGCTGGGCATGGGCAACAGCGTCACCAGCCCGGCGCGGGCACGTGCCATCACCTCACGCACCTGCTCGCGGCCCACCTGCCCGAGCCACTGAACCCGTGCCCAGCCCGGCTCGGCGCGCATCGCGGCCTCGAACGCGGCGTCCTCGAAGCGGCCGCACAGCACCAGCTGCAACCCGGGCACCTGCGCCACGGCGCGCACCATCTGCAGCAAGCCGCGCGTGCGGAACAAGCCGCCGACATAGCAGACCATGCGCTCGCGCGGGCCATCGTCCGCAGGGGGCGCGAGTTCGGTCTCGAACGGGTAGTTGCCGACATGCACCGCCAGGCGCGCCACCTGGGCGAAGCGCTCGGCGATGTGGGGGGTGGCCGCGCTCACGGCGGCGAGCCGGCGCACCTGGCGGTTCTCGTAGACCTCGAAGGCGCGCGCGACCCCCGGGCGCAGCGCCGCCGGGATCCACTGCTTCGTGAGGATCTGGCGCGGCACGTCCTCGTGCGCGTCGTAGACCACGGGCAGGCCGTCACGCGCCAGTGCCGCGCCGAGCGGCAGCAGCTCCGGGTCGTGCAGGTGCACCAATGCCGGCCGTTCCCGACGCACCGCGGCCAGCGCCGCGGCGGGCTGCCGGCGCATGCGCGCAAGCCGGCCCGCAGGACGCGCGCCGATGTCCACGATGCGCACCCCGTCCACCACCGCGTCGCCCTGCCCGTCGCCCACCACCTGCACGACCTCGTAGCCGGCGCGCGCCAGCGAGACGCACTCCTTGCGGAAGATGCGGATGTCGTCACGCGGGTGCACGGTGGTGACGTGGACGACGCGGGTCACGGCGCCGCCTCCAGTCCCAGCGGCATGGTGCGGCCGAGCGCGCGCCCAGGGCGACCCGGCTCCTCGAAGAAGAGGCGGTGCCAGGTGGCCAGGTTGAGCAGGCGCAGGCGTTGTGCCAGCGGTGCCGCGGCGATGTCGATGCCGGCCCGGCGCGCGACGTCGGCCGCGAAGGGGCTGGCCGCCAGCCTGCCCGCGAGCCAGGTCCGCAGCGGACCCTCGAACCACGCCGGCTCGGGGATGGCCCAGCCCATCTTGTCGCGCCGCCACACCACCTCGTCGGGCAGGTGGCCGGCTGTCGCGTGGCGGCCGAGCCACTTGGTCCAGCCGCCGTGGATCTTGTACGCCGGGGGCACGCCGGCCAGGAACTCCACGACGCGGTAGTCCATGAAGGGCATGCGCGACTCCACGGACCAGGCCATCGCCGTCTTGTCGGCGTACAGCAGCAGGTTGCGCAAGTGGGTCTCGAAGTCGTCGGCCAGCGCCTCGGCCAGCGTGGGCGACGGGTCGGCGCCCATGCGCAGGCGCCGTGCCAGCGCATGTACGGCGCCGCGCCCGGCCACGCGGCGCAGCAAGGCACCGCCCAGCCCGATGCCCACCGCGGGGCCGAAGCCCTGCATCGCGCCGAGCAGCGCGCGCGACTCCGCCAGCGCAGCGCCCAGCGGTGCGTGCACGAGCCAGTTGCGCGCGTAGCGCGTGTAGCCCGCGAGCTGCTCGTCGGCGCCCTGCCCGTCCAGGGTCACGACCACGCCGCGCCGCGCCACGAGCGCGAAGGTGTGCCAGCTCGACATCAGTGTGTTCGCTGGCGGGGTATCCAGCGCCCAGACCATGCGCTCGTGCGCCGCCGGCACGTCGTCGGCCCGGGGCTCGATGGTGTTGCCGCGCACCTGCAGTTGCTCGGCCACGCGGGCGATGAAGGCGCTCTCGTCGGCGTCGCGGACGCCCTCGCCGCGGTACACACTGGAGAACACCTCCTGGCGGGCGTCCTGGCCATCGCGCCGCAGCGTGCGGTTCACCAGCCAGGCGATGCTCGAGCTGTCCAACCCGCCTGACAAGGCGGTGCCCACACGCACGTCGGCGCGCAGGCGCAGCCGCACAGCGTCGTCCAGCAAGTCCACGTAGCGGTGCGCCAGGTCGTCGGCGCGGCGGGCATCGAAGGGTTCGCCCGGGTCGGCCGCCAACGGGCGCTGCCAGAAGGGCTGCGGGCGCAGCCGGGCCGGCGCGTCCAGGCTCAGCTCGGCCCAGTGCCCGGGCGGGAAGCGGGTGATCCCCTCGAACTCGGTGGCCGCGTCCCAGGCGCGCGGCCCGGCGCGGAGGAATCCGGCGCAGCGCTCGGCCGAGGCCGCCACACGCACCTGCGGGTGCACGAGCAGCGCCTTGACCTCCGAGGCCAGCAGCAGCGAGCCGTCGTTGCCCTGCCAGAGGTACAGCGGCTTGACGCCGAAGCGGTCGCGCGCGACGAGCAGCGTGCGCCGCTCGGTGTCCAGGACCGCGAAGGCCCACATGCCGTTGCAGCGCGCCAGCGCCCGCGGCCCCCACTGGGCCAGGGCGGCGAGCAGGACCTCGGTGTCGCTGTGGGTCAGGAAGGTGTGCCCGAGCGACGCGAGCTCGGCGCGCAGCTCGAGGTGGTTGTAGATCTCGCCGTTGTAGACGACATGCCAGCGCCCGGCGCGCGACATCGGCTGGTGGCCCCAGGGCGAGAGATCGACGATGGCCAGGCGCCGATGGCCCATGACCAGCGGGGCGGCGCGCATCGGCTCGTCGGCGACGCGGCCGCGCGGCTGCCAGGGCGTAGCGGCCTCGGCCACGTCGCGCGGGGTGTCGTCGCCGGCCACCAGGCGCGGCTCGCCCCCGCCGTCGAAGAGCAGGAAACCCTCGTCGTCGGGGCCGCGATGGCGCAGCGCACGCGCCATCGCGGCGACCGTGCCGAGTGAGGTCGGCGCACGCGGGGTAAAGGCCAGGACGATGCCGCACATAGGCTCAGCCTCCCGCCTCGGCGAGCCGCCAAGCGCGCGGCCGCAGCAGCCCGCTGGCGACACAGATCGCCGCCACACCCCCCAGCAGGGCCAGCTTCAGCGCCCCCGCCAGCAGCCCCGCAAACGCGGCGTCGAAGGCCGGGCCGGCGGCGCCCAGGGGCAGCGCGGCGAGCGTGCAAGCACCCAGCGCGCGCCAGCGCAGCGGCAGCGGGTAGAGGCGTTGTCCGGCCACCACCCAGCCGCCGAGGAACAGCAGCGCGGAGCCCACACTGGCCAAGGCGGCGCCGCGCGCGCCGGCCAGCGGCACCAGCAGCAGGCTCAGCAGCACCCCGGCCGATGCCGCCGTCAGCGTGATGGCGAGCTGCCAGCCGGTGCGCTGCGCGATCGGGATGCCCGGGGCGAACACATACATCTGGCCGAGCAGCGCCGCCACCGCCAGCCACGCCAACAGCGGCGCCGCACCGGCGTAGGCGGGGCCGGCCAGCAGCGCCAGCAGTTCGCGGGCGAACAGCGCCATCGCGCCGCAGGCCAGCAAGGCCAGGCACCAGAAACCCTCGGCCAGCCGCGCCAACGCGGCGGGCGTCCCGTGCTCTCGGTGGTGGGCGTAGACCAGCGGCGTGATCGCCGTCTGCACGCCGATCAGCACCAGCGTCACCGCGCCACCCAACCGTGCGGCCACGCCGAAGAGGCCGACGTCGTCGAGCGTGCCCAGCGCGCCGAGCACACAGCGGTGCAGGTAGGTGGCAGCAAACACCGCCACGCCCGCCGGCACCAGCGGAAGCGCGTAGCGCAGCATCGCGCGCAGCTCGCCCGCGTCCAGGCCCCAGGCCAGCGTGCCGCGCAGGGCCAGCCTCGCGCCGACGGCAACGCCCAGCGACGCGGCCGCATGCGCCCAGAGCACATCGGCCGCGTCCGCGAGATCGCCTCCGGCACCCCCGGAGGCCACGCCGCGCCAGGCCAGGAGCGCGAGCAGCGCCAGCACACCAGCGCCGTAGGCAATGCTGACCACGGCGTAGGCCACCGGGCGCCGCTCCCAGCGCAGCTGCGATTGCAGCAGCAGCATCACCCCGTTGGCGCCGATGAACACCGCTGCGGCCTGCCAGGCCTCGACGAAGCCGGCGCCGAAGACGCGCGGCGCCAGCCAGGGCGCCGCCGCCCAGGCCAGCAGCACGAAGCCCGCGTAGCCCAGCACGCCGAAGGTCCAGGCCGTGCCGGCCAGGCGGCGACGCGCGGCGCCGGCCTCGCGCTCGTTCCAGAACCGGGCCAGCGCCTGCGGGGTTTCCAGGGGCACGACCAGGTTGGCCAGCACGCCGGCCGTCACGAGCAGGTCGAACACGCCGTACTCGTGCGGCGCCAGCAGCCGCGTGACCAGCGGCATCAACAGCAGCGCGAGGCCGCGCGAGACGACCGTACCCACCGCGTAGACTGCGCCGTCGCGCCAGAGCGCACGGATCACGCCGCCGTCTCCCCGTGGGCGAAAGCGAGAAAGGCGTCGCGCAGCGCCGGCTTGTCATCGAGCTGCAGCGCGCAGGCGCCACAGCGCTCGACGAGCGCGCGCACGCGCTCGCGGGCCACCCCCTGCGGCAGCCCGCAGCCCTGCAGGTAGGCGACCTCACCAGGCTCGACCCACCAGGCCTCGGGCACGGTGCCCTCGATCATGCGCAGCAGCCGCCCCGCCACCGCTTGGGGCGTCCAGTGGGCGGCCACGAAGGCGCGGCTGTCCGCGCCGACGCGCCGTCGGGCTTCGGCGTCGGCCACCAGGCGCGCCAGTTCGGCCTCGAAGGCCTCGGGCTCGACGAAGACGGTCGGCGGCAGCGGCAGCCCGTGGCGCGCCGCCTCGGCGGCGATGGCGCGCGCCGCGTAGCCGCCGACCAGCACCGCGCGGCCGAGGCTCGCCCCCTCGGTCGCGAAAGCGGCCATCGGGGTGTCGCTGTAGAGCTGGTCAAGCACGAGATCGCAGTCGGCCAGCGCGGCCAGCACCTCGGCATTGGGGCGGCCCTCGACGGTGTCGAGCTCGACGGCCACACCGCGCTCGCGCAGCGCCTGCACCGCCGCGCGGATGCGCGCCGTGCCCTTGAGCACCGGGTGCGAGGGGCTGTGCAGCCCACGCAGGGCGGGCCGCGGCATGGGCGCCGGCGGCGCAGCCAGCGCCTCGCGCGGGATGCCCAGCGCCAGCCAGTGCACGAAGGGTCGCGCGTGGAAGTGGCCGGTGGCCGGCGCGTTGACGCAGACACTTGCGCCGCGCTCGAGCCGCTGCACCTTGGCCCGCTGCCGGCATGCGGCGCGCGCGGCGGCGCGCGCGTCGAAGGGACGGTCGGCTGGAAACCAGCCGCCGTCGACATAGGGCGGCCGGCTGTCCGAGCCGACGAACACCACCACCGTGCGCCGACCCAGCCAGCGCAACAGGCGCAGCTCGAGCGCGGTGTTGGTGATCGTCTCGCCGTAGAGGAAGACAAAGGCGTCGTAGCGGCGCGCGGCCCAGGCCAGCACGGCCCAGCCGAGCAACTGCTGCAGCCCGAACGCGAAGGCCTTGCGCAGCGGCTGGCTGCGCGACAGCGCCTGGCGCCAGCGCCCGGCCCGCGCCCACCAGCCGGCCACGCCGCCGTGATCGCGCGCTCCCCCGTAGGCGAAGCGGTGGCTGTAGGCGAAGACGAGGTCGGCCTCGTGGCCGTGCGCGTGCAGCCCGCGGGCCAGACCGGTGGCGATCCCCGCCACCTCCAGCGGACCGATGAAGACGCGCACGCGCAGCGCCCCCGTTCAGGGCCGCGGCGCGCGCTGCGCCTGCAGCTCGGCGCGCAGTCGCTCGACGAAGGCCTCGTCGACCTGCGACTTGATCTCGGCCGGCGCGCCTGCGACCACCGCGCCCGGCGGCACGTCCTTGGTCACCACCGACATCGGCAGCACCAGCGCGCCGTCGCCGATGGTCACGCCCGGGTTGATGACCGACGGGCCGACGATGTAGCAGCGGCTGCCGATCTTCACCGGCCTGCGGATCACATGCGCCCCGCCCGGCTCGTTGGCGCCCAGCAGGTTGGCCAGCACGCTGGTGTGCGTCCAGACGAAGACGCCGACGCCGATGGTGGCATGGTCGCCGATCTCCAGCCCGCCCGAGGCGTCGAGGTAGGCGTTCTCGCCCACCCAGACGTGCTCGCCGCAGCGCAGCTTCTCGGGCATCAGCACCTTGGAGTTCTCGCGCACGCGGCAGCTCGCCGGCAGGCCCAGCAGCTTCGCGCGCTCGTCGTCGGTGAGCAGTTGGGCGAGGAAGCGGCGCACGATCTCGTCGCGCAGGCCGCGGTTGCGCTCGCTGTCGATGCGCGCGCCCAGCACGGCCTCGAGCTGCCGCTGCCAGCCGGGGGCCAGGCCGTCGAGCAGGCGGTCGAGGTCGGCCATCCGCGTCAGGCCAGCGCGACGGCCAGCGCCGCCGCCACGCGCGACACCTCGGCGGCGCCGTACTGCTCGCAGAAGGGCAGCGCCAGGCCCTGGCGGTACAGGCGCGCCGCCACCGGTCCGCCACCGCAGCCTTGGAACGGTGCCAGCACCGACAGGCACTGCGCCCCGAGGTTGGCCTCGATGCCCTGCGCCGCGAGAGCGCGGATGACCGCGGAGCGGTCCGCGCCGTCGGCAAGGACGGTCATGAAGGTCTGCCAGCTGTGGCCCTCGGCCGCCACCGGCAGCGTGAGCCGACCGGCGTCGGCCAGCGGCGCCAGTGCCTCGCGGTAGACCTGGGCCAGCGCGCGCCGCGCGACGATCCAGCCATCCAGCTTCGGCAGTTGAGCGCGACCGAGCGCCGACTGGATGTCGGTCAAGCGCAGGTTGTACCCCGCCTCGACGAAGTGCAGGCCCGCGGCGTCGCGCTCGATGCCGTGGCTGCGCAGGCGCCGCAGCCGACGCGCCAGCGCGTCGTCGTCGGTGGCGAGCACGCCGCCCTCGCCGGTGGTCAGCGTCTTGCGCGGGTGCAGCGAGAAGCAGCCGATCTCGCCGAAGGTGCCGAGCTTGCGCCCGCCCGCGGTGGCGCCGATGGCGCAGGCCGCGTCCTCGACCACCGCCAGGCCGTGGCGCTGCGCCAGCGCGACGATGGCGTCGATGGCCGCGGGCTGACCGAACTCGTGCACCGGCATTACCGCGCGCAGCCGCTCGGGGCCGCGGAAGGCGGCCATGGCGGCCTCCAACGCCTCGGGCGTGACGCAATAGGTGCCCGGGTCGACGTCGACCAGCACCGGCCGCGCGCCCACCAGGCGTACCACGTTGCCGGTGGCGGGGAAGGTGAAGTCGGGCACCAGCACGGCGTCACCCGGGCCCACGCCCAGCGCGACCAGTGCCAGGTGCAGCGCCGCGGTGCCGGAAGAAGCGACGACCGCGTGCCTCACGCCCAGGTAGGCCGCCAATTCGCACTCGAAGGCGGTGCCCTCGGCGCCATGCACCAGCTGCCCGCTGCGCAGCACCGCCACCGCCGCCGCGATGGCGTCGTCGTCGACGTGGGGCAGCGACAGGCGCAGCATCGTCAGCTGCGGAAGATCGGCGCCAGCGCCGGCAGGTCGGACTCGTGGCGGGCGATCCACTCGGCGGTGCGGCGCAGGCCGTCCTCCAGGTCGACCTGCGCGGCGAAGCCGATCAGCTCGCGCGCCTTGTCGACGTTGGGGATGCGCAGCTCGATGTCGGCCGACAGCGCCTGGCGGAACTGGATGCGGGCGGCGCTGCCCGTCACGCGCAGCACCGCCTCGGCCAGGCCGTAGATGGTGGTGACCGCACGGGCGTTGCCGATGTTGAACGATTGGCCGACCGCGTTCGGGTGCTCCAGGCAGGCCATCACGCCCTCGACCATATCATCGACGAAGCACCAGGCGCGGATCTGCGTGCCGTCGCCGAAGATGAG
Organism: uncultured beta proteobacterium; assembly: GCA_903876715.1. Taxonomy (GTDB): domain Bacteria; phylum Pseudomonadota; class Gammaproteobacteria; order Burkholderiales; family Burkholderiaceae_C; genus Rubrivivax. The sequence continues at coordinate 27,656 of CAIRBF010000343.1, forward strand.
CAGGTCCTCGTTGCGCAGCGCCTTGCGGATGAAGATCGACAGCGCGCCCTCGCCCGTCTGGCCGGGCCCATAGACATTGAAAGGCCGCACCGTGACGGTGGGCAGCCCGTGCTGCTTGAAGTAGGCGTGCGCCAGGTGTTCGCCGGCGAGCTTGCTCACCGCGTAGGTCCAGCGCGCCTCGCCCACCGCGCCGGTCACGGTCTGCGCGGCCTCGTCGACCTTGAAGGCCTGGGAGCCGAAGACCTCGGAGGTCGAGAACTCGACGAAGCGCTCGACGCCGCCGACCTGCTGCGCCGCCTCCAGCGCATTGGCGGTGCCGATCATGTTGACGCGCATCGTCGTCACCGGGTTCTTCACCGTGCTGTCGATACCGGCGATCGCCGCCGCGTGGACCACGATGTGCGCGCCGGCCATGTGCGCCTTCAGGCGCTCGAAGTCGAGCACATCGCCCTGCACCTGGCGCACGTTCGGATGGCGGTCGTAGGGTGTGCCCTTGAGGGTGTTGCGGGTGTAGTTGTCGTAGACGACGATGCGGTTGCGCTCGGCCAGCCGGGCGATCAGGGTGCTGGCGATGAAGCCGGCGCCGCCAGTGATGAACAGGGTCTTGCCTTCGATCATGCAACCTCCGGGGTGGCGACGGCCGCCACCGCCTCGCGCAACGCCGCGACCACCTCGTCCTGCTGCGCTTCGGTCAGATCGGCGCTCATCGGCAGGCTCATCACGCGCTGGCTGGCGCGCACACTGGCCGGGCAGCAGTCGCTGCAGCACAGCGATGCGTAGGCCGGCTGCAGGTGCAGCGGCCGCGGGTAGTGGACGGCGGTGGGAATACCGCGCGCCTGCAGGGCCTTCTGCACCCGATCGCGCTCATCGACGAACACCGTGTACTGGGCCCAGACGCAGTCGCGGTCGTCGCGCACGGCCAGCAGGCCCACGCCCGGCTCCGCCTGCAGCAGCGCGTGGTAACGCGCGCCCAGTGCCCGGCGACGCCCGAGTTCCCACTCGAAGCGCCCGAGCTTGGCGAGCACGACGGCGCACTGCAGCGTGTCCATGCGCCCGCCCACGCCCACGCGAGTGTGCAGGTAGCGCTGGCTCTGACCGTGGACGCGGATCTCGCGGCAGGCCCGGGCCAGCGCCTCGTCGCTGGTGAAGATCGCGCCGCCGTCGCCGTAACACCCCAGGGGCTTGCTCGGGAAGAAGCTGGTGCAGCCCAGGGTCGACAGCGCCCCGCTGTGGTGTCCGCGGTAGGCTGCGCCGAAGCTCTGCGCGGCGTCCTCGATCACCGGCAGGCCGTGGCGCGTTGCCACGACCTGGATCGCGTCCATGTCGGCCACCTGACCATACAGGCTCACCGGCATGATGGCTCGGGTGCGCGGCGTGATCCGGGCCTCGATCCGGGTGGCGTCGATGTTGCAGGTGTCGGGCTCGATGTCGACAAAGACCGGCACGGCGCCCAGCAGCACGATGACCTCGGCCGTGGCGGCAAAGGTGAAGGGCGTGGTGATGATCTCGTCGCCCGGCCCGATGCCCAGCGCCATCAACGAGATCAGCAGCGCCTCCGTGCCGCTGGCCACGGTGACGCAGTGGCCGGCGCCACTGAAGGCAGCCAGGCGCTGCTCGAGTTCGGCCACCTCCGGGCCCATGATGTACTGGCCATGATCGAGCACGCGCTGGATGCCAGCGTCGATCGCAGGCTTCAGCGCCGCGTACTGGGATTTGAGGTCGATGAACTGCATGGGCGGGTCGAGGCGTCGTGGATTCCTCGGGCTGACAGGCGACACGCCCTGTTCGTTCGCGTGCCGGTCGGGCGCGACCGGGAAGCTCCGTGCCCGCGGCGATGCGCGCCCCGGGGCAGGCCCCTTCGGCCGCGTGCGCCCGAATCAGGATTATCAGGCGCCCAGCCGCCTGCCGAAGGCACGGGCTGCGCCCGCTCGGACCGCGCGCCGGCACCGCAGCCCGCACCCCCGTCAGCGCAGGACCCGGCGCCTAGAATCCTGGCCCGTCCTTGCTCTGCGCCGCGACATGTCCACGCCTGCCCCCCATACGCCCTCCGCAGCCACCCCGGGCGCGAGCACCGACGACAACCAGCTCATCGCCGAGCGGCGCGAGAAGCTCGCGCAATTGCGCACGCAGGCGCGCGCCGCCGGTACGCCCGTCTTCCCCAACGACTTCAAGCCCACGCACCAGGCGCGCGACCTGCACCTGCGTCACGGCCAGGTTCCGAACGAGGAACTCGAGCCCCAGGGCATCCGGGTGTCGATCGCCGGGCGGATGATGCTCAAGCGCGTGATGGGCAAGGCCTGCTTCGGCACGCTGCAAGACGGCTCGGGCCGGCTGCAGGTGTACGTCACCCAGGACGCCGTCGGCGCCGAAACGCTGGCCGCCTTCAAGCACTGGGACCTGGGCGACATCCTCGGCTGCGAGGGCACGCTGTTCCGCACCCGCACGGGCGAGCTCAGCCTGAAGGCCGAACGCGTACGCCTGCTGACCAAGATCCTGC
>CAIRBF010000344.1 GCA_903876715.1 uncultured beta proteobacterium
CGCGCGCAACGCCTCCATACCCGTCATCACCGTGGCGGCGATCGAGATTGCCAACCTTCTTGCGGGGGCCGTCATCGTCGAGACGGTTTTTGCCTGGCCCGGTCTGGGCCAGGTCACCGTGCAGGCGATCCTGGCGCGTGACTTCATGGTGGTTCAAGGGGTCGTGCTCCTTGGCGCCTTCGTGACGGTTGTGCTGAATCTGCTCGCCGACCTGCTGTACAGCGCGGTGGATCCCCGGATCCGTCTGGACGGAAGCTCGGCATGAAGGCACGGTCCTGGCGGTGGGCCGTACCCCTTGCGGTGATCACGGTGGTGGTGGTGCTGGCGGTGTTCGCTGACGTGATCGCACCCTACGACCCGAATGCGCAGAACCTGCTTGGCCGCCTGAAGCCCCCGGGGACCCAGTCGCGGACCTGGCACTACCTGCTGGGCAGCGACGAACTGGGACGAGACCTGCTCAGCAGATTGATCCATGGCGCAAGGGTCTCGCTGGCCGTTGCCTTCGCAGCGGCCGTGCTGTCCGGCGTGGTCGGTGTCACCGTGGGCATGCTGGCCGGCTACCTGCGCGGCTGGGTGGAGGTGGTGGCGATGCGGGCGGTCGATGTGTTCCTGAGCGTGCCCGCCATCCTGCTGGCCATCCTGACGGTTGCGGTGCTGGGTCCTGGTCTGGTCAACGTCGTCGTTGTGCTGGCGCTGACGCGCTGGCCCCGCTATGCGCGCGTGGCCTATGGCCAGACGCTGGCACTGGCTGGCATGCCTTTCGTCCGCCTTTCCAGGCAGATGGGTGCTGGCACCCTGGAGATCCTTTGGCGACATGTATTGCCCAATATGGTCGGGGCGCTGACCGTGGTGGCCACGCTCGAATTCGGGCTCATGGTGCTTTTCGAGGCGGGGCTGTCCTTCCTCGGCCTGGGTGTGCAGCCTCCCACGGCAAGCTGGGGTTCGATGCTCAGCACGGGGCGCAACTACCTGGAAACGGCCTGGTGGATCGCCGTGCTGCCGGGCCTTGGCCTCTTTGTGCTGGTGCTGTGTGCCAACTTGCTGGGCGATGCCTTGCGCGACCTGTGGGATCCACGAACGAGATGAGGTGTCGAGATGGATGTTGGTGTTGAACTCCAGGGCCGGAAAGTCGTGGTGACCGGGGCCAACGGTGTCATCGGGAAATGGATCGTGCGAGCCTTTGCCGAGGCTGGATGCCAGGTCTGTGCCACGGATGTCCAGACCGCCGAGGAGATCGCTTCGGCGCACGCCGGCGGGTTCGGGGTGGGCGGATTCGCCTGGCAGGCTGATCTCACCAGCGACGACGCGATGCAGGCCTTGATCGATGAGGTGGGCCGTCGTTGGGGTAGCGCGGACGTGCTGGTCAACAACGCAGGGGTCTATCCGAGCGGATTCCTGCTCGACATCGACGCCGCGGAATTCGACCGTATCTTCAACATCAACCTGCGAGCTCCCTTCATACTGACCCGGGGCATCTGCACGCAGATGGTCAGACAGGGCGTTCGAGGCTCGGTCATCAACATCTCATCCGGAGCCTCGCGCAAGATGCGCCGGTCCGTCGTTCCCTACTGCACGTCGAAGACGGCCCTGGACCGGCTGACCAAGGGTTTCGCATTGGAGCTGGCCGAATTCGGCATCCGGGTCAACACGCTGGAGCCCGGTTTCGTCCCGGGCAGCGTGGTCAGCGAGCTGACGCCCACGCACGTTCAAAGAACCGCCGCAGCCATTCCGCTGGGCCGTGGCGCAGACTACACCGACCTGCGCGGGGGACTGCTGTACCTGGCGAGCCAGGCCAGCGTCTACATGACCGGCGCGACCTTGACCCTGGATGGCGGCAACTCCATCGGTTCGATGGACGTCCATCAGGCCAAGAAGCATCCCCTGTGACGCGGTCTCGAGCGACCATGACACCCTCGACCCCGGAAACCTCAACCGCCGGTGGTTCGTCGCCATGGCCCCGCTATCGGTGGCCCGCAGGCTACGACAGTGCCTTCTGCTTCACGGTTGACGTCGATGAGCAATCCCCGCTGCTGTGGGGCCTGAGGGAGCAGCCGCCATCGCGACTGCTCGGCCATGCCGAGCAGCGAGCCTTCGGTTCCCGTGTGGGCATCTGGCGACTGCTCGACCTGCTGGCCAGCTTCCAGGTCAGAGCCTCCTTCTTTGTGCCTGCTGTCGTGGCCGAGCGTCACCCGCACTTGCTTCCGGCCTTCGTCGAGCGTGGCCACGAAATCGGATTGCATGGTTATTTCCACGAGCTGGCGACCCACAGCAGCGATACCGAGTTCACCGAGGCGCTGGACGCCTCGATCGCGCTGTTCCGTCGGCAGACGGGGCAGGCACCCGCAGGCTTTCGGTCTCCCGCCTGGGAGATGACGCCGCACATGCTCGAAGAGGTGAGGCGTCGGGGCCTTTACGACAGTTCGCTGGCTGGGTTCGACCACCCCTACACGCTGGGCGGCGTGGTCGAGGTGCCCGTGCAGTGGGCGCTGGACGACGCCATCTTCTTCAAGTTCCTCGGGGGTGGAGCCGATCAGTGGCCGCCGTCATCGACAGACGCGGTGTTGTCGATGTGGCTCGAAGAGTGGGAAGGCCTGCACGAGGTCGGCGGGCTGTTCATGCTGACCGTGCACGACTGGATCAGCGGCCGCATGCATCGCCTGCGCATGCTGTCTCGACTCCTGGAACGCGTCACCGGTGAGTCCCGTTGCTGGATTGCCACCGCGGCAGAGATCGCCGGCCATCACGCCCAGACCGAGAACCGCATCGCCTTTGACCTGCCGGTGCAGACGCCCCGAGCCATTGCCGGCGCACGGTTCGGCCAGGAGCATCGCTGATGCAGACCTTCGTTCCGCGGCGCGCGGCCGTCGAGTCACGTCACGGCATGGTGGCCGCGCAGCATCTGGGAGCGGCCCAGGCGGGTGCCCGTGTGCTGGCAGCCGGTGGCAATGCCGTCGATGCGGCTGTCGTCACCGCCTTGATGCTGAGCGTGGTCGAGCCCTGGTTGTCGGGCGTCGGCGGGGGAGGCTTCCTGCTTCATGCCGATCCGGCACGAAGTGAAGTCGATACCCTGGACTTCAACATGATCGCCCCGATCGCACTGGATCCGGGCGATTACCCGCTGGCAGAGGGGCAGGAGACCACGGGCAACTGGTTCCAGTGGCCCGCAGTCGCCGGGCAGCGCAACCTCAGCGGCTACAGCTCCATCTGTGTGCCCGGTGCCGTGGCAGGGCTGGCTGCCGCTTTGGAGCGATTCGGCACCTTGAGCTTCGCTCAGGCCCTGGAGCCCGCCATCGAGGCGGCAGAGACCGGGATGGAGGTGGATTGGTACGCCGCCATGAGCATTGCCAACGAGGCATCCACCCTCGCGATCGACCGTTCGGCTTGCGAGATCTTTCTGCCCGGTGGACGGGCGCCCCGTATTTCCGAGCGGGGCGCGCCGGTGAGGGCCCGGATGCCGCGCAAGGCGCAGACGCTCAGGCGGCTGGCCAGCGTCGGTGCCCGCGATTTCTACGAGGGCGAGGTGGCACGGGCTTTGGTCGCTGATCTGCAGGCGGGCGGCGCGCGCATCAGCCTGGCCGACCTGGCCGCCTACCAGCCGCGCTGGGATGTGTCGCAGTGCTTGTCTTACCGAGGCCTGGATGTGCATGTGATGGGCGGCTTGAGTGGCGGGCCCACCCTGCTGCAGATCCTGCAGTCCTGGGCACGACAGGGACTCGGCACGGCGGTGGGCCCAGAAGATCTGGCGGTCGCTCATGCGCAGGCCATCCGGGACGCCTATGCATGGCGCCTGGCTCACATGGGCCATGCCGCCACCCCTCAGGCGGGCTGCACCTCCCATGTCAGCGTCGTCGACGCGAACGGGCGCATGGTGTCGCTGACCAATACCCTGCTGGCCCGCTTCGGGTCGAAGGTGGTCCTGCCGCAGACCGGGTTCCTGATGAACAACGGCATGATGTGGTTCGACCCCCGTCCCGGGCGGCCCAACAGTCTGGCCGCGGGTGCGCGTCCGCTGGCGAACATGTGTCCTGTGGTGGTCGCTCGCGCAGGTGAACCATGGTTGGCCCTCGGCGCCGCAGGGGGACGCACCATCGTGCCGGCGGTGGCCCAGTTGCTGTCCTTGCTGATCGATCGCGGATGCACGCTGGAGCAGGCGTTCAACCATCCCCGCGTGGAGGCCAGCACCGCCAGCGTGCTGGTCTCGGACCAGGCTCCGGCGTCGGTGGTGTCGGCCTTGCGCGCGCGGTTTGCGACGGAGGTGGTGGCCGACACCGTCTACCCGGTGCAGTTCGCCGTGCCTTCGGCGGTGATGACGGACGCTGGCGGACACACCGGCATGGCCCATCCCCTTCACCCTTGGGCGGGCGTGGCCCGAGCCGACGCGGGCGCTGCAGCGAAATGACGACGGCATCCGAACCGGTATTGCGGATCGAGGGGCTGGGCCTGGACATCGGCGCGGTCTCCGTCTTGGACGGGGTGGATCTGCATCTGGCGCCCGGCCGCATCCTGGCGCTGGTCGGCGAAAGCGGCTGCGGCAAGAGCCTGACGGCCCTGTCTGTCCTGAACCTGCTGCCGTCGGCCGTGTCGCGGCGACGCGGCAGCATCCAGCTGGCCGGGCGCGAACTCGTCGGCCTGGAAGAACCGGCCCTGCGCGACGTTCGAGGCCGGGAGGCGTCGATCATCTTCCAGGAGCCGGTGGCTTCGCTGAATCCACTGATGCGGGTGGGTGAGCAGGTTGCCGAGGTGCTGGACATCCACCAGCCGGGCAGCCCGCACAGCCGCGCCGACCAGGTGCTCGAGATGCTTGCCAAGGTGGGTATCCCCGACCCCGGGGTGCGTGCCCGCCAGTTTCCCTTCGAACTGTCCGGCGGCATGTGTCAGCGTGTGATGATCGCCGCGGCGCTCGTGGCGCGCCCCCGCCTGTTGATCGCCGACGAGCCCACCACCGCGCTGGACGTGACGATACAAGCGCAGATCCTCGACCTCATCAAGCGGCTGCGCGACGAGGTCGGCACTGCGGTGCTGCTGATCACGCACGACATGGGCGTGGTCGCCGAAATGGCTGACGAAGTCGCCGTGATGTACGGCGGCCGCGTGGTCGAGTCCGGTCCGACCGATCTCATCTTCGAGCAGCCGGCCCACCCCTACACGCGCTTGCTGCTGCAGACCGTTCCCCGCCTGGACGGCCAGCCCAGGCATGTGTTGCCGGTCATCGAAGGCATGGTGCCCTCCGCCGCCGCATGGCCCGAGGGCTGTCGCTTCGCCCCGCGTTGTCCGCAGGCCCACGCAGCCTGCACCCGCCGGCCTCCCATGCAAGCCGCGGGGCCGGCCATGCACCAGGTCGCCTGCTGGGCCCGCGTGCAGGCCTGTGCATCGAGCACGCAATGAACGCCACCGTGCCCGTGCTCGAGGTCCGCGACCTGCATGTCCGGTTCATGGTGCAGCATGGGGGTTCGCCCACCCCGCTGAAGGCCGTCGACGGGGTGAGCTTCTCGCTGCAGCCAGGGCGGACCCTGGCACTGGTCGGTGAGAGCGGGTGCGGAAAGTCCACACTGGCCTACGCCGTGATGGGCATGATCCAGCCGCAGGCGGGCGAAGTCCTGCTCGAGGGCCGCACCGTGGCCTTGGACGGCCGTGCCGCCCGCCTGGCGATGGCCCGGGAGATGGCGCTGGTCTTCCAGGATCCGGCTTCAGCCCTGAATCCCAAACTGGGCATCGCGCACAGCATCGCCGAGCCGATGTTGATCCAAGGCTGGCCTGCCGACCGTCGCCGAGCCAGAGTCGAGGAATTGATGCGTCGTGTGGGGCTGTCAGCCGATCTGGCCGAGCGCACGCCCGACGCCCTCTCCGGAGGCCAGAAGCAGCGCGTGGTGATCGCGCGAGCGCTCGCCCTGTCTCCCAAGGTCCTCGTGCTCGACTAACCGGTCTCCGCACTGGACGTCTCGATCCGCTCGCAGATCCTGAACCTGCTGATGGCGTTGCAGCAGGAGTTGGGGCTGAGCTACGTGTTCATCTCTCACGACCTGTCGGTGGTGCGCCACATGGCCGACGATCTCGTGGTGATGTACCTCGGGCGTGCCGTCGAGCAGGGCCCGGCCAGGGCGATCTTCGATCAGGCGCGTCACCCCTACACGCAGGCCTTGCTGTCCGCGATCCCCTTGCCCGATCCCAAGCGGCAGCGACAGCGACGCAAGATCATCCTGTCGGGCGATCTTCCCAGCCCCCTGCGTCCGCCCCCGGGTTGCGCCTTCTCCTCCCGCTGTCCCCAGCGCATGCCGCGCTGTTCTGAGCAGCGGCCCGACTGGTCGGCTTTCCCGGACGGAACGAGCATGAGGTGCTGGCTCGCCGAGGGCCAGACCGCGGATTCGGGAGCGGGTATTCGGTAGCTGCTGACCAAGCCCGCTTGTTGCAGCCGCAGGCCGGCAAGCGGCGCCGGGGTCAGCAGGCAGCGCCGCAGATCTCTCGGCGATCGTGGCGTTCTTCAGATTCGTCTTGCTCGGCAGACATGCTCCTCATGGTCATGCCATGCCTCACACACAAAATTCCGGACAGGCTCGTGCCAGAAAAATACCACTTGCCGTTATCAACTGGTTTTGACCATATATATCTCAGCAAGGCTCCGCGTCGCGATCTTCAAGGCTTCCCTCGCCGTAGAGACTGCGGCGCACGACGGGAGCACAGGCGCAAAGCCTGAATCAGATCCCGTGCTCACACGCAGCAAATCAAGGCTTCCAGCGTAAAGCTGGGCATCGTCAATTTCGCAAGGTGGCAGACCTCTCGCTGCGCTCAAGGCTGTTTGACAAACAGCAGCGCAGCAGCACGAGTCTCTGCTTCGTTGGTGCCCACCACTGTCAATCGGGTGTCGTCAGGACTGATAGTGGCGATGCCAGTGAAATTTTGGACAACGGGTGTGGTGCCGCCTGAGCATGTTTCTGTGAACTGAATCTTGTACAGGCTTTGTGTGCCCACCACAGTACTTTGACCGCTGTAGGTACACCCTGTGGTGCTGGTGCCGCTGAGGTTGTTCACGTTGGGCGCTGCTGTGGCTACTGTCCAGTTCACTTTGGCTGCGCCCAAGTCTGCCTGCCATCTGCCGTTAGCTTGTGTGGCTGTCAGCGCTGTACTCATGGCATCGGCGCGCTCAAAAATGGCCGTGGTGCCGAGCAGGGGCTGAATGCTGAACTGCTGGACTGCTGCACTGGATGGTGTGGCTGCAGTGGAGATAACGGAATAACTACCGCCACTGATTGGGGTGACGCTGGCAGTGCCCAGCGTGTAGACACTTCCTGTAACAGCTCCTGCCGTTTGAATGGCCCCGTTGGCTTTGAGCTTGATGAGACTGGATGCGTCCTGCGCCAGCGCCCACACGGTGTCCACTGCTGGGGTATTGGCACCCGTGGAGGCTGGCACCACGACGGCGTTATAGGCCGGGGTGAGGGCAGTGCTGGCCCAGCGGCCTTGGATGAGGCTGGAGGTGGACGGGTGGCCCGCATCGCCGCAACCGCTCAGGTTCAGCACGAGTGTGAAGGCCAAAGCGTATCCGACGCTGGGTACGGAGGCAGCCAGCCCGCTGGGGCGAGAAAAAGAGGATTTGGCTTTGTTGGGGGCGCGCGTGAACAGGTGTGTCATTGGCTGGCTCATCGGGTTTGACGGTGTTTTTCTGACTCGTGTCAGAACCAGAAGTTGTCCAAGATAGGGAGTATTGGGCGGAACTCGATGATGGATTGGGCCATGGCACCAACGATGCCTGGGTCGTCAATCGACCCGTTTGCACTTCCATCAGAGTCAAACTGGCCGCCGTCCACAAGTTGAAAGTCCAGACGCAGCCTGCCGCCTTCTTCGACCATGCCACCGCTATAGGCCGCGCTGGCGAGATTGACCCAGATCCCGCTTGCGTCTTGCTTCCAATAGCCGTTGACATCCAGATCCTTGTCGACGTACAGGCTGAAGGTTTCCGAGTCGCCCACTGTGTCGACGCCTGCGGTGAACCCGATGAGGCCCAGTGGCGCGTTCATGCCCTCTGGCAGCAACGCGGGTTCGTCTTCTTGCGCGATGCTGGTGATGCGAGCATTGCCTGCATCGGGGTCGGTCTTGCCGCGCAGGCTGTCTGGCACTAGGGTGAGGAAGGTGGGTGGGGCTGTCTGGTCGGTGGAAATGGTCGAAGTGGCTCGAAACTGCGCTGAAGACACAGCGGTCTGTTGGCTATCGGGCACCCCGTCTCCATTGCCATCGCCAGCTACGGGAGTCCCACCTCCGGGGCCAGGCAGTCCTGGCGCTGCTGCTTCCACTTCGTTGCTCACGCCGTCGCCATCGTCGTCCGGTACGGTACTGAGGTTATAGGTGGTGTCGTCTGCAATCGGTATCAGCGCGTTGCCTGCCAAATCTTCCAGAGCGATAAGGCCGCCCGTACCAATTTGTACTGCATAGGTCTTGCCGGCTGTCAGACCACCTGTAGGGGTGATCGTCAGTTTGTCATTGACGATGGTGGCTGAGCCGCCTGCGCTGTTGGTAACGCTGCCTGCCGAAACCGTGAAGCTGGCTGCGGTGGTGTTGTCGGTCACGTTGCGCAGAACGATGCTGCCGCTGCTGCCGAACACAATGTTTTCGGAGAAATCAATGACGATGTCGCTACCCAAAGCCACATTGGCAGCATCGTCTGCTGGCATTGAACTGCTTATGTCTATCGTGGGACGCACGGTGTCCACCACGTAGTTGCCGCCGGTGGCGGCGCCTGTGCCGGCGTTGCCTGCGGTGTCGAAGAGGCCGGTGTAGTCCAGCGTGATGACATTGCTGAGGTCAGTCGTGCTGGCACTGGGCGTCAGTGTGGCGGTCCAGGTGATGCCGCCGTCGCTGCTGGCCAGGCTGGACAGTACCGCGTTGGGAGCGTTCAGGTCGGCAATGGTGAAGCCGGTGACCGCCTCGGTGAAGGTGAAAGTGACTGTGGCGGTGTCGCCGATGCGCAGCGCCGTGTCGCTGACCGTGATGGCCGAGGCCAGCGAGGGCCGCGCTGCGTCCACCGCGTAGCTTCCGCTGGTGGCGGCGCCGGCGTTGCCGGCGGTGTCGAAGAGGCCGGTGTAGTCCAGCGTGATGACATTGCTGGCTTCAGTCGTGCCGGCACTGGGCGTCAGCGTGGCGGTCCAGGTGATGCCGCCGTCGCTGCTGGCCAGGCTGGAC
>CAIRBF010000345.1 GCA_903876715.1 uncultured beta proteobacterium
ACGCCGCCGCCGGCGTAGGGATAGACCACCCGCACCGGGCGGCTGGGCCAGCTCTGGGCCCGCGTTGTGGTCGACAGCGGTGCGCTGGCGAACGCGAGGGCGATCTGGGCAAGGCGTCGTCTGTCGATTCGCAGGTCCATGGGCGCAAGGTCTCCGGGCTGTCGTCGGGCTGACGTCAGGCTATTGGAGTCCCGACCCGGCGACAAGACAATCGGCCGGCACGCTATGAGCCATAGTAGGATGGTTATGGGTTCCCATTCCAACAATGCCGGAGACAACAGGTGCTGCAAGTCACGCCGCGCAGGCTCGAGGTGTTCGTGGCCGTGGTCGACCATGCAGGCTTCGGTGCGGCGGCCGCAGCGCTCAACGTCACCCAGCCCTCGGTCAGCGCCCACATCCGGGCGCTCGAAGGCCAGGTCGGCGCAGCGCTGTTCGACCGCTTCCCCGGCCAGGCGCCCAAGCTCACCGAAGCGGGTCGCACGCTGTACGCGTATGCCCGCGACGTGCTCGACCGCACGCAGTCAGTGGTCTCGGAACTCGGGCAAGCCAGCGGCCGGGTGCGCTTCGCGGCCCAGCGCTCGGTCGCCACGGCCCTGTTGCGCCGCCCGCTCGAGGCCTTCGCCGCCGAGTGTCCCGATGTCGAACTGATTGCCCGCACCGGAACCTTCGAGGAGGTGCTCTCGGTGTTTCGAAGTGGCGCCGTGGACCTGGTCTTCGTGCTCAGCCACGGCGAAGTGCCTGGGCTGGACTGCACGCCGCTGGGGCGCTACCGGCTGGCCTTCGTCGCGCCGCGGGACCACCCGCTGGCTGCGCAGGTGCAGATCTCGCCGCAGGAACTGGCGCAGCACCCCTTCGTGGCCGCGCCGCGCAGTTCCTATTTCGGCCGTACGCTGATCCGCATGCTGCAGGAGGCCGGCGTGCCCCCGCTGACGATCCGCTCGCAGGCCGAGGAGGCGAGCATGCTGCGCGAGATGATGCTCGCCGGGCTGGGCATCTGCCTGGCGCTGCGCCGCAGCGTGCAGAACGACCTGGAGACCGGCATCCTGGTCGAACTGGACGTGGACCTGGACCCCATGTACCTGCGCCTGAACTACGCGCAGAACCCGCGCGCCACGCTCCCGCAGATCGGTCGCCTGGTCGATCTCGTGCGCCAGGCCGAGGCGCAGGTCGTGGCCTGAAGGTGCCGTCGCTCCAGCCCCGATGTCCATCAGCACAGGAGGCGGGTCCCCTGCAGTTCCAGGCCCGCGCGCCCATCAGCGAGGGATCATCGCTCCCAGTCCCGACTGCACCTCGCGCAGGAAGCGCTCGCGCCGGGCCGTGCCGGCCACGTTCATGTGGTAGCAGGCCAGGTACTTCGCGCGTGCGCGGCCGGCGGTCAGGCGCTTGAGGAAGCGTGTGACGGCCGCGCGCGGTGGGTCGGCCATGAGCCAGGCCTTCCAGCGCGGGGTGCCGTAGGTGGCGATGCCCACGATGTGCCGCAGATGCGTGAGCCCTGGGCGTGTGCGGCCGCGGTCGTCGAGGTGGAAGGACACGCCGGGCACCAGCACGCGGTCGAACCAGCCCTTGAGCATGGCCGGCAGGCCGAAGCTCCACACCGGGAACACCAGCACCAGGGCCTGGGCCTGCAGCAGGCGCTGCACGTGAGGCTCGACGCCCTCGCGGTTGCGTTCGAGGTCGTGGTAACGCAAGCGCTCGTCGCGCCGCAGCACGGGATCGAAGTCCTCGGCATAGAGGTCACAGTCGTCGACCTCGTGGCCCGCGGCGCGCAACGCGTCGACGGCGGCGCGGTGCACCGCAGCGTTGAAGCTGTCGTCCAGCGGATGGCAGTACAGGACGAGGACGCGCATGGTGTGGTGGCGGCGGGTCAGCTGCCCATCAGGTCGGCCAGCGCCAGCAGGTTGCGGCAGTGCAGGTCGTTGCCCTCGCGCGCCGTGACATCCTTGGGCTGTGCGGCACCAAACTCCAGCGGGCGCTCGATGTAGGCCGTGCGCAGGCCGCAGGCGCGTGCCGCGGCCAGGTCGTCATGGTGCGCGGCCACCAGCATCACGCGCTGCGGCGCCACGTCGAACACCCGGGCCACGCCCAGATAGGTGGCCGGGTCGGGCTTGTAGGCGCGGAAGACCTCGGCGCTGAGCACGCAATCCCAGGCCAGGGCGCCGTGGTGCGACAGGCGCGCCAGCAGTCCCAGGTTGCCGTTGGACAGCGTGCACACGAGGCGGCGACGGCGCAGCCGCTCCAGGCCCTCGACCGCATCGGGCCAAGGGTCGAGGCGGTGCCAGACGCGGTTCAGGTGCGCGCGCTGCGCCTCGTCGAGATGCGCGAGCCCAAAGCGCGGCAGGATCTCGTCCAGGATGCCGCGGTGCAGGTCGTCGATCAGCGTCCAGCCCTGCTCGCCGCGCATCACGCGCGCCATCGCCGGCTTGTAGCCGGCGCGCCAGGCGCGGGCGAAGGCGTCGCCGTCGATCCCAGGTAAGTCACGCTCGACCTCGCGCCGGATGCTGCCGTGCCAGTCGACAACGGTGCCGAAGATGTCGAAGGCCAGGACCTCGACGTCGGCGAGCCAGGAGGGGGCGGGTGGTGTCATCGGGTGCTCTGGTCGGTGCTGGAAATGCCGGGGGGGCCGGTGGTCGTGTCGGGTTCACCCCAGCCGCCCGCGCCGGCGGTGCGGATCACGAGCAGGTCGCCGGCATCCCAGGCGGCACGGGCCTTGGCAGGCAGGTCGGTGCGGCTGCCGTCGGCGCGTTCGATCCACGCGGCGCCGGTGCGGCCGGGCCCGCCACCGGCCGCGCCCTGGGCTGGCACGGTGTGGCGCTCGCCCCTGTAGGAGATGATCCCATGGCCGCGCAGCAGGCGATAGGCGCGTTCCACGCCGCAGCCGCCCGCGTGCCGCCCGGCGCCGCCGGAGCCGCGGTGCAGTCCCACGCGCTCGACGCGCAGCGGCGCCTGGCCCTCGATCACCTCTGCCGGGGTGTTGCGCGCATTGCCGACGTCGGTGGAGACGCCGCTGCCGCCTGGCCCCCAGGGCGCACCGCCGGCGGCCGAGGCGATGATCTCCGTGTAGACCCAGGGCTTGCCGTCGGCCTCGCCGCTGAGGCTGAGCACCACGGCGACCCCGGCGTTAGGCGCCGGCATCTGCTGCGGCAGCAGGCGTGACCAGGCGCCGAGCATCGCATTGGCGAGCAGCTTCACGAGGTTGGTGCGGGCGTTGACGGCCGCGCCCGGGGCCGGGTCGACGATGGTGCCCGGGGCGCAGAGCAGTTCCAGCGGCAAGGTGGCACCGCCATTGCGCGGCGCTTGCGGGGCGAGGGCATGGGCCAGGTGGCTGACGGCGGCGAAGACGGCCCCGCGCGAGGCATTGGCGGGGCCGCGGGTCTGGGGCGCGCAGCCCCGCAGGTCGACCGACAGCATCGCGCCGCGCTTGCGCAGCCGCACTTCGACCGCCACCGGCGCTGGGTCGATGCCGTCGCCGTCGAGAGCGTCGTGCCAGGTCGTCTCGCCGTCGGGCGTGCTGAGCAGGGCGGCCCGTGTGGCCTGCTCAGCGGCCGCGAGGGCCTGCTCGGCGAGTGCGTCGAAACGTTCGCCGAAGCGGGCAGCGACGCTGGTGAGCGCCGTTTCTCCGCGGGCGAGAGCCGTCCACTGTGCGGCCAGGTCGCCCAGCAGCTGCGCCGGGCGGCGCGAGTTGGCTGCCAGCAGGCGCTGCAGGTCCGCGTCGACCCTGCCAGCCTTGAACAGTCGCAGCGGCGGGACGCGCAGCCCCTCCTGGTGGATGCTCGTGGCGTCGGTCGGTACCGACCCAGGGGTGGTGCCGCCCACGTCCTGGTGGTGCAGGATGCAGGCGAGCAGGCCGCACAGCCGGCCCTGCACGTAGGCCGGTCGCAGCAGCACGAAGTCGGGAAGGTGAGTGCCGCCGCACCAGGGGTCGTTGCTGAGATAGCCGTCCCCGGGCGTCATCTGCGCCGCGGGATGATGCTCGAGCAAGCCGGCCACGGCCGGCTGCAGGCTGCCCAGCAGCAACGGCAGTGAGCGCGCCTGGGCAGCGAGGCGCCCGTCGGGCAGGAAGAAGGCGGCGGCGCAGTCCATGGCCTCGCGCACGACCGAGGACACGGCCTCGGCGACCAGCGTGGCCTGCATCTCGTCGCACAAGGCTTCGAGCGCCTGGGCCCAGGTGGGCCAGGCTTCTTCCGGGGTGGCCTGCGCGGGTGCTGGCGCATCATCTGGCGGTGCGGTGCCCGCCGCTGCCGCCGCCTCCACCGTCGCCGTCCGCGGGCCAGCCCGTCCTGCCGCCTCCACCGTGGACCGAGTCCACTCGAACTCGCCAGCCTCGGGCCCCAGCGTGAGCTCGTGCGAGCAGACCACGCGGCAGCCAGGATCGCGCGCGCGCAGATGTTCTCGAACGCGCTGCTCGTGCACCGGGTGCGCGTGCCCGTGCAGCAGGCACACGGCGTAGGCCTCGGGGCTGCGGGGTAGCGCGTCGAGCCGGGCGTCCAGCGGAATGGTGGTCGCGTCGCCCTCGCCATCGCCCGCGGCCAGCCGCAGCGGCACGGCCTCCCGGCCGTGCGCGTCCAGTCGCCCGTCCACTTCCACCCGCCAGGCCGCTGGCAGCCGCGTCTCCCAGGGCGACGGTCCGACGTGCAGGGCGTAAGGGTCGGCGCGGTTCTGGCGGCCGAGCGTGAGCACGTCGGAAAAGCCCGTGGTGCAGATCAGCGCGACGGGGGCCATACAGGAGTGGAGGCCTTGGTCTGCGTGACTTTCGCGACGTTCGTGCACGGTTGCCCTGGGCCTCAGAACCGGTCTGCGCGAAAGGGCCGCAGGTCGACCTGGGGCGGGCGGCCGGCGACGAGGTGCGCGATCTCGCGCCCGGTGGTGGCGCCGCCGCACATGCCCACGTGCCCGTGCCCGAAGGCCAGCCAGGCATTGGCCGGTCCAGGCGCAGGGCCGATGACCGGCAGGCTGTCGGGCAGGCAGGGGCGGTGGCCCATCCAGTGCGTGTGGCGCCGCGTGTCCAGGTGCGGGAACATCTCGCGCCCCTTGTCCAGCAGCACGGCCGCGCGCGCCGGGTTCGGAGGCGGCGCCAAGCCGGCGAACTCCACCGTGCCCGCCAGCCGCAGGCCCATGGCCATCGGGTTGACCATCAGGTTGTATTCGGGCGCCATCACCGTATGGCGCAGGCTCAGGTTGTTGCTCTGCACGGTGACGTGGTAGCCGCGCTGGGACTCCAGTGGCACGCGCGCGCCCAGGCGCCGCGCCAGGCGGGCCGACCAGGCGCCGCCGGCGACGACGACGCCGTCGCAGTCGATGCGCCGGCCGTCGGCGGTGACCACGGCCGTGATGCGCTCGCCACGGTTTTCGAAGTCCTGGACCGTGGCGCGCAGCGTGACGGCGCCGTCGGTCTCACACTGGGCGTGCAGCGCCTTCACGAGCTGCGAGGGGTCCAGCGTCGAACCGTTTTCCGGGGCGAGGATGCCGAAGCGGAAGCGCCCCTTGAGGTCCGGCTCGAGCGCCTCGAGCTCGTCCTGCCCGACATCGCGCATCTCCACGCCGAGGCTGCGTCGCAGCGCCATGCCCCAGGCCCAGCGCTGGGCGGCATCGGCGCCGCTGTAAACGTACAGGCAGCCCGTGCGCCGCACCCAGCGCTGCGCCTGCGCCCGCTCGAGCAAGGGCTCGTAGGCCTCGAAGATAGGGGCGAGGAGCCCGCGCATCGCGGTGGCGATGCGCACGACCTCGTCGCGCGAGCTGTGGCGGACGAAACGCCACAGCCATGGCAGCAGCGCTGGCAGGTAGGCCGGCCGGATGGCCAGGGGGCCGTCGGCGCGCAGCAGCCAGTGCGGGACCTGCTTCCACATGCCGGGCATGCCCACCGGCAGACAGGCGCTGGGCGACAGCGAGCCGGCGTTGCCGAAGGAGCAGGCCTCGCCCGGCGCGTCCGCGCTGACGAAGGTGATGCGGTGGCCGTCGCGCTGAAGCCAGGCCCCGCAACAAGTGCCTACGATGCCGGTGCCGACGACGATCAGGTGCATGCGGATGTTCTATCGGAGAGCGGCGCCGCTGTCCATCCGGGATGCCACCCGCAAGGCATGCTCGCACTCGGGCACGTCGCAGCTGTCGCAGGCCCAGCGCCAGCCGGCATGCTCGGCGTCACGCCGCGCCAGGCGTGTGAACAGGCCAGTGCCAGGACGCGCGCGCCGGCGCAGCAGCGGTGCCGTGGAGTCGAGCGCGGCGTCCAGTGCCGCCGTGGCATCGAGCGCGGTGTCCGGCGTCGCATCCACGCTTTCGACGGATCCTGCGCCGCCGAACCGTCCCGTCCCGTTGCCGCCCGCCGTGCCGACGCGGGCCCAGGCCAGGCCGGCGTCGATCAGTCGGTCGCGCCACGCCGACTCCTCGCCGGCGGTGGCGTCGCAGGACAGCAGGAGCACGAAGTCGGCGTCCGTCACTGCGGTCGGAAGCCCGGCGTCCAGGACCAGAACCTCCCACAGTGGCTCGGGGGGCGACTCCACGCGCTGCGCAACGCCTGCGCGCAGGCCCGTCTCGCGCTCGATGCGCTGCGCCAGCGCCGACGCAAAGCGGCCGGTCTCGTCACCGGGCCCCCGGCCGCCACCGACCACGGACAGCACCAGGGGGCGCGTGGGGGTGCTCTCGGTCAAGGTACGGCCCGCAGACCGCTCACCGCGGTTTGGAGACCTGGACCAGGATCTCGTCGGGCTGGATCATTCCCAGGTCGTGCCGCGCCTTCTCCTCGACCATCTCGAGACCTTCCTTCAGGTCGCTCACCTCGGCCGCGGTGCGGGCATTGCGCTCGCGCGCCGCAGTGTTGGCCTGTTCCTGCGCCGCCAACTCGGACTCCAGCCGCCACTGGTGCGGCAGGCCGCCGCGGCCGAACCACAGGTCGGCCTGGACCAGCAACAGCAGGACGGCCAGGGTGGCGGTGAGCAGCCAGCGCATGGGGTTTGGATGTGCGGGGAAGGGGCCGGTGGTGCAGGGACAGGGTTTCTGGCGAGGCTCAGCGCAGGTTGTAGAAGGCCGCGCGGCCCGGGTAGCTCGCGATGTCGCCCAGGTCCTCCTCGATGCGCAGGAGCTGGTTGTACTTGGCGATGCGGTCGCTGCGGCTCATCGAGCCCGTATTGATCTGGCCGGCGTTGGTGCCCACCGCGATGTCGGCGTTGGTGGAGTCCTCAGTCTCACCCGAGC
>CAIRBF010000346.1 GCA_903876715.1 uncultured beta proteobacterium
CGGTGCGCCGGGTGCTTACGCGCGACGGCACGTCGAGCTACTTCATCAACAACCAGCCGGTGCGCCGGCGTGACGTGCAGGACGTCTTCCTCGGCACCGGCCTGGGCCCGCGGGCCTACGCCATCATCGGCCAGGGCACGATCAGCCGCATCATCGAATCCCGCCCCGAGGAACTGCGCCTGTTCCTGGAAGAGGCCGCCGGCGTCTCCAAGTACAAGGAGCGCAGGCGCGAGACCGAGAACCGCCTGAAGGACACGCGCGAGAACCTGACCCGTGTCGACGACATCCTGCGCGAGCTGAACGCCAACCTCGAGAAGCTCGAGAAGCAGGCCGAGGTGGCGCGCCAATACCGGTTGCTGCAGGAGCAGGGCATGCTCAAGCTGCACCAGTTGTGGTTCCTGAAGCACCGTGATGCCGCGACCGAGCACGCGCGGCTGCGCCAGGCCGTGGCCGATGGCGTCAACGCGCTCGAGGCGCGCACGGCCGAGTTGCGCGAGGCCGAGGCCGTGCTCGAGACGGTGCGCCAGGCGCACTACGCCGCCGGCGACCGCCTGCACCTGGCCCAGGGCGCGCTGGCCGACGCCGCGCTCGAGGTCAGCCGGCTCGAGGAGCGCATCCGCTACGTCGTCGACAGCCGCCAGCGCGTGCAGCAGCGCATGGCCGAGCTGCGCGCCCAGGACGCGCAGTGGGCGCGGCGGCAGGACGAGGCGCAGGCCGAGCTCGAAGGCCTGGCCGGTCAGATGGCGGTGGCCGAGGAGGAGGGCGAACTGCTGCAGGCGCAGGCCGAGGAGGCTGCCGAACGGTTGCCCTCGGTCGAGGACGACCTGCGCGCCGCGCAGGCGCGCGCGAACAGCCAGCGCAACACCGCCGCGCAGGTGCAGCAGCAGATCCAGGTGCTGGCCGCCGAGAGCCGCAGCATTGAAGAGCAATCGCGACAGCTGCAGTCCCGGCGCGAGCGCCTGCGCACCGAGCGCCAGGGGCTGAGCCGCCCCGACGAGCACCGGTTGGAGCAGCTGCAGGAGGACACCGCGGTGGCGCGCGCACGCCACGAGGACGCGGAGGTCCGGCTGCAGGCCCTCCAGGAAGACCTCCCCCAGCTCGAGGCCGGGCGCCGCACACGCCAGGACGAGGCCAACCGCGAGGCCGCGCGCGCCTCCGAGCTCTCGGCCCGTCTCGAGGCGCTGCGCGCGCTGCAGGAGAAGGTGCGCACCGGCGGCAAGCTCGAGCCCTGGTTGCGGCGGCACGGGCTCGAGGGCCTGCGCGGCCTGTGGACACGCATCCACATCGAGCCCGGATGGGAGACGGCGCTCGAGTCTGCCTTGCGCGAGCGCCTGAACGCGCTCGAGATCGGTCGCCTGGAGACCGCTCGCGCCTTCGCCGCCGATCCACCGCCCACGCGCCTGGCCTTCTACAGCGCGCCGCTGGCCGTGCCCGAGGACCCGCACCGCACGTTGCCGCGCCTGATCGACCTGCTGCGCCTGGGTGATGCGCCGCTGCGTGCGCTGCTGACCGACTGGCTCGAGGGTGTCTACACCGCCACCAGCCTGGAGGAGGCGCTGGCGCAGCGCGTCCGGCTCACGCCCGGCGAGGTCATCTTCACGCGCGAGGGCCATGCCGTTTCCGCGCACGCGGTGGCGTTCTACGCGCCCGATTCCGAGCAGGCCGGCATGCTGGCACGGGCGCAGGAGATCGAAAATCTCGAACGCGCCGGGCGCGCGCAGACCCTGATCGCCGACGAGTCGCGTGCCGCGCTCGTGCGCGCCGAGGCCGCCGTCAGCGATGCGAGCCAGCGCCTGGCCGGGGCCCGGCGCGAGACGGCGGAGGCGCAGTCTCGCGCGCATCAGCTCCAGGTGGAGTGGCTGCGCCTGTCGCAGCAGGCCGAGGCCGCGCGCTCGCGCCAGGGCCAGCTCGATGGTGAACTGGCCGAGGTCGATGCCGGGCTCGAGCAGCTCCAGGAGCGCCGGGCCCTGGGCGAGGCGCGCTTCGAGGAACTGGACCTGCAGCTTGCCGATGCCCAGCAGCGCCATGCCGAACTCGAGGAGGACGTGATCGCGCAGGAGCGGCGCGTCTCCGATGCGCGCGAGCAGCAGCGCGCCCTCGAGCGTCGGGCGCAGGAGGCGCGCTTCCAGGTGCGCGCGCTCGCCGGACGGCGCGGCGAGTTGCAGCGCACCATCGAGACGGCGCAGGAGCAGATCCGCCGCAACGCCGACACCGGGGTCCAGCTCGAGCTCGAACTCGGCACGCTCAACGACGCCGCGGCGCAGGCCGGCCTGCAGACAGCGCTGGCCCTGAAGCTGCAGCGCGAGTCCGAGCTCGGCGCCGTGCGCAGCGAGTACGACGACCTGGGCGGGCGTCTGCGCAGCGGCGACGAGCAGCGCCTGACGCTGGAGCGCAGCATCGTGCCGCTGCGCGAGCAGATCACGAAGCTGCAGCTCGAGGAGCAGGCGGCACAGCTCGGCGGCGCGCAGTACCTCGAGCAGTTGCAGGCGGCGCAGGCCGACATGGAGGCCCTCGCGCGCTCCATCGAAGACGGCGGTGTGCGTCTGTGGGGCCTGCAGGGCGAGATCGACCGCATCCAGCGTGAGATCACGGCGCTGGGCGCCGTCAACCTGGCTGCGCTGGACGAGCTGACCGCCTCGCGCGAGCGCAAGACCTTCCTGGACGCGCAGAACGCCGACCTCAACGAGGCGATCGGCACGCTGGAGGACGCGATCCGCAAGATCGACGGCGAGACGCGCGAGCTGCTGCGCCAGACCTTCGACCAGGTCAACGAGCAGTTCGGCCGCATGTTCCCCAGCCTGTTCGGCGGCGGCTCGGCGCGCCTGATGATGACGGGCGACGAGATCCTCGACGCGGGCGTGCAGGTCATGGCGCAGCCGCCGGGCAAGCGCAATTCGACCATCCACCTGCTGTCCGGCGGTGAGAAGGCGCTGACGGCGATCGCGCTCGTGTTCGCGATCTTCCAGCTCAACCCGGCGCCGTTCTGCCTGCTCGACGAGGTCGACGCGCCGCTGGACGATGCCAATACCGAGCGCTATGCCCGGCTCGTCAGTGAAATGAGCCGCGGCACGCAGTTCCTGTTCATCAGCCACAACAAGATCGCCATGGAGATGGCCGAGCAACTGATTGGCGTGACCATGCAGGAGCAAGGCGTCTCGCGTATCGTCGCGGTTGACATGGAGGCCGCCGTCAACATGGCCGAAGCAGCCTGAGCACGGCGCAGCGAGGAACCCAACGATGCAGGACATGCCCTTCTTCCTTTGGCTTGCCATCGCCGCCGGCCTCGCGCTCGCGGGTATTGGTGTGCACGCGGTCTGGTCGGCGCGCAAGGCGCGCCCGCGCATGGCCGAGCCTGCGCCCGCGGCGCGAGCGGCCACAGGGCCCGACCGGCTCGAGCCCTCGCTCGGCGAAGCGCCTGCGCCGCCCGCGACCGACGCCATGGTCGAGCCCGACGCTGACCCGGTCCTGGCCGACGACGACACCGCCGAGCCGCTGGTAGCGCCGCCCGTGGCGCTGCGGCTGGGCGCGCGTCTGGACGCGCTCGTCGACGCGATCGTGCCGGTGACCTTGGATACGCCCGTCAGTGGCGAGATCGCCGTGGCCCACCTGCCGGGCAGCCGGCGCGCGGGCAAGAAGCCGATGGACATCGAGGGCCTGAACGCCGACACCGGGCGCTGGGAACTGCCGGCCCACGGCCGCCGCTACAGCGAGTTCCAGGCTGGCGTGCTGATGGCCAACCGGCTGGGGCCGCTGAACGAGATCGAATACTCGGAATTCGTGCAGAAGGTGCAGGCGTTTGCGGAGGGCGTCGGCGCGATGGCCGACTTCCCCGACATGCTCGAAGTCGTGGCGCGGGCCCGCGAGCTCGATGCTTTCGCGCGGCCGCGCGATGCCCAGCTCTCGCTGGTGCTGCGCGCGCGCTCGGTGGCCTGGTCGGTGGGCTATGTCCAGCAGTGCGCGGCGCGCCAGGGCTTCGTGCCCGGCGTGGTGCCGGGGCGGCTCGTCGTGCCGGGCGAAGGCGAGGGCGACCCCCCGATCCTGGTGCTCTCCTTCGACCCCCAGGCGGCGCTGGCCGATGACCCGCAGGCGTCTGCGGTGCGCGAGCTGCTGCTGACGCTGGACGTGGCGCAGACGCCCGAGGCCGCCGAGCCCTTCCCGGCCTGGCACCGCACGGCCACGCTGCTGGCCGCCGAGATGGAGGCCACCCTGGTCGACGAGGACGGCGTGCCGATCACGCTGCAACTGTTCGACGGCATCGCCCGCCAGCTCGACGCGCTGTACCGCGAGCTCGAGGCGCGCGACCTGACCGCAGGCTCGGCGGCGGCGCGGCGCCTGTTCTCCTGAACCGTCCTCTTCGCTGCGTCTGCCCGATGCCAGCCACGTCCGGTCCACAGGCGTCTGACACCAGCGCGGTCTCCGAGGCCGCGGCGCGGCGTGCCGAGCAGTTGCGCGCGCTGCTGCACCACCACGCGCACCGCTACTACGTGCTCGATACGCCCGAGATCCCCGACGCCGAGTACGACCGCCTGTTCCACGAGTTGCAGGCGCTGGAGACTGCGCACCCCGCCTTGCGCACGCCCGATTCGCCGACACAGCGCGTGCTCGGCCGCGTGCTCGAGGGCTTCCAGCCCGTGCGGCACACGGTGCCCATGCTCAGCATCCGCACCGAGACCGACACCACCGAGGGCGGGGCGATCGCCTTCGACGCCCGGGTGCGGCGCGAGCTCGGGCTCGGCGAGGCCGACCCCGCGCTCGACTACGCGGTGGAGCTGAAGTTCGACGGCCTGGCCATCAGCCTGCGCTACGAGGACGGCGTGCTCGCGCGCGCGGCCACGCGCGGCGACGGCGAGACCGGCGAGGACGTGACGCAGAACATCCGCACGATCGGGCAGGTGCCGCTGCGGCTGCAGGGTGCGGCGCCGCCGGTTCTCGAGGTGCGCGGCGAGGTCTACCTGCGGCGCGACGATTTCGAGCGCCTGAACGAGCGCCAGCGCGAGCGCGGAGACAAGACCTTCGTCAACCCGCGCAATGCCGCCGCCGGCGCGGTGCGCCAGCTCGACCCGGCGATCGCCGCGCAACGGCCGCTGAGCTTCTTCGCCTACGGGCTGGGAGAGGTGCAGGGCTGGGCGCTACCGCCGACCCACAGCGCGACGCTGGACGCCCTGGCCGCGCACGGCCTGCCGGTGTGCGCCGACCGCGCCGTGGTGCAGGCCGCGGGCGGGCTGGTCGCCTTCCACCACCGCATCGCGCAACGGCGCGACGCGCTGCCCTTCGACATCGACGGCGTGGTCTACAAGGTCGACAGCCTCGAGCTGCAGCGCCGCCTGGGTTACGTCACGCGCGAGCCGCGTTGGGCCGTGGCCCACAAGTACCCGGCGCAGGAGGAGCTGACGCGCCTGAACGGCATCGAGGTGCAGGTGGGCCGCACCGGCAAGCTCACGCCGGTGGCCAAGCTCGAGCCGGTCTTCGTCGGCGGCACCACGGTCAGCAATGCCACGCTGCACAACCTGTTCGAGCTGCGGCGCAAGGGGGTGCGCGTGGGCGACACGGTGATCGTGCGCCGCGCCGGCGACGTGATCCCCGAGGTGGTGGGCCGCGTGCCGGGCGCGCGCGCCGCCTACGTGCCGAACTTCCGCATGCCGTCTCGCTGCCCGGTGTGCGACAGCCCGGTGCAGCGCGAGCAGGGTGGCATCGACCACCGCTGCAGCGGCGGCCTGTACTGCGCGGCGCAACGCAAGCAGGCGCTGCTGCACTTCGCCGGGCGGCGCGCGCTGGACATCGAGGGCCTGGGCGACAAGCTCGTCGAGCAGCTCGTCGACGGTGGCATCGTGCGCACCTTGCCTGACCTCTACACCCTGGGCGTGGCCAAGCTCGCCGCGCTGGAGCGCATGGCCGACAAGAGCGCCGCCAACGTCGTGGCCGCGATCGACCGCAGCCGCCGCACCACGCTGGCGCGCTTCATCTTCGGGCTCGGCATCCGGCACGTGGGCGAGGCGACGGCGCGAGACCTGGCGCGTCACTTCGGCAGCATCGACCGCCTGATGGACGCCGACGAGGCCGAGCTGCTGCAGGTCAATGACGTCGGCCCGGTCGTGGCGCGCAGCATCCACACCTTCTTCGCGCAGCCGCACCACCGCGAGATCGTCCACGCCTTGCGCGCCGCCGGGGTGGGCTGGGACGAGCACGAGGGCGCAGCGGTGGCCCCGCCGGGGCTGCTGGCCGGCCAGACCCTGGTGCTCACCGGCACGCTGCCCACGCTCACCCGTGACGAGGCCCGCGCGCTGATTGAGGCCGCTGGCGGCAAGGTCGCCGGCTCGGTCTCGAAGAAGACGCACTTCGTCGTCGCCGGCGAGGA
>CAIRBF010000347.1 GCA_903876715.1 uncultured beta proteobacterium
GGCGGCGGCCGTGCGCCCCGACACCTACACACCGGAGTCAGGAACCGATGGATGAACTGGTGCTGCAGGCAATGGCACGCTGGCCGGATGTGCCTGCGGTGTTCGGCTGGCTGCGCCTCGACCGTCGGGGGCGGTGGATGCTGATCGACCGCGGCATGCCGGGGTTCGACGAACGCGTGCACGGCATGGGCAGCCCGATCACGAGCCCGCAGATCGTCGAGTTCATCGGCCGCAACTACGCGCATGACGACCGGGGCCGCTGGTTCTGGCAGAACGGCCCGCAGCGCGTGTTCGTGGACACCGAGCTCGCGCCGTGGGTCTTGCGGGTCCTGGACAGCGGTGCAGCCGCGCGGCTGGTCACGCACACCGGTGTCCTGGTCGAGCGGGTCGAATGCGCGTGGCGCACACTCGAGGGCGACCTGATCCTGGTCACCGATCTCGGGCCGGGCGCAGTGCACGACCTGGACCTGGCCGCGCTGGATCTCGAGGAGGATGAGGCGCCCGGGCGACGCGCAGCCCTCACGCTGCAGGGCGCGCGCTTCGAGGTGCACCCATTGCCTCCGGAAGCCCGCCTGCCCTGGCGCCGGCGGCCACGCGACTGAAAGGCTCCGGCGCCGCCTCAGGCCAGGATTGCGCTCGCCTGCGTGGCCAGCCGCCCATCGGCGCCCTCGGCCCAGAGCTTGAGCGTGTCGCCCTCGGCAGCACCCGCCACCTTGAACGGCGCAGTGTCGAGCAAGGGCGAGACCGCACGAAACGAGAACTCCGTCAGCCTGCGGCCTCTGACCGCGGCCTGCTCGATCGCACTGTCGAGCAGCAGCGTGGCGATCAGCGGCCCGTGCACGACCAGCCCCGCGTAGCCTTCCACCTCCGCGTTGTAGGGCCGGTCATAGTGGATGCGATGGGAGTTGAAGGTGAGCGCCGAATAGCGGAACAGCAGCACCGGGTCCGGATCCACCTGCCGGCTGAACTGCGCGCCACCGGGGGCGGGCTGGGGCGCCGCCGGCTTGTCGCCCGGCGCGGCCTCCTCGCGATAGACGATGTCCTGTTCCTCGGTGATCTTCAGCACATCCCCCGAGAAGACCTCGTGGTGCATCGTGACGAAGCACAGCCGACCGCTGCGGCCTTCCTTCATCTGCACATCGCGCACCGTCGAGACCTTGCGGGCGACCTCTCCGATCCGGAGGCCGTCATGAAACACGAGCCGGCTGCCGGCCCACATCCTGCGTGGCAGCGCGACCGGCGGCAGCAGGCCGCCGAGCTTCGGATGCCCGTCGCCGCCCAGTCCGGTGCGTGGCGGCTCGGGCAGGAAATAGATCCAGTGCCAGGGCGGCGGCAACGTCTGCCCGGGCGCGCCGAACGAGGCGCCTGCGTCGCCGGTCAGGGCCGGATTGCCGACCAGCCCGTCCAGGGTCGCGCGCATCCTGCGCGCCGGCCCGGCGTCGATCCGGTCCTCCAGCACCTCCTGCCGACCCACCCAGCGTCGGAGCACATCGATGTCGACCGTGCGCTGCGTATCCGTTTGCATCCTCGTTTCCTCCTGTGTGACGCGGGACGCGTCATGGGTCACCGGTTCCGTGCGCGGTCCTGCTGCTCGCGCGCGTACTCCGCCTGAAACTCGCGCAGCCGCGCGTCGACTTCGGACGCGGTGTAGAAATCGAGCGCGCCTGCGCGCTGGGCGAGTCGCAATTGCTCGACCGCCGCGAGCCAGCCGCCGACCAGCGCGTATTCCTCGGCCACGGCACGATGCGCAAGCGCGGTCTGCCCCAGGCCGCTGCGAACGCGGGACATCAATTGCCAGAGCGCCGGGTCGGCCTTGTAGAGCGCGAGCTGATCCTCGAGGAAGGTGGCAGCCTGCTGCAACTCGCCCATCTCGATCAGTGCACGCGCCTGGAGGTGGCTGAGCGCGCGGGCACCGAAGAAACGCCTGGATGCGGTTTGGGCGATCGACAGCGCGCCGCGCGCGTCTCCCTGGGCCAGCCGGATCTCACCGGCCAGCCGCTCCACGTAGGGATGACTGCCCGGCAGCCGTGCCCGCACGCTTTCCACCGCGTCCTGCGCGACCGGGAAGTCCCGCTGCGCGAGTGCGGTCACCGCCAGCGCAAACCAGGCGGCCACCTCATCCGGTTCGGACCGGTCGCGCAGGCCGCGTTCGAGCCGAGCGCGCGAGGCGCGCAGCGCGTCGACACCCGTGTTGCCGAGCACACCCAGCCGCGCCCGGAGCAACCGGAGCTCGATGCTGTCCACACGCTGCCGGTAGCGCTCATCGCGAATCCTGGCCCGCATGTCGGCAATGCGCTCGACGGTCAACGGATGACTGCGCATGTAGGCCGGAGCGTTGCCGTCGTAGAGGCGATTGGCCTGCTGCAGACGCCCGAAGAAGTCGACCATGCCGGTGGGGTCGAAGCCCGCGCCACGCAGCGTGTCCAGACCGATCCGGTCCGCCTCCCGCTCCGCGTCGCGCGAGAACGCCAGCATCTGCTGCTGCTGCGCGCCTGCCGCCATGGTCATCGCGCCGACCGCGGCCTCGGGGTTGGACCGGGCAACCAGCGCCGCAAGCAGCATGGCTGCGACGACCGCAGGCGTGGACTGCCGCTGCTGCGCGAGCATCCGCGCAATATGCCTTTGCGTGACGTGCCCGATCTCATGGGCGATCACCGAGGCGAGTTCGGATTCGGTGCGCGCGGCCACGACGAGCCCGGAGTGAACGCCGATGAAGCCCCCGGGCAA